>DATBBB010000251.1:0-12885 GCA_036271215.1 Kofleriaceae bacterium | reverse complement strand
CTCGACGTTCGAGGTCTTGAGCTCGGTACGGTGATCGTTGACCTGCTGGTAGGGGAACAGCACGTAGCTGCGAATCTGCGAGCCCCACTCGATCTTGAGGCGCGCCTTGGCATCCTCGGCGGCCTTGGCCTCGCGCTTGGCGACCTCGTAGTCGTAGATCCGCGCGCGCAGCAGCTTCATCGCCTTGGCCTTGTTCGAGTGCTGGCTGCGCTCGTTCTGGCACTGGACGACGATGCCGGTCGGCATGTGCGTGATCCGGACGGCCGAGTCGGTCTTGTTGACGTGCTGGCCGCCCGCGCCGCCGGCGCGGTAGGTGTCGATCTTGAGGTCGACCTCGTTGATGTCGACCTCGATGTCGTCGTTGATGTCCGGGGTGATCGTCACCGCCGCGAACGAGGTCTGGCGCCGGCCGTTGGCGTCGAACGGCGACACCCGGACCAGCCGGTGCACGCCGTTCTCGGCCTTGAGCAGGCCGTAGGCGTAGTCGCCGGCCACGGTGAACGTGGCACCTTTGATCCCGGCTTCCTCGGCCGGGGTCTCGTCGAGGACCTCGACCTTCCAGCCCTTGCGCTCGGCGTAGCGGATCATCATGCGCATCAGCATCTGCGCCCAGTCCGAGGCGTCGACCCCGCCGGCACCCGACGTGATCTGGACGATCGCGCCGCCGCCGTCGAGCTCGCCGGACAGCATGCGCTTGAACTCGAGGTCATCGAGCGCCTTGCGGACCTGGGCCACGCTGGCCTGGGCCTCGCGCGCGCTCGCCTCGTCGCTCGCCTCTTCCGCGAGCTCGAGCAGGACCTCGGCGTCCGACAGCGCGCGCAGCTGCGCGTCGTAGCTGCCGACCACGTGCTCCAGCTCCTTCTTCGAGCGCAACAGGGTCTGCGCCTTCTTCTGATCGTCCCAGAACGTCGGCCGGGCGGCGATCGAATCGAGCTCCTCGATCTTCAGGCGCTTGTGATCGACGTCAAAGTAACCTCCGGAGCTCGTCGACCTTCTGGCCGAGCTCCTTCAGCTGCGTCCGCACCGCGCGAACATCGACAGATTCCAGTCCCATGGCTTGCCTATACCCTGGCTCGCCGCAGCTGGACAAGCTCCGATGTCCCGAGCGGGCCGAGCGGGACGGCGTACTTGCCGGTGAAGCAGGCCGAGCAATAGCCCGAGCCACCGCCCTCGGTGCCGACCGCCTGCATCATGCCCTCGTGGGACAGGTAGGCGAGCGAGTCACACGTGACGTAACGGCCGATCTCCTCGATGGTGTGCGACGAGGCGACCAGCTCGCTGCGGGTCGGCGTGTCGATCCCGTAGAAGCACGGGTGCGTGGTCGGCGGCGCGCTGATCCGGAGGTGGACCTCGCGCGCGCCGGCATTGCGCAGCATCTTCACGATCTTGCGCGACGTGGTGCCGCGGACCAGCGAATCGTCGACGACCACGACCCGCTTGCCGTCGACGATCGCGCGCACCACCGAGAGCTTGAGCCGCACGCCGAAGTGGCGGATCGAGTCCTGCGGCTCGATGAACGTCCGGCCGACGTAGTGCGAGCGGATCAGGCCCATCTCGAACGGGATCTTGGCCTGGTTGGCGTACCCGACCGCGGCCGGGACGCCGGAGTCGGGGACCGGGATCACGACATCGGCGACCACCGGCGCCTCCTGCGCCAGCCGCTTGCCGAGCTTCTCGCGCGCCCGGTAGACCGACTTGCCGTTCAGGAAGCTGTCCGGCCGGGCGAAGTAGACGTGCTCGAATACGCAGAACGTGGGTGCCGCGGTCTCCGGCAGCCGGTGCGACGTCATCCCGCCCTTGTCGATCACGACGATCTCCCCCGGCTCGACGTCGCGGATATACTCGGCCTCGATCAGGTCGAACGAGCAGGTCTCGCTCGATAGCACGAACGCGTCCTTCAGCCGGCCGATCACCAGCGGCCGGAACCCGTTCGGATCGCGGACGCCGATCATCTTGGCGTCGTGGGTCAGCAGCACCAGTGAATAAGCTCCACGGACCCGCCGGAGCGCCGCCATGAGCTTGCCCAGGACGTCCGGCTCGCGGGCCTTGGCCATCAGGTGGACGATCACCTCGGTGTCGCTGTTGGTCTGGAAGATCGATCCGGATGCGTCGAGCTCGGCCCGTAACTCGTTGGCATTCACGATGTTGCCGTTGTGGGCGATCGCCAGCTGGCCGCCGGCGTACTCGAACAGGAACGGCTGGGCGTTGCGCAGCTCCGAGCTCCCGGCGGTCGAGTACCGGACGTGGCCGACCGCGGTCGATCCCGGCAGCCCGGCCAGCACCTCACGGTTGAAAACGTCCGAAACCAGGCCCATTGCGACGTGGCGCCGGATCCGGTCGTCGTCGACCGCCACCAGCCCCGCCGACTCCTGGCCCCGGTGCTGAAGCGCGTGCAGGCCCAGGTAGGCGATGTTTGCCGCCTCGTCGTGCCCGTGGATCCCAAAGACGCCGCACATGGCGGCTCACTTAGCATGCCGGTGCGATCCCCAGTAGCGAACTTGTGGATCCAGCCGGCCTGGCTTACCTTTTTCCTTACGTGGCCCGGCTCCTCTGGCGCGATGCACAGGGCATCGAGGGATCTCTCGATCTCACCTCTTCCGAGATCAGGCTCGGCCGCGCCATGGACTGCGCGATCCGCACCGATGACGCGATGGTGTCGCGCCATCACTCGCGGGTGTTCTGGGGCGGCGGCGGCTACATCCTCGAGGATCTAGGCTCGGCGAACGGCGTCTACTTCCAGGAGCAGCGCGTCCAGAGCCACATGTTCAAGCACGGCGATGCCGTGCGGTGCGGTAGCCTGTGGCTGCGGTTCGTCGATACCAACCAGGCGGCCGACGGCCAGCCGATGATGCAGTACCCGGCGATGGGGCCCACGCCGGCGGTCGCCCCGACCGGCCACGTGTCGGCGGTCGGTGCGGCGCAGCTGCCGGTCTCGGCCCCCCAGCCGGTGGTCGCGCCGCAGCCGGTGTCGTCCCCGCCGATCAGCGCCGGGCCGAGCGAGTCCGACGTCGAGATCCGCGTGCTGCGCCGCCGCGTCGAGCAGCTGCAGACCGAGCTCCGGGTCTACCGGACCAACAAGTTCAACCAGGACACCGCGCGCCGCATGGAGGATCTCGAGAACGACCTCTCGATGATCGAGATCGAGCGCGACAACCTCAAGAACAAGCTCGATCGCGCCGAGCAGCAGCTCACGCTCGAGGCCGGCAGCATCAAGGTCCGGCGCGCGCTCGAGATCGCGGCCGCCACGGCGGACACCTCGGCCCAGCTCAACGATCTGCTGTCGAGCCTGCGGATCGAGGTCATGGCCGCCGAGGGTGAGTTCGAGCAGTACGCGCAGAACATCCCGCGCGCCAGCTTCGAGCTGATCCGCCAGTCGCTCAAGGACGGCCAGCAGCACTGCGACGAGGCCCGCGAGATGCTCCGCAAGCTGCGCGAAGTCGCCGAGTAGCCCCTCGGGTCACCGGCCGGGGCGGAACGCCCCTCGGGTGCCACCGTCGCCACCGTCGCCACCGTTCGGGACGATCGGGCTGCCGCACAAGGTGACGCAGGCCGCGCTTGCACCGCGCCACGTCGAAACAGCCGCCCTTCGCGGCGCGCTTCACAGTAGGCTCGGCGCCGCATGTTGCGTCTCTGTGCCGTCCTCTGTGTCGTGGGTTGGGTCGTGGGTGCCGTGGCCGCTTGCAGCAGCGGGGCCACGGTCGCGTCCACCGACTTCGATCTCAAGCTATCGCAAGCCCAGTGCGCGCGCGCCGCGCGCTGCAAGACCTTCCCCGACGAGGCGACGTGCAACACGAACGCCCGCGTGGTGTCGGATCCGAGCGTGGCCGCCGGGATCACCGCCGGCAAGATCAAGTACGACGGCGAGCGCGCCCAGCAGTGCATCGACGCGATCACCAAGCAGAGCTGCGATCTCACCGCGCACGACACGCACATCCCGCCGGCGGAGTGCACCGAGATGTACACCGGCACGGTCAAGGGTGGCGACAGCTGCTCGCTCGACACCGAGTGCGCGTCGGGCACTTGCAACCTGCCGGATGACTGTCCGGAGAAGGCGTGCTGCGTCGGGACCTGCCGGGCGACCCAGGATCCGGCGAAGGCGGGCGGCGCGTGTGCCAAGGGCACCGACTGCGCCGACGGCCTGGTGTGCGGGACCGACCTGACGTGCCACAAGCCGGGCGCCGACAGCGCCGCGTGCGGCAGCGATCGCGAGTGCGGCGATGGCCTGGCTTGCGTCGGGGCCAACGCCCAGACCCCGGGCCACTGCCACGCGCTCGGTCACGCCGGCGATGCCTGCCCGTACCTGCGGTGCGCGGACGTCAACCTCCGATGCGATGCGACCAGCCACCTGTGCGTGGCGCTCGGGCTGCCGGGCGACGCGTGCCCCAACGGCAACGAGTGCGCGTCCAGCATCGAGTGCGATCCGACGAGCCACCTGTGCCGCCCGCAGCCGACGCTCGGTATGCCGTGCGATAACGAGTGCGGCGGCGATGCGTTCTGCATGTTCGACATGAACGGCGCCAACGGCATGTGCGTGGCGCCGCTGACCGACAGCACGCCGTGCGACGGCTACAGCCAGTGCGCGAGCTTCTACTGCGAGCAGGGCGCACTGTACGACAGCTGCAAAGACCCGTACATCTGTATCTAGGTACGTAAGTACGTAGCTAGCGGCCGCGGTCGAGCAGCGCGGTCAGCTCCTCGGTCGACTTGCGGGCGCCGACGATCCGCTCGCCGGCGATGAACACGGTCGGCAGCGAGTGGATGCCGGCGGCGCGGGCCTCGGCCATCTCGGCGGCGACCCGGGCCTCGGCCCCGGGCAGGTCGGCGCGGTAGCGCTCGAGATCGCAGCCGACGCTGGCGGCGATCTTCTCGCAGCCCTCGGCGCTGAGCTCGTCGGGCTTGGCGGCGAACAGCGCGGCGGCCATCGCGTCGCCCTTGCCCTGGGCGTCGGCGCAGCAGTAGGCGAGCGCAGCGGGCATCGCGTGCGAGTGGATCTGCAGCGGCAGCATCTTGCGCACGACATGCACCGGCCCGGTCGCCTGCGCGATCGCGGCCGCCAGCCGGTCCTGCATGCGGCGGCAGAACGGGCACTCGAAGTCGACGACCTCGACCACGGTCGCCGCGCCGGGGATCTGGGCCTGGGTGACGAACGCCGGGACCGCGGGCTGCGCCGATCCGGTCGCTCCCAGGGCGGCCGTGCCGGGCGAGCCTGACGGTCCCGGATCCGCCGGCGCCGGGTCGTGCGTGATCAGCGCGAGCAGCGCGACCGCCGCGCCGACCGCGGGGATCACGGCGAGCCCGCGCGCCAGGGTCGGCCGCAGCGCCGTGGCCCCGGCGAGCACCAGGACCGCGTAGCCGATCGCCGCCGGGTCGGCGACCATGCAGAGCTTGCACCACGCGCCGATCACCGACGCCTGGAGCACGATCAAGAAGATCGCCCAGCCGGCGCCGGCGACCGCGAGCCCGCGGCGCAGCCGGGCCGCCCGCGGCGTGTCGACGAAGCCGAGCCCGAGCGCGGCGGCGTAGAACGCGATGCCGAGCACCGGCATCGGGATGCCGAGCGGGTGAGCCCACAGCGACTCGCGGACGGTGTTGCAGCCGGACTCGGCGCAGAACGTCGCGCTGTCACCGAGATAGTCGATCAGGCTCGCGATGCTCGCGCCGAGCCCCACGACCGCGAACCCGAGCGACGCCAGAGACAACCGAGGACGCATCGCCTCTCCATACCGCGCCGGGGCGGCCGGTCATTCCTGCGCGGTCTCCGGAAAGGAGCGGAATTCCCACACCCACGGTATAATGCGGAGGTTGTGGGTAATCGAGAGCGCGTGACGACTGCAGTGATCGCCGCGGCTGCGATCCTGGCAGGTTGCGGCACGACCGCGCCGCCACCGCCGGTGCTGACCGGCTCGGTGGTGCCGTCGTCGCCCGCGTGTGCGGCCCGCGATGCCGGCGCGGCGTGTGGCGGGGCAGGGCCCGAGGCGAGCGATCTGGAGGATCGCGCCGAGCCGACCGGCGAGCCACGCTGCCCGCTGTTCCCCGATGCATGCCTCGCGACCGACGGCGTGCGCCCCGGCGATTGCCCCGATCCCCGGACCCCGGTGATCGTGTTCGCCGATAACTCGTCGGTGATCCCGCGCGCCGGCCGCGCGACGATCGATCGCGTCGTCCAGGACAGCCGGCGGTTCGCCGACTCCGCGCGCGTGATCATCTCCGCCGACTCGGCGCGGATCGAGCCGCCGGATCTCGGCATCCACCGGGTCGAGGCAGTCAAGGAGGCGCTGGTCGCGCACGGGCTCGACGCGCACCGCCGCATCATCATGGTGTCGACCGCCGTGTACATGCTCGACCAGATCCCCGAGCCGCCGACCAACCGGGTCGAGATCGATCTGCGCGGCTGCCGCTGACGCCGCAGCTTACCGCGGCCTACTTCTGGCTCTTCATCTCCTTCGTCAGGGGCGGAACGAGCAGCTCCGACGAGCCCGGCTTCGCGGTGGCCGACCCGGCCGCGGATCCGGCCCCCGAGCCGGCCGCCGCGGGATCGATCGCGGCGAGCTCGGTCCGCGCCTTGTCCAGCGCCTCGGGGCTGGCCTGGCCGGGCGGCATCGCCTCCCACAGCGCCACCAGATCCTTGCGGTAGCGCTTCTCCCCGGCCGCGTCGTGCTGCTTGGCGGCGATCTCGGCGCGCTGCGCGATCAGGCGCGCCTTGCGCGGCCCGTACACCATGCGCAGCGCCTCGTCGGTCCACCGGGCCGCCTCGGGCAGCTTGTCGGCCTTGAGGTAGAGCCAGCCGAGCCGGGCGCGCGGGTCGTACTCGTCCGGCAGATCCTTGGCCGACTTCTCGAGCGCCGGGACCAGGTCGAGCGGCACGCTGAGGTAATTGTAGACGTCGCAGCGCTGCCAGTTGTAGGTCATCGCCGCCATCGGGGTCGGTGCCTTGGCCGCGGCGTCGTCGAGCAGGGCGCGCTGCTTCTCGGCGGTCGCCTTCGCGTCGGCCGGCTTGCCGAGCTGATCCTGGACCTCGCGCAGCGTGGCGAGCGCGTCGGACCGATCGTCGACCGACAGCGGCGCTGTGGTGTCGGCGACCAGCTTGGTCAGCCGGGCCGCGGCGCGCGTGCGCAGCCGCTTGATCTTCGCGGTGTACGCCGGGTCGTCCTGGAGCTGGTCCGCGCAGCCGAGCGCGGTCACCAGGAAGTCGGTCGCCGCGGCGGCGTTGCCGGTCTGATCCATCTGGTCCGATAGCTCGATGCAGCCGGCGAAGTCCTTGCGCTTGGCGCGGTTCGTGACCAGCGAGGTCATCACGTCGGGCCGGCGCGGCCAGTCCGCCGGGGCCATCAGCAGCGCGGATGCCAGGTTCTGCTCGGCGCCGCCGTAGTTCTTGGCCGCGATCTGGCGCTCGGCCTCGAGCAGCTTGCCGTCCGCGCCGGCCGCGCCGCCTTGCTGGGCGCGCAGCCCGGTCTCGAGGAAGCTGTGGAACTGGGCCAGGCTCGCCGAGCCCACGAACCGGGCGAGCACGGCGTCGGATTGCCGGGTCGTCGGGTCCCGGCCGATGATGTAGAACGTCGGCCACGCCGACAGCGGGAAGGTCGCCACCGCGGCGGCGTTGACCTCCTTGTCGGTGTCGAGCGCGGCGAACACGAACCGGTCGACGTCGGGCTTGAACGACGGGTCGGTGAACACGGTCGAATTCATCGACAGGCAGGTGTGGCACCACGGCGCCCACAGATCGACCATCACCGGGACCTTGCGCTGCCGCGCGCACGCCAGCGCGGATGGCAGATCGTCGGTGATCCACGGCATCGTCATGCCACCCTCGGGGTGCGCCTTGCTGCACGGATCGGCCGCCGCGGTCCCGGCCGCGCCGCCGCCGGATCCATCGCTCCCTGGCGCCCCCGGCGCCCCCGGCGTCCCCGGCGTCCCCGACCCCGCGGACCCCGACCCCGTCGCGCTGCCGGCCGGCGTGGTCGGCGGGCCGGACCCACCGGTGGTTCCCGGCGCGGAGGAATCGGCGGGTTTCCGGTCGCACGCCGCGAGGACGATCGCGATCGCGAGGAGACGCTTCATGCTCGCGTGATACCACGCGGAGATCGGGTATGGTGCGGCGCCATGTCGTCGCGTACGCCCGAGCAGCCGCCAGAGAAGACCCTCGATCGCATCATGGATGAGCGGCGGGTCAAGGCAGCGGCGTTGCGCGCCGCCGGCAGCGATCCGTACCGCAACGACATCGGCCCGGCGATCTCGCTCGCCGAGGTCCGCGCGCGCTACCAGTCGACCCAGCCGGCGGTCGAGCCACCGGCGCCGCGCGCGCCCGGCGTCAAGGCCGAGCCCAGGGCCGAGCCCAAGGCCGAGCCCAGGCCCAAGGCGGACGGCGACGGCATCGTCCCGATCGACGGCGAGATCCTGCGCGTCGCCGGCCGCGCGATCGGCAAGCGCGGGTTCGGCAAGACCGTGTTCGTCCCGCTGCGCGACGCCACCGGCGATCTGCAGCTCTACGTCAACGTCGACCACCTCGACGCGAACGACTTCGCCCAGGTCGTCCCGCAGCTCGACGCCGGCGACATCGTGGTCGCCGAGGGCCCGGCGTTCTGGACCAAGCGCGGCGAGCTGTCGATCCTCGCCCGGCGGCTGTGGATCGCGACCAAGTCGCTGCGCCCGCTGCCCGACAAGTGGCACGGCATGACCGACGTCGAGCTGCGCTACCGCCAGCGCTACGTCGACCTCGCGGTCAGCCCCGACGTCCGCGAGGTGTTCCGCAAGCGGTCGCGGATCGTCAGCGGGATCCGGCGGTTCCTCGATGCCCGCAACTTCCTCGAGGTCGAGACCCCGATGATGCACTCGATCATCGGCGGCGCGGCGGCGCGGCCGTTCCAGACCCACCACAACGCGCTCGACCTGGATCTCTACCTGCGGATCGCGCCCGAGCTGTACTTGAAGCGCCTCGTGGTCGGCGGGTTCGAGCGGGTCTACGAGGTCAACCGCAACTTCCGCAACGAGGGGCTGTCGCGCAAGCACAACCCCGAGTTCACGATGCTCGAGTTCTACCAGGCGTACGCGACGTACACCGACCTGATGGACCTGACCGAGGCGATGTTCGTCGAGCTCGCGAACGACGTCGCGGGCGGGACCCGGATCGAATGGGACGGCGCCGAGATCGAGCTCGCGGCGCCGTGGCGGCGGCTGACGATCCGCGACGCCGTGCGCGAGCTCGGCGGGGTAGCCGAGGCCAGCCGGGTGTTCGAGGATCCGGAGTTTGCCGCCGAGGCCGCGATCGCGGCCGGGATCCCGGCGGTGGACGTCTTGCGCGTGCTGCTGAACCCGCTGTCCGGGATCACCCAGGACGGGGTGGATGTCGGGGTGATGACCGACGACCGAAAGGCGCAGTTCAAGGATCCGGGCCAGCGCCCCGGACTGGCGCGCGGCCTGATCGAGCGCTATCCCGATGCAGAGGCGCGCCGGATCTCCGCCGGCCACCTCGGGTACCTCATGTTCGAAGTCACCGCCGAGCCCAAGCTGGTCCAGCCGACGTTCCTCACCGAGTACCCGATCGCGGTGTCGCCGCTGGCGCGCAAGAATGACAAGGATCCGGCGTTCTGCGATCGGTTCGAGGTGTTCATCCACGGCCGCGAGTTCGGCAACGGGTTCTCCGAGCTCAACGATCCCGATGACCAGCGCGCCCGGTTCATCGCCCAGATGCGCGCCAAGGCCGTGGGCGCCGACGAGACCATGGACTTCGACGAGGACTACTGCCGCGCGCTCGAGATCGGGCTGCCGCCGACGGCGGGCGAGGGCCTCGGCATCGATCGCATCGCGATGCTGCTGACCGGGCAGGCGTCGATCCGCGACGTGATCCTGTTTCCGCTGATGCGGCCGGAATAGCCCATGGCAGCCAATCGAGACTCACGGCCGAGCCCCCCCGACGACGATCTGCCGCGTCGCGGGCTGGGCTACAAGTCGTTCGTCGCCTGGCGCTACCTGCTGGTCGACCAGACCAAGGTCACGCCGCGGACCAAGCGCGCGCTGCTCGCCGGCGCGGCCGTGCTGCTGGTGCTCCAGCTGCTGGTCCTGGCGATCGCCCCCGACGCGCGCACCAGCCACCCGCTGCGGATCCTCGAGCTCGCGGCGCTCGTGTTCTTAGTGGGCGTCATCGCGGTCGGCGTGCTGCAGCACTCCAAGCCCGCGTTCGTGATGTTCTGGATCGGCATCGGCCTGATCGTGATCGGCGGCGGCGGCATGGCGGGGATCGGGATCGCCAAGCCCGATCTCGAGTCGCTGGCGACGATGGACACCACCAGCACCCGCGCGGTCGCGCTGCAGCTACTGAACGGGGTCGGGATCTTCGGTGGCGTGGTCGCCGGGCTGTCGATGTTCTTCGGGTTCCTGCGCGGGTTCTTCACGTTCTTCACCACGGTGCCGATCGGCGGGGTGTGGATCGGCACCGCGGCGCTGGTCATGGTGCTGTCGGTGATGGGCGGATTCGAGTCCGACCTGCGCGAGAAGATCCTCGGCTCCAACGCGCACCTGCAGATCACGCGCGAGGACGGGGACTTCACCGAGTGGCGCGAGGTCAAGGCGAAGATCGACCGCATGCCGGACGTGGTCGCCTCGACGCCGTACGCGGTGAGCGAGGTCGTGGTCGCCGCCAACAACACCGGCATGAACGTGATCATCAAGGGGATCGACCCCAAGACGGTCGGCAAGGTCACCGACCTGGTCGCCGATCTCAAGGAGGACCCCGATGCGATGAAGCGGCTCGAGCCGATCGTGCCCGACGCCCACGATCTGCGGGTCCCGCAGCGCCCGCGCACCGGCGATGTCATCGATCCGCCGCCGCCCGACATGCCGACCCCGGGCGATCCGATCGACTTCTCGATCGCCGAGCCGGCCGGCGCGGCGGACGGCGGTGCGGGCAGCGGCAGCGCGGCGGGCAGCGGCAGCGCGGCGGGCAGCGGCAGCGCGCATGGGGCAGGGAGCGCGCATGGGGCAGGCAGCGCGGCGCAAGGGTCGGCCGCGCCGTTCGGCGGCGACGCCAAGCAGATCATCGACGGCGAGCTGCTCGACGACAAGGCGCTCGACGACAAGGCGCTCGACGACAAGATCGCCGACACCAAGGCGCTCGATCAGCTCGCGCACGAGCTCGATCAGCCGGCCGGGGCTCCGCCAACGCCGCACGTGCCGCACGCGCCGGTCGTCGACCCGCCACCGCCCGACCTGGTGACCAGCGACCAGCCGCCGGCCGACTACAGCCGGCCCGCCCAAAGCCTCGGCGCCGACAGCGAGGTCATCAAGGTCATCGACGTCCCGTTCGACTCGCCGTCGCTGTCGCGGCGGACCCAGGCGCTGCCCGGCATGCTGGTCGGCAAGGAGCTGGTCAAGCAGACCCACCTCTACACCGGGCAAGAAGTCCGCGTGGTGTCACCGCTGTCGGATCCGTCGAACCCCGATGCGACCGGCACGCCGATCCCGTTCAACCGCGACTACCGGGTCGCCGGCACGTTCTTCACCGGGATGTACGAGTACGACCTCAAGTACGTCTACGTCACGCTCGACTCGCTGCAGGAGTTCCTCGATCGCGGCGACGCGGTCGACGGCATCGAGGTCCGGGTCACCAACCCCGACGAGACCCAGGCGTTCATCGCGCAGTTCCAGGCGTCGTTCGGACCGGGCTATCGGGTCCAGGACTGGAAGGAGCTCAACCGCAGCCTGTTCTCGGCCCTGAAGCTCGAGAAGATCGCGATGTTCCTCGTGCTCGGGATCGTCATCCTGGTCGCGTCGTTCTCGATCCTCGGCAACCTGATCATGGTCGTGGTCGAGAAGCAGCGCGAGATAGCCTTGCTCAAGACGCTCGGCGCGTCGGACTTCGGGATCCTGCAGCTGTTCGCGATCCAGGGCATGATGATCGGCCTGATCGGCACCGTGCTCGGGATCGGCACGGGCCTGCTGTTCTGCTGGGCCGGTAAGAAGTTCGGGCTGCCGCTCAACCCGGACGTCTATTACATCGATCAGCTGCCGATCCACGTCGATCCGATCTCGGTGCTCGCGGCGGCGAGCGCGGGAGTGCTGATCAGCGTCGCGGCCACGCTGTACCCGGCCGTGGTCGCGGCCCGGGTCCGACCCGCGGCCGGAATGCGCCACTAACGTCCTGGTCCTGTGAAGGTTGGGAGACTACACTCAGCCTGACGATAGAAAATTCAGCCAGTTGCCCGCGGCACGAACCGTGCTTGCGGAGGCTTGTCATGAAGCGCGCCCTCCCGTTCGCGATCGCAGGTCTCATGGTGATCTCCACCACGGCGTCGGCGGGTGGCTATCTTGGCGCGGCGCTCGGCACCGAGCCGTCGATCAACGACGGCCTGCACTCGGTGGCCAAACCATTTGGCCGCAGCGCGCGCGGGCTCGCCGGGATCCGGTTCGGCCACCTGTCGCTCGAGGGCGCGCTCGACGGCTTCAACGTCCTGACCCAGCGCGGCAACCAGACGGTCTACCAGGGATCGGTCGCGCTCAAGCTCAACCTGCCGATCGGCAACAACTTCGAAGGGTTCGCGCGCGGCGGCGTCGAGCGCACCTGGCTGAGCCTCGACGACTCGAAGTTCGACTTCAGCGGCAACGGCTACCAGATCGGCGCCGGGATCGAGTACCGGCTCAACGCGATCCTCGCCGACGCATCGATCTTCCTCGACTACTCGTTCCACAGCGCCACGCTCGACAACACCGGCGGCCACATCGATACGTCGTCGGGGATGTGGGGCCTGGGCCTCACCGTCGGGATCTGAGCGTGCGGTTGCGCGCCTGAGGCCGGGGGGCACAGGCAACCATTGCGGCTCGGCAATGGTCCCATCGCGCGTTGACACCTGCAGGCCTCGTGAGTAAGTTCCTGCGCCCTTTAGAGATTCGCTC
>DATBBB010000250.1:0-10445 GCA_036271215.1 Kofleriaceae bacterium | reverse complement strand
GGCGTCGATCAGCCGATCGATCGCCGCCGCGGTGACCGGCAGCTCGGCGAGCAACTCCGCGGCGCGGTCGCGCGCCCGGCGCCGGCCCCACGCCGCGGCGGCGATCAGCTCGCCGGTCGCCGCCGGCCCGAGCGCGGCGAGCGCGGCCTCGGCCGCGGCGCGGACCGCGTCGTCGGGCTCGCCGAGCGCGCGCGCGAGCCGCCGCAGATCCTCGGGGTCGATCGCCGTGCCGCCCAGCGCGGCACCCTCGAGCACCGCGCCGTACAGCGCGAGCGCGGCGGCGATCTCGGGCGCGTCGTCGGGCGAGCCGACCAGCGCGCCCGAGTCGCCGGGCTCCCGGGCATCGCGCGCCGGCGCGCCGCGCCCCGGCACCCGCATCAGCGAGGTCAGCATGTGGGCGGGCGCGATCGGCGTGGCGCCGGTCTCGACCCGATCGCGCGCGAGCTCGAGCAGATCGGCGCGCAGCAGCGCGAGCTCGGCGCTGCGCTGGTCGCGGACCTGCTGGACCATGTGCGCGAGCGCCGCGAACCCGGCCGCCCGGCTCGCCGGCTCGCCCGGCGCCCCGAGCGGGTCGAGCGGGTCGAGCGCGCGGCGCAGCGCGCGGACCAGCGGCCGCGCCGCATCGGCGATCCGCGGCACCACCCCGGCGGCCACCGCCCGGCCGAGCTCGATCGCCAGCTCGTCGAGCACCACCGGCCCGACGCCGCGGCCGGGACCGCCCGCGGGGCGCGGCGCGCCGAGCGCGGCCAGGATCGCGCCGTCGTCGCCGGCGAGCCGCCAGCGCGCCAGCTCGGCGGTCAGCGCGAGCGCCGGATCGTCGTCGGGCCGCGCGTGCCACGCCGCGAGCGCGGCGGTCACCGCCTCGGGCGCCACGCCGCCGGCGAGGCCGAGCGCGCGGATCGCGAGCAGGCGGTCGCGGCGGGTCGCGACCCACGGACCGCGCAGCGCACCGGCGAGCGCGGGGCCGTGCACCGGCGCCGGTGCGTCGAGCACCGCGATCAGCGCGCGCCACACGTCGCGGCCGCCGCGCTCGGTCGCCGCGCGGACCAGCGGCGCCACGGCGTCGAGCTGGCCGCGGCCATGCAGCCGCGCCAGGACCTCCGCCGCGCGCCCCGGGCGATCGCCGGCGAGCTCGCGGGCGAGGACCTCCGCCGCGCGGTCGTCGACCACGGCCAGCGGATCGGCGTCGTGCGCGACGTGGGCCACCGCGAGCGCCGGCAGCGCGCGCGCGATCCGCGACGCCGCGACCAGCCACAGCGCGGCGGCGAGCGCGGTGACCGCGTAGAACCCGTGTGGTGCCCCGGCCAGCGCGGCGGCGACAAGGCCCCCGAGCACCGCGCCGGCGCGCTTGGCCGTGCCATCGAGGAACCCGGCGACCCGGCCGCGGATCGCGCCCGGCAGCAGGGTCTGCGCCAGCTTCTCGGCCGGGGTCTCGATCCCGGCATCGAGGATCCGCGCCGAGACCTGGGTCGCGATCGCGACCGCGAGCACCGGCGCGATCACCAGCCCGAGGCCGGCGGCGAGCGCGGCCACCGGCGCGAGCAGCAGCGCGCGGCCGGTGCCGAGCCAGGCGAGCAGCCGCGGCGCGATCGTGAGCTGGACGATCAGCGTCGCGAGCTGGCCGGCCCCCCGCACCGCGCCGAGCAGCGCCGTGAGCTCCGCCGTCGAGCTGCCGGCGCCCGGCCCGGCGACCGAGACCCCGAGCGCGAAGTACGCGAGCGACGCGAACACGCCGGCCGCGGCGACCACGAGCGCGAGCTGGCGCGCGAGCGGGTGGCGGCGCGCCGCCCGCGCGCTGTCGCGCCACGATCGGGTGACCAGCCCGCCGACCCGCGCGACCGGCGGCGCGACCCGCCGGGTCACCGGCAGCCGCGCCGCGCCGGCCCCGGCGAGCGCGAGCAGCACCGCGCCGGCCCCGAGCACGCCGCGCGCGCCGAGCGCCCCGGCGAGCGGGATCACCAGCACCGCGCCGAGCGCGGCCCCGGCCCCGCCGGTCGCGGCGAGCACCGGCAACAGCCGCTGGCTGCGCCGGGCATCGAGCCGCTCGGCGATCACGACCCAGAACGCGAGATCGGTCGCCGCCGCGAGCTGCTTGCCGCCGATCAGCGTGATCGCCGCCGCCGCGCGCGGCCACGCCAGCGACAGCCCGGCGAGCCCGGCGATCACCACCGCCGAGACCACCGCCAGGCTCGCGAGCACCCGGCGGCGCTCGAGCCGATCGGCGAGCCCGCCGACCACGGCGAGCACGAGCGCGAGCAGCGCGTTCGACGCCGCGACCGCGCCGCCGAGGTGCGCCGGCCCGATGTTCGACAGGAACATCGCGTCGCCCGCCGCCGCCGCCATCGCCGCCCCCGCGCTCGCGAGCGCGAACACCCCACCCGCGGTGCCGAGTAGCTGGCGCTCGTCGTCGCGCAGGCCGCGCGGGCGCAGCGCGCCGAGCCCCGGGCTCCGCAAGCCGGTGGTGGACGGGGTGGCCATGCCCGGCCCGAGCATACGCCGCCGGCCGCCTGCGGCGCGCCCGGCCCCGTGTCATCATCCACGCGATGCGCACCGGTCCGCTGATCGCAGGGCTCACCATCGCGGCCGCCGCCGGGCTCGCGCTCGCCCAGACCGCCGGGTCGCGCCGCGTGCTGCACGAGGATCTGCCGGCGCCGTCGGACCGGCCGACCCCGATGGTCGGCGCCAGCGGCAGCAACAACCCCGCCGCGATCATCACCGGCGACAAGCGGCTGCCCAAGCCGGTCGTCGAGCCGCCGATCGGGCCCAGGCCGGCCGACGGCGAGCCGGTGCTCGGCGCCGGCGGGTTCGCCGCCGATCGCCAGACCTCGATGGCGCCGGACGGCAACACCGGCCCCGACTCCACCCTGCACTACGTCAGCGTGTTCAACCCCGACGTGCTGCCGTTCAAGCGGATGAGCACGTTCGACGGCGTCGCCGATGACTACACGCTCAAGATCGCGCACACCGCGCTCGCCGAGCTCGCGGTCGGCGGCAGCCCCAACGACAAGGCCCGCGACCGGTTCTGGGGCTCGGTGCTGGTCAAGCTGTCGCCCGGCACCGAGGTCGCGCTGCCGAGCGTGGCGCCCGACATGCGGATCCTGTCGTACGAGATCAAGCCGCGGATCCAGGTCCGGTTCGAGAAGGACGGCGCCGACAACTTCTTCGTCCGCACCGAGGAGGCCGGCGCGGCGGGGACCTACCGGCTGGTGTTCCTCGCCGACGCCGACGCCGGCTACTTCGCGCCGTCGCTGCCGTCCGGCGGTCACCTCACGCCGCGCATGGTGCTGGGCATGGCGCCGCCCGAGCTGCAGCCCGCGCTGCCCGCCGGGGTCGCGCGCGCCGCCAGGCGCACGCTCGACAAGCTCATGATCGACGCCGACATGGATCTCGGCGTGGTGTTCAACAAGCTCGTCGGCTACTTCCGGTCGTTCGAGGCCAAGCCGCTGCCGCGGACGTCGGGCGACATCTACCGCGATCTGTGCGACAGCAGGGCCGGCGTGTGCCGGCACCGCGCGTTCGCGTTCATGATCACCGCCAACGCGATCGGCATCCCGACCCGGTTCGTCGAGAACGAGGCCCACGCGTTCGTCGAGGTCTGGTTCCCCGGCCGCGGCTGGCAGCGGATCGATCTCGGCGGCGCCGCGCTGCAGATGGACGTCCAGGGCGCCGACAACAAGACGCTGCACCGGCCGCGCGCCGACGATCCGTTCGAGAAGCCGCCCGAGTACAAGCAGAGCTACACCCAGCTGCAGGGCGACATCAAAGGCCTGACCTCGCAGCAGCTCGCCGACAAGCACAAGTCGCTCGATCAGTCGCCGGCGAGCGGCTCGTTCGACGGCAGCCCCGGCTCGGGCGGCGGGACCGGCGGTGGATCCAATGGCTCGGGCGGGTCGAAGACCGCCGGTGGCCCCGACCGGATCTCGCCCGACCAGAGCCTGCCGGTGGTGACCCGCGATCCCAAGAAGCTGTCGCCGGCGCTGGTCGTGACGCTCGCCGACGAGCACGCGTTCCGCGGCGACCAGATCCACGTCGAGGGTCGCGCGTCGGTCACCGGCAAGCCGCTCGCCGATCATAGCGTCGACGTGTTCCTGTCGCCCACCGGCCGGAGCGGCGCCCAGTCGATCCTGCTCGGCCGGGCCGCGACCGCCGCCGACGGGACGTTCCGCGCCGACTTCGCGGTGCCGCCGTCGATCACGCTCGCGGCGTACGACATCTGGCTGTCGAGCCCCGAGGACGCGTACTACAACGCCGCGCTCAGCGAGCAGTAGCGGGTCGCCGGCTGCTCGGAGTCCGTATGGCATACGGACTCCGTCGCCTCGATCGCCTCGCGAAACGCTCGGCTATACGGACCCCGGACGCGCTCGCATGCTCGCGCTAGGCTAGCCCAGCGTGAGCGGGAACGTCACCAGGGTCGGCGCGCCGGTCGCCGGGAAGTGCAGGTGGCCGACCGCGCGCTGGGTGCAACCGAGCAGGCCGTGCTCGAACAGGTAGCGCGGCGCCTGGACCCGGCTCCGGATCGGCCGGCCGCGGCCGTCGACCACGATCTTGACCGTGATCGTCGCCTTGAGATCGGTGCCGGTCGCGCCTTGCACGATGCAGTCGCGGACCGCGCCGCCCTGGCCGTTGATCGCCGCGCCGATCTCGCCGTCGTCGAGCGGGCGGGCCTCGCCGCCGCCGGCCATGTCGATCGTCTGCGCCGGCAGCTGGGTGTCGTCGCCGCGCCACTCGAGCGCGCGGTCGGCCGCGCTGAGGCTCACCGTGGTCGGCCCGAGATCGACGGGGTCCGGGTCGGTCTCGGGGTCATCGCCGTGCGCGATCGGGCCTGCCCCGCCCGGCCCGGCGGCCGGGTGCCGCTTCTTCTTGACGTGCGGCTTGGTCCCGGCGTCGGCCGGGACGATCACCACCGGCGGCCCGTCGGACGCCACGGTCGCGACGCGATGGTCCCACGGCCGCTTGAGCTCGAGATACATTCCACCGGCACCGACCGCCAAGCCGATGACGAGCCCGATCGAGCCACGCACGGCTAGCTTGTATCACGCGTCGCGCGGCCCGGCGGTCGAACCGATGATCGGCGCCGCGATCGTGCTGGCCGCGATGGCGAGCTACCTGGTGGTGCCGGCGCTGGTGCCCCGAGATCTCGCGTTCCTGGTCGCGCAGGCCACGCTCGCCGCCGTGGCGCTCGCCGGCGTGCTCGTCCTGCGCGTGCCCCGCCCGCTCGCCGCGCTCGGGCTGCGCGGCGCCCGGCCGCGCTACTGGTTCGCCGCGATCGCGATCGGCGCGACCGCCTGGTACCTCAACGCGTGGCTGGTCGTGCTGATCCTGCCGAATGCGGACGCCGGCGCGCTTGAGGCGCTGGTCGATCGGCCGCCGCTCGCCGGCGCGCTCGCCCAGTTCGCGCTGGTGCCCGCGGTGTGCGAGGAGCTGGTGTTCCGCGGCGTGCTCGCGCGCTCGCTCGGCCGTCACCTGACGCTGATCGCCGCCGTGGCGATCTCCGCGGTCGCGTTCGCGGCGTATCACGTCTCGGTCATCCAGGCGCTGCCGACCCTGACGCTCGGCGGCATGCTCGCGGTGCTCGCGATCCGCGCCGACTCGATCGCGCCGACGATCGTCGCCCACGCGATCAACAATGCCGCCGCGATCGCGATGTCGCGCCACGCGCTGCCCGCGGTCATCGGCTGGCTCGACGGTCATCCCGCGCTCGCGATCGCCGGCTGCGCCGCCGCGACCGGCGCCGGCCTGGTGGTTGCCGCGCGCGGCGCCGCGTGAAGAAATCTCCTGCGAACGGATCTGCGCCGAGGTCCGGCCGTGATGCTTTCGCACGCCGGGAACCTGGGAGCTCCAGGCGTCCGGCACGTGCCTCTCGATCATCTCTCCGGGATCTACTGACAGATAACCATATAGAATTATTAGCTGACCGGAGTAATACTTTCGTAATGTGGGCGACACGGGCGTTGTCGATTGAAAGCCTTGCTACACTTCATGGGTGCCAGATCCCAAGCGTGTACTTTGGTACCTCCGCAAGGTGCCACTGCTTGCAGACCTTGGTCCGGATGCGATCGCTCGCATGGCCGAGCGAGTCGAGCTCCGCGAGGCGCGGCGCCGCGACGTGGTCTACCTGCCCGGCGATCCGGGCAGGTCGCTGTTCTTCGTCCACGGTGGCCGCATCAAGGTCAGCAAGGTCACCCGCGACGGCAAGTCGCTGACCCTGGCCTATCACGGCCCCGCAGAGCTATTCGGCGATAGCTGCCTGCTCGACGGCGGGCCGCGCACCGAGATGGCCGAGGCGGTCGAGAACGCCTTGCTCAGCGAGATCGAGCGCACCCACTTCGAGGAGCTGATCAACAGCCACCCGGTGCTCGGCCTCGCGATGACCCGGCTCATGATCGTCCGCCGCCGCGAGCTCGAGAACAAGGTCGAGGCGCTGGTGTTCCGCGACGTATCGAGCAAGCTCGCCGAGCTGCTGGTCAAGCTCGCCGGCGAGAACGGCGTCGACGACGCGCGCGGCACGCTGATCGCGCTCAAGATCACGCACCAGGAGCTCGCGAACCTGATCGGCTCGACCCGCGAGACCGTGTCGCTCACCTTGTCGACGTTCAAGCGCAAGCGGCTGATCCAGACCGAGGGCCGCAAGGTGATCATCTCCGACGCCGAAGCGCTGCGCGCCCTGTACTGATCCGCCCGACGCCCGGGTCCGGCCGATGTCGGGCGCCGGCGCACGTCCAACTACGTGAAAAACCGTTAGCGCCCCGCGATTCGTCTCGTATCCTTCGCGTCGTGACTACACCTTTTAGTGTCGTTGCCCGCTGCGAGCACAAGAACGTCGAGCCATCGACCACCGCGTCGCCGAGCTCCAGGCTGTGGGCCTCGATCAAGGTCGATCCGGTCGGCGGCGGCCTCGAGCGCGAGCGCGCCCCGCTCGCCGTCGTGCTCGTGGTCGACGTCTCGGGCTCGATGCACGGCGATCCGATCGCGCACGTGCTGCGCAGCTGCGAGCTGCTCGCCGATCTGCTGACCGAGCGCGACCAGCTCGCGATCGTCACGTTCTCCGATCACGGCGGCGTGCGCTGCGGGCTGACCACGATGGACGCCGCGGGCCGGGTCCAGGTCGGCCGCGTGCTGCACGGCGTCGCGACCGACGGCCAGACCAACCTGCACGGCGGCCTCGAGGTCGCCGCCGGCGTGCTGATGACCGCGCCGGCCGGGCTGCGCCGCGTGATGGTCGTGATGAGCGACGGCCAGCCCAACATCGGGCTCGCCGCGCCGAACGAGCTCGCGAGCTACGTCACCGGGCTCAAGCTCGCGGTGTCGTCGCTCGGCTTCGGGCTGCAGCACGACGAGAACGTGCTCGCCGCGCTCGCGACCGCGGGCTCGGGGCGCTACGCGTATATCCCCGATCCGGTGCTCGCGCGGGTCGACCTCGCGCGCGCCGCGCTCGCCCACGGCGGCATCATCGCCGATCAGCTCGAGCTGCGGATCGAGCCGGCCGAGGGCGTCGAGCTGTTGCAGATCGTGCCGGCCACGCCGCTGCGGGTCGGCGGTAAGGGCCTGGCGACCCCGATCGGCGACGTGTTCGTCGACGAGGGCCGCGCGCTGGCGATCGAGCTGTTGCTCACGCTGCGCAGCGGCGCGACCGGCCGGCTCGCCGCGATCTCGGTCTCGGGCCGCGCCCCCGATGGCACCCAGCTGCGGACCTCCGCGAGCCTCGACGTCGACATCCGGGCCGGCGCGCCGACGGTCGACCGCGACGCCCAGCGCGACATCGTGCTGGTCCAGGCCGAGGCGGCCCGGGCCCAGGCCCGCGCCCAGGCCGACCGCGGCGCGCTGCCGGCGGCGGTGGCGATCCTGCGCCAGATGATCGTGCGGATCGAGGCGACCGTCGGGTTCGTGCGCAACGACGGCTCGCCGCTCGCCGAGCTGCGCGAGCAGCTCGAGGACGAGGCCGCGAACTACGAGCGCAAGTCCACGGCGCAGGAGCGCACCCACCAGCGCAAGGCCACGATGGTCTACACCTCGGCCACCCCGGGCTACCAGCGGATCCCCGCGCCGCCACCGGCGGTGCCCGCGCAGCTGGTCGGTACGGCCGGTCCGCTCGCCGGACAGACGTTCCCGCTCCGGGCCGAGAACCAGATCGGCCGCAGCGCGAGCAACGACATCGTGGTCCACAGCGCGCAGCTCAGCCGCGGCCATACCCGGATCTTGTTCGCCGGCGATCGCTGGATGCTGCAGGATCTCGGCTCGACCAGCGGCAGCCGGGTCAACGGCGCGGCGGTGCGCTCGATCAAGCTGGCGCACGGCGACCTGATCGCGCTCGGCGACGCCGAGTTCCGGTTCGAGCTGGTGACGCCGTAGCTAGCGCGCGGGAGCACACCGCACCGGGTTCCGCCAGGCGATGGCTTGCGCCCGGCGCACGCGTGGTCCAAGCATCAGGGATGCGCTGTGCGGGGTTACTGATCCTTGTCGGGTGCGCCACGGCCGACGCAACCACGGCGCCGGTCCCGCCGCCGTCCCCCGCGCTGCCGGCGCCGGACCAGGCCGCCGAGGTCGTCGGCCTCACCCCCGGTGAGACCATGGGGTTCGAGATCAAGGTCGCCGGGCTGATGGCGGGCGAGGCCCAGCTCGCGGTCGGTCAGCTCGGCGACTACCAGGGCCACCGCGCCGTGATCGTCAAGTCGCGCGCCGAGACCGCCGGGGCGTTCGCGATCGCCAAGCACGTGGTCGACGAGGCCACCACGGTGATCGACATGGAGACCGGCCGCCCGCTGTCGCTCGAGACCGCGGTCGAGCAAGGCGACGCGCGGACGACCGCGACCGCGACGTTCCAGGGCAACGTCGCCGAGATCACCACGCGCCGGCCCGACGGTCCGAACGGCAAGCCCGACCCACGGCCGCGCGTCCAGCGCGTCGACTTCGGCGCGTTCACGGTGCACGACGCGCACTCGGCGATGGCGCAGCTGCGCGGCTGGCGGGCCCGGCCGGGCGAGCGGCGCACGGTGTTCGTGGTCGGCGGCCGCCGGCCGTGGCGGATCGTTCTGACCTGCGCCGGCGGCGAGACGATCGGCGGCGCGGCGCTCGGCAACCGCCGCGCCGTGCGGTTCACCGGCGAGGCGTTCCACACCAAGCGCGATCTGACGCCGGAGACCGTCGTGCCGGCGCGCTCGTTCTCGGTGTGGCTCAGCGACGACGCCGATCGCGTCCCGCTGCGGCTGACCGCGTCCACCGAGCTCGGCGCGATCACGATGGACCTCACCGAGTACAACCGGTGAGCGCCGGGAGTCCGTATGGCATACGGACTTGCGTCGCCTCGATCGCCTCGCGAAACGCTCGGGCTATACGGACCCGGACGCGCTCGCACGCTCGCGCTAGTCGTCGTACCCGCCGCTGTGGCGCTTGGCGCGCCGCGGCGGCGGTGACTGCGGCGGCGGTTCTTCGATCGTGCCCGACACCGCGACCGCGTCCTCGGCGGTGATCCGGCGCGAGCGGGTCAGCGCGATCGGCGGCTCGGCCGGCGCGAGCTCGGCCGCCGGCTCGGTGACCTTGCCGGTATCGTCCTCGATCGTGATCGAGACCGCCGCGTATTCGTCGTCGATCTCGTCGCGCGGGATCCGCGGCGCCGAGCCGAACGCGAGCGCGGCCCCGGGCGCCTGCCCGAGCGCCTGCCCGGGCGCCTGCCCGAGCGCCTGCCCGAGCGCCTGCCCGGGCGCCTGACCGAGCACCTGACCGAGCGCCTGACCGAGCGCCCCGTCATCGCCGGACTCCGGCGGCAGATCGGCCTCGAGCTCGAGGTAGGTCTCGATCTCCGGCTCGGTCGGCGGCCGGTAGCGTGCCGCCGTGACCGGCGCCGCGACCGGCACGGTGGGCTTGTCCGAGCGCACCGGCGCCGGCGTGGGCTTGGCCGCGCGCGGCGCCGGCGTGGGCTTGGCCGAACGCGCCGGTGAATCGAGCGCGGTGTTGCGCGCGGTGCCGGCCGCGACCTGGGCCGGCGGGGTCAGCGCGGGCGCGAAGCCCTTCGAGGCCGCGGGTAACACCGGACGCTTCAGCGGCGGCCCGACTCGCTCGGTGCGCTCGTCCCATTCGCTGGACTTGGGCCATGGCGCGTCGACCCGGGTGTGCTCGGCCGTGGTGTCGTCGCTGTCGTCGTCGACGAGCTGGCTCGGTGGCGCCGCGGCCGCGGCGGTCACCTGGGCGGTCACCGGATGGCTGCCGCCGGTCGGCGTCCTGCGCGGCGCGACGTGCGCGGTGGTCCGGCGCGGTGCATCGGGCTCGGGCGTGGCAGATCCGGCCGGCTGCGCCTGCGATGGCTGCGCCTGCGCCTGCGATGGCTGCGCCTGCGCCTGCGTCGGCTGTGCCTGCGCCTGCGTCGGCTGTGCCTGCGATGGCTTCTGATTCGCCTTGCCGGCGGGCGAGCTCTTGGCCGGCTTCGCGCGCTCGACCGGCGCCGGCTCGGC
>DATBBB010000249.1:0-3093 GCA_036271215.1 Kofleriaceae bacterium | reverse complement strand
CTCGTCGGGCTCGAACCCGGCGGCGGTGCGCGCGGCGGCGAGCTGGGCCGCCGCGGTCGCCTGCTCGCGCCCGAGCTCGTCGCGACGCTGGGCCGCCGCCTCCCGGCGAGCGGTGTGCTCGGCGACCGCGCGATCGACCTCGCGCGCCTCGCGATCGATCGCGGCGGCCCCCGCTGCCAGCGCCGCGTCGGCCTGCGCGATCCGCTCGGCGCGCTCGCGCCACACCGCGACCACCGCGGCCATCGCGACCCGCACGATCGCGAGCGGCGACTCCGGCGAGCCGCTCTGTGCCCGCCGCACCGGCGCGCTCGCCTGCAGCCTCGCCATCAGCGCGACCACGAACGCCGGACGGATCGCTTCGCCGGCGGGATCCACCGCCCCGGCGGCCGCGCGCGATCGACCGCGGCGTGGCGCTGCGCCGACCGCGACCGCGACCGCGGCGTCCCCTTCGGCCGCGTCGGCGTCGTCCGGATCGTCGTCGCCGGGTAGCGCGGCGTACCAGCGGGCCAGCGCCGCGGCCAGGGCGCGCTCGAGGCCGGCGTGCTGCTCGGCCTTGCTGGTGCGCTCGCCGCGGGCGCGGCCGAGCGTCGCATCGAGCTCGGCGAGCCGCTTGTCGTGCTCGGCGAGCTTGCGCGTGAGCTGATCGACCGCGGTCTGGCAGAGCTGGACCTGGCCCTGGGCTTCCTGCGCCGCCTTGGTCGCCGCCTCGGTCTGGTGGCGCGTCATCCGCGCCTCCTCCAGCTTCTTCCTGGCGAGCGCCTGGCGATCGGCGGCCAGCGCCGAAGCCGCCGGCTCGGCCGGATCGCCGACCAGCAGCAGCTCGCCGAGCGCGCCGAGCCGGTCGCGCCACGCGGCGACCCGGGCGACAGCGCTCGCGGCGAGCGCCTCGCGCTGGCGGACCAGCCGCCCCTGGTCGTGGCGCCGGTGGTCATCGCGCGCCGCGATCGCCGCGGCCTGGCGCGCGATCGCATCGAGCTCGGCCAGCGTGGCGGCGAGCCGGACCTCGGCCGCGGCGATCACGTCGTCGAGCGCGCCGCGATCGCGCCACGGGTGCTGCTCGGCGCCGCACAGCGGGCACGGCTCGCCCTCGACCAGCTCGGCGCGCGCGTGCTCGTAGCCTGCAGCGCGCCGCAGGCCGTCGACCACCGTGGCCTGCTCGCCGCGCACCACCTGGGCGGTCCGCTCGGCCTCGGCGAGCCGCGTCCGCTGCCCCGCGTCGTCGACCACCGCCGCCGCGAGGGCGGCGAGCTGGCCATCGAGCTCGGCGTGCGCCTGGGCCGCCTCGCGCGCCTCGACCGCCAGGCTGACCAGCCGCTCGAGCTCGCCGAGCCGGTTGCGCGCCTCGTCCTCGAGCCGGCGCGCCGCATCGAGCGTCAGCCCGCGCTTCTGCGCGTAGCCCGCCGCCGTGCGCTTGGCGTCGTCGTGCTTGCCGGTCGCGGCCCGGACATCGCCCGCGATCGCCTTGCGCTCGCGCTCGAGCCGCAGCTTGGTATCGGCCTGCTCGGTGATCGCCCGATCGAGCGCCGCGATCGCCTCGGCGAGCCCGGCGTGCTGCGCGAACCGCGCGTCGAGCTCGGGCCACGCCGCGACCTCGGGGCCGAGCGCGGCGCGCGCCACCAGCCACGCCGCGTCGCTGGCCAGCTTTGCAGCACCGGCGCCGACACCCGCACCCGCACCCGCCAGCACCGGGGTGCCTGCGGTGGCGCCGACCATGATCTCGGCGATCGGCTCCGCCGGCGGCCCGCCAGCCGTGCGCTCGACGATCCCGGCCGCGATCCGCGCCGCGCGCACCGGCGCATGCGTCGCCGCCACCCGCGCCCGCCGCTGGGCGATCGCCGCCAGCAGCTCCGCCGCCCGCTCCGCCGCCTCGCGCGCCCCGGCGACCTCGGCCGCGGCCGACGCCACCCCGCGATCGAGCCGCGCCGCGGCGTCCCACGCCGGCCGCAACAGCTCGGCGCGCCGGCGCAGCGCCAGCTCGGCGCGATCGGCCTCCGCCGCGGTCACGGCGGCCCGCGCCGCGGCGTGGTCCGCGCCGGCCTCGGCGAGCTCGCGCGCGCGCCGCGCGGCCTCGGCGATCCAGCGCGCCGCCTCGACCGCGATCGCGTGCCGGCGCCGGGCCTCGCGCGCCCGGGCCGCCGCGCCCTCGAGGTCGATCCGCGCCGCGCGCACCGCCTCGTCATCGAGCACCGCGATCGCCAGCGCCGCCGCCCGGCCGTCGCGCAGCCGCTGCTCGGCGAGCGAGGCCTTGACGTGCGCGGCCATCGACAGCCGGGTGTAGATCTGCGTGCCGGTCATCCGCTCGAGTAGCTCGCTGCGGTCCTTGCCATCGGCGCGCAGGAACGCCGCGAACTCGCCCTGCGCGAGCAGCGCCGAGCGCCGGAACTGGTCGAACGACAGCCCGAGCCGGGCGTGGATCGCCTTGAGCGTCTCGGTCTTGGTGCCGCCGAACCGCTCGCCGCCCTCGATCGCGGTCAGCGATAGCTGCTGGTCCTGCAGCGTGCCGTCGCTCTGGCCGCGCGCCCGCCGCACCGACCACCGCGCGCGATACTGCCGCGCATCGCCGCTCTCGAAGTCGACCTCGGCCCAGCCCTGCGCCGCGCCGCGCCGCAGCAAGGTCCGGACGTCCTGCGCCCCGAGCAGCGCCCGGTCGTCGAGCCCGCGCCCGACCTTGACCGTGCTGTGGTTGGTGAGCCGCGGCGTGCGGTCGAACAGCGCCACGCACAGCGCGTCGAGCAGCGTGCTCTTGCCGGCGCCGGTGTTGCCCACGATCGCGAACACGCCGGTGCCGCCGAGCGGGCCGTGCGCCAGATCGATCTCGAACTCGCCGGCGAGGCTCGCAAGGTTGCAGCCGCGGATCGCGAGGATCTTCATGACGCCTGGTCCTCGCGGTCGCCCTGGACCTCGGCGAGCAGCCGATCGAACCCGGCGAGCACCGCCTCGCCCGGCGCCTCGGCGTGATCGCGGCCCCACAGCCGCACGAACACGTCGCGCGGGTCGAGCTCGGCGAGCCGCTGGCGCGCCACGCGATCGCCGAGCGCGCCGCCGTCGCCCGTGGTCTCGGTGCCGAGCCGGATCAACCGCGGCTGCTTGCCC
>DATBBB010000248.1:0-13005 GCA_036271215.1 Kofleriaceae bacterium | reverse complement strand
CCGGCGCCGGCGGTCGTACTGGAGCCCGAGCCCGAGCCCGAGCCGTTCGACGGTGGCGACTGCTTTTCACCGCCGCACCCTCCCGCGGCCGCGAGGGTGACAAGCGCGAGCAAACACAGCGAGGTCCGCATCGCACGCGAGGGTATCACGTCGTGTACGATGCATCGCTGATGGACAAGCTGCATCAAGCAGTGACGTTGCTCGACAAGCTGCGGCAAGAGGTCGTGCCGATCCTGGTTCTGTGCGCGGTGATCGCGATCGTCGTCACGCGGCTGCCGAAGGTCGAGCTCGGCCACTCGCGCGAGTTCCGCCGCCGCCGGGTGCTCAACTGGCTGCCGCTCGGCCTGACCTACGCATTCCTCTACATGGGCCGCTATAACCTCGTCGGTCTGCTCGACGCCAAGCTGCTCACCGGCAAGCAGTTCGGCGAGATCGACGCGGTCGGCTCGCTGGTCTACGGCATGGCGTTCCTGATCAACGGGCCGCTCGCCGATCGGCTCGGTGGCCGCGCCACGATCCTGATGTCGGCGGCGGGGGCCGCGGTGGCCAACGCGGTGATCGGCCTGATGATCAACGCGACCGGCGCGCCGCCCTCGGTCAAGATGTTGATGCTGTTGTTCGCGTGCAACATGTACTTCCAGAGCTTCGGCGCGGTGTCGATCGTCAAGGTCAACGCGGCGTGGTTTCACCTGCGCGAGCGCGGCACGTTCGGCGGCATCTTCGGCATCCTGATCTCGCTCGGCCTGTACCTGGCGTTCGACTGGGCGCCGAAGATCGCGCAGGCGACCTCGCTCGCGTGGCTGTTCCTCGCGCCGGCGGTGATCCTCGTCGTGTTCTTCGTGCTGTCGTTCCTGTTCGTCCACAATACGCCGGCCGACGCGGGGCTGCTGAACTTCGACGTCGCCGACGCGACCAGCGGCGAGACCGGGCCGCCGGATCCGGCGATCGTGGTGATCAAGCGCATGCTGACCAACCGGGTCATCATGACGATCGCGCTGATCTCGCTGTGCTCCGGGTTCCTGCGCCAGGGCATCCTCAAGTGGTACCGGACGTTCGCCGGCGCGGTGCACCTGAACGATACGTTCGTCTACAACCACTGGGGGATGGTGTCGTGTGTCGCCGGCATCACCGGCGGGATCTTCGCCGGCGTGGTCTCGGATCAGCTGTTCAAGTCGCGGCGGCCGCCGGTCTCGACGGTGCTGTTCAGCCTGCTACTCGGCGGCTCGATCGCGATCTTGCCGCTGTTGCAGGTGCCGGGCGCGGTGAGCTGGGTGATCGCGTTCATGGCGGTCGCGGTGATCGGCGTGCACGGCATGCTGTCGGGCGTGGCGAGCCAGGATTTTGGCGGCCAGCGCAACGCCGGCACGGCGACCGGGCTGATCGACGGCTTCGTCTACCTCGGGACCGCGCTGCAGGGCTTCGTGTACGGCAACGTGCTGCCCGAGTCGGGGACTCCGGAGTACTCCGACATCACCAACTGGCACGCGTGGCCGCTCGCGATGATCCCGGTCGCGGTCGTCGGGCTCGCGCTGTCGGTCAGCGTGTGGAGCGCCCGGGTCACACCGCGCACCGCGACCGCGCCGCCGGTGCTGCCGAATGCGACGGAGCTGCCCAAGGCGACCGCGGTGCTGAAACCGTAGGCTCGGCGCAGCGGGCATGACGCGCGGGAAGTCGATCACCAGGGCGGAGGTCCGGCGCGAGCAGATCGACGCCATCGGCGTACTGCTGACCCAGGTGCGCAGCGCGCTGTTCATCACCGGTCCGGGGCTGTCGGCGGAGTCGGGGCTGACCCACTACCGCGGGATCGCCGGGCTGCACCGCAAGTCGCCGCAGGACGCCAAGCTGATCGAGGTGGCGCTGGCGATCGAGACCCTGGCGCAGCGCCCGAAGCTGACCTGGCAGTACCTGCTCGAGATGGATCGCCAGGTCACCGCCGCGCGCCCGACCCGCGGTCACGAGATCCTGGCGGCGCTCGAGCGCGCGCTGCCGCGGATGACGATCATGACGATCAACATCGACCGGCTGCACCAGCGCGCCGGCTCGCGCGACGTGATCGAGATGCACGGCGCGCTGCACGACCTGCGGTGCGGGCGGTGCGAGCTGGCGACGCGTCACAGCGGCTACGCGGGGTTGCCGGTGCCGCCGCGCTGCGCGACCTGCGGCGAGGTCCTGCGGCCGGACATGCCGCTGTTCGGCGAGTCGTTGCCGGTCGATCCGTTCACCCGGCTGCAAGCCGAGCTCGATCTCGGATTTGATCTGGTCTGTGCGATCGGCATTAATACGATGTTTCCCTATCTGGCGCGGCCGCTGTTGCTCGCCAAGCAGGAAGGCATCCCGACCGTGGAGATCGGGCTCGGCCATACTGATATCTCCGAGATCGTCGACTTCGCGCTGCGCGGCTCGCCGGCGAAGCTGCTCGAGCAGATTTACGAGGTTTTTTCGCAGCTCGGATCGCGCCGAACGACCGACGAATGACATTCGAGTCTGAAAAATAAATAGGGTGTCTTTGTCCTACAGATCGGTAGTCTGGATAACGCGCGGGTCATCGTAAATGACTTCTCACCGTCGGTAAAGCGCACTCCGAATAATGCGTACTACGATAACTGTGCTCAACTGTGGGATAAAATATAATACGCTATGAACGAGCGCGTTTGATACATCGCGCTCGATGGCACCACAGAAACACCTCACGACGCTGCTGGTTGGCTCGATGATGATTTGGGCCGGCTGCACCACGGAACCAGGGACAGGGGTGGGGGACGATAGCTCGGGAAACAACGGAGACAGCCCGGGAAACAACGGAGACAGCGGAGACAGCGGAGGCGGCAATGCGGTGAGTGGCGTTCCGGGCGCGACCACCGATTCGGCGCCGATCTATCCGACGGCACACCCGAGGATTTATCTGACTCCGAATCGCGCTCGGCTGGTCGCGGCCCTGAATGCGAAGACCTCTGCGGCGACCCGGTTCAAGGCTGATGTCGACCAGTGGGTGGCGGGCGCGGACATCTGGGGTTTCGAGATCTGGACCGCGGCGTTGATGGGACAGCTCACCGGTAACACCACGTACTGCACCAAGGCGGTCGCCAACATCGACGCCCAGGTCACGACCGCGCAGACCGCGATCGCGGCCGGCCAGGCGCCGGTGGTCGCCGCCGACAGCTACCTCGAGATCGGCGATCTGATCGGCGACCTCGCGATGACCTACGACTGGTGCTTCGCGCAGACCACGTCGGCGCAGCGCACGCGCTGGCTCGCGTACGCCGATCAGGCGGTGTTCAACGTGTGGCACGCATCGACCGCGAAGTGGGGCACGACCTCGATCCCGTGGAGCGGATGGGCGACCAATGATCCGTCCGATAATTATTATTACTCCTTCCTGCGCGCGACGATGCTGCTCGGGCTGGCGACCAAGGGTGAAGACCCGCAGGCCGATGGCTGGCTCGCCCAGTTCCACGACACCAAGATCATGAATCAGCTGGTCCCGACGTTCGACACCGATCTGATCGGCGGCGGGTCGCGCGAGGGCACCGGCTACGGCGTCGCGATGCGCAAGCTGTTCGAGCTCTACGACCTGTGGAAGGCGACCACCGGCGAGACGCTCGCGACCCAGACCCCGCATACCCGGCAGTCGATGCTCGCGATGCTGCACCAGATCGTCCCGACGATCGACCGCGTGGCGCCGACCGGCGATCTGTCGCGCGACTCGACCGCGGCGTTCTTCGACTATCACCGCAACTACCTCCAGGAGCTGATCCAGCAGTTCCCGACCGACGTGCTCGCGCAGCGCGCGAAGACCACGCTGATGGCCTCGAGCCTGCCGCAGATGGGCAGCTCGTTCATGCTCGCCTATGACTTCCTGTACGACGACTCCGCTGTCACGGCGGCGCCGCTCACCGGCATGAACACGTCGTACTACGCGTCGGGGATCGGCGAGCTGTACGCGCGCTCGGGGTGGGATACCCACGCGACGTGGGTCAACCTGATCGCCGGGCCGTACACCGAGTCGCACGCGCACCAGGATCAAGGCTCGCTGATGATCTACAAGGACGGCTGGCTCGCGTACGACGCGGTCGTGAACTCGAGCTCCGGCCTGACCCAGGCGACCACCGCGCACGGCCTGGTCCGGATCACCAGCGGCGGCCAGAACGTGCCGCAGGTCGCGAGCACGACGTCGATCCTGACCGCGCTCCACCAGGGCACCGGCTATACCCATGCCTCCGCTGACCTGACACCTGCCTACAATGGCAACGCGGCGGTGCAGAAGGTCCAGCGCGAGATGGTCTACCTGCTCCCAGATGTCGTCGTGGTGTTCGATCGCGTGAAGAGCGCGAGCGGTACGTCACAGATCTGGCAGCTCGCGTCTCCGGTGTCGCCCTCGATCAGCGGCACGCTCGGGAGCTTCACCAACGCCGGTCACACGCTCAAGGTCCAAAAGCTCCACGGCGGGACGATGTCGGCCACCAACATGACCAGCGTCGATCCCGACTTTACCGGAGGTTATCGGCTCGACGAGACGATGCCAGGTGGGGATAACCGCTACCTCCACGTCCTGTCGATCGATGGGAGTGTGTCGTCCACGGTGGCAGCAGATGACGCAACTCACATGGGTGTGACTGTGCATCTGGCGAGCGGCCATAACGCAACTGTAACCTTCGTGCGCGACACGCCGGGCGCGACGCTCGTGCTCGATGGCGTCACGAAAACTTTGAGCGCAGGCGTCGACAAGCTTCCGGAATAGCGGGCGGCGTGTTACGCCACCGAGGCTATGAAACATGCTTGGTGTGTAGTGGTCGCGGCCACGGTGGCGCTGGGGGGATGCGGCGGTGGCGGCGATGAGCCGAAGTTTGCCACCGACCACCCCCGGATCTTCTTGAACTCGCCGGACGTTCGCGATCGGCTGACCACGGAGCTGATGTCCGGGCGGCCGGCGGCGACGAAGTTCAAGTCGACGATCGATCGCTGGGTCGGCGGTGACGACATCTACGGGATCGAGGGCTGGCACGCGGCGCTGCTCGGCCAGCTCACCGGCGATCCGAAGTACTGCGCGGCGGCGATCAAGCTGATCAACAGCGAGGTCGCGGCCGAGGAGAAGCTGATCGTCGGCGGCCAGGCGCCGGACGTCGCCGACGACGACTACCTCCAGATCGGCGATGTGGTCGGCGATCTCGTGCTGGTCTACGACTGGTGCAACAAGGAGGTGGGCGACTCGCGCGCGACCTGGCTCGCCTACGCCAACCAGGCGGTGTTCAACGTCTGGAACTACAAGCAGGCGAAGTGGGGTACCAAGACCGTGACGTGGGAGGGCTGGGCGATCGACGATCCGTCGGACAACTATTACTACTCGTTCCTGCGCGCGACGATGCTGCTCGGGCTCGCCGCGCACGACGAGATCCCGGACGCCGCGGGCTGGCTGACCCAGTTCCACGACACCAAGTTCATGGGCGAGCTGGTCCCGACGTTCGACAAGGACCTGGTCGGCGGCGGCTCGCGCGAGGGCACCGGCTACGGCGTGTCGATGCGCGAGCTGTTCCACCTCTACGATCTATGGACGAGCTCGACCGGCGAGGTGCTCGCCGACAAGACCCCGCAGACCCGCGCGTCGTACCTGTCGTTCATCCATCAGACGGTGCCCACGCTCGATCGGATCGCGCCGACCGGCGATCAGTCGCGCGACGCCACCGCGATGTTCTTCGACTATCACCGCAACTATCTGCAGGAGCTGGTCTACCTGTACCCGAATGACTCGCTCGCGGGGCCCGCGCAAGCGCTGCTCGCGCAATCCACGCTCCCCGAGATGGCCAATCAGTTCATGTACGTATACGACTTCATGTATGACAATCAGAACGTCGCGGCGACCGCGCTCGACGGGCTCGATACGGCCTACTACGCGCCGGGGATCGGCGAGCTGTACGCGCGCTCGGGGTGGGACAAGCACGCGACGTGGATCAACATGATCGCCGGGTCGTTCACCGAGTCGCACGCGCACCAGGACCAGGGCTCGCTGATGATCTACAAGGACGGCTGGCTCGCGTACGACGGCGTCGTCGATTCGTCGTCGGGCCTGACCCAGGACACGATCTCCCACGGCCTGGTGCGGCTGCTCGACGGCACCAAGCCCGTGGAGCAGCAGCGCGACACCGACCCCGCGCTGGTCGCGCTGCACAAGGGTGACGGCTACGTCTACGCCGCCGCCGAGATCACGCCGGTCTATGGCAAGGGCTCGATCGCACAGAAGGTCCAGCGCGAGCTGCTCTACCTCGAGCCCGACACCATCGTGGTCTACGATCGCGTGCAGACCAAGTCCGGCTCCCAGGTCTGGCAGCTGGTGTCGCCGGCCAACCCGACGATCAAGGGCTCGATCGGCAGCGTGACCGCCGCGGGCCACACGATGACCGTGCAGCAGCTGTCTGCCGGCACGATGGCGACGACCTCGCTCAAGTCCGCCGACAGCGATGACTTCAACGGCGGCTACCGGATCGACGAGACCTTGCAGGCCGGCGACAACCGGTTCCTCAACGTCATCACGATCGACGGCGCGGCCACCGGCGTGACGGCCTCGGGCGCCGACGGTGCGATGGTCACCATCGCCGGCCAGCCGGTCGGCGTGCAGTTCAACCACACCGACATCGGCGCCACGCTGATGATCAACGACCAGACGATCACGCTCGGTCCGGGCATCGACCAGCTGCCCGAGTAGCGAGCTGGTTCAGCGGCCGGCGGTCCTGGGGCGGACCAGCTCCATCGCGCGTTCGAGCGCGACCTGGCTGGTGGTCTCGTCGGTCGTCTCGATCAGGACCTCGAGGTGGTTCTTGTGCTGCTCGACGGTGACGTTGGCATGGGCGACGAGGGTCGGGTCGTCGGGGAAGTAGATCGCCGACTCGCCGAGCCGCTCGAACCGGGCGCGGTGGCAGGCGATGGCCTGGCGCATCCACGCGGCGGTGAGGCCGGGGACCGGCTTCCAGATGATGCGGACGCCGCGCAGGGTGCCGGCATCGCGGTGCGGGATGACCTCGGCGATCTCGCGGTGGTGCGAGAACGGCGTGTGCTCGAGCTCGCGCGGCGATAGCCCGCGGCACGCGGCGCGCTCGGCTTCGACCCGGCTTGCGTCGGCCTTCTGGTCGCTCTCCGCCGCGTTCTCGTCCCGGAGCTGGGCGATGTACTCGGCGTGTGCGATGCGCTCTTCCCCGGTGTCCCAGCACGGGATCGACTGTACGATCCGCTGGCCGCCGCTGGTCAGCTGATCGCTCATCACGGTGTCGCCGCAGGTGTAGCCCTCGGAGCCGGCGAGGCTGTCGGGGGGCCGCGTCGAGCGGTTGTGGTCCTCGGCGCGCTGACCGGCCGCGTCGGACCGCGCGGCATAGCCGGGAGCCGGCCTCGGCATCGGATCGAGGGTGCCGGCACAGGCCGCCGCGAGGGCCGTCGTCAGGACAAGCATGGACCGCATGCGCGAAGGTGGTGCATCTCTCAGGCCGCGTCGACGTCGACATCGACCACGTGGGCCGCGCGCTCGAAGGTCTTGCGCGCCCGCTCGAACGGCGCCTTGGCGACCTGCCAGTCGCCGGCGAAGGCGTCGTCGAGATCGCGGATCAAGAACAGGATGTGCGCGATTGCACCAGCGAGCGCGGCTGTCACGAGCACGTGCAGCCACAGCTCGTCGAACGCCAGCAGGTACACCGAGCCGATGGTCAGGACCGCCCCGCTGTAGAGCAGGATCGTCATGGCGATCGGGATCCGCGCCCGCGCCGAGCTGAGCCGGCTGGTCCGCAGATCGGTCAGCTGGTTGAACCGCGCGAGCACCTCGCCGTAAATCGTGTGCTGGCAAGCGTTGAGCGGCTTGCAGCCGTGGATCGCGAGCCAGACCTGATCGAGCAGCTCGCCGGTCCGCTCGATCGCCGCCTCATCGTCGTGCGCCATCGCCGGCCACTCATCGCGCAACACGGCATCGACGTAGGTCTCGAGCCCGCGCTGGATCGCGGCGCGCGACCGCGGCGGCAGCCCGCTCGACGTCCGGTGCAGATCGACCAGCGCCGTGGCCTCGCGATCGAGGTAGCCGCGCGCCTCGTTGAACTGGCCCCACACCACGTACACCACGAACGCGAGCAGCACCGCGTAGATCCCGCCGACCGTCTGCAGGTAGTTGCCGAGCTCGTTCGACGCCGCGTGCAGCACCGGCAGCGGCGCGAACGCCCGGAACATGACCAACCCGGCGATGCTCATCACCGCCACCAGCCCGACCACCGGCACGAGATGAGACAGCGTATGGACCCAGCGTGGCATCACCCGGCTTACCACACGCCGCACTGCTTGCCCGGGTTCATCGGCGTGCCGGCCGCGCACTTGAACGCCGCGCCGAACGCCGGCTGATTGACGATCACGCCGTTGACCCGCCACTTCGGCGGCGAGTGGGGATTGGAGTGGGCGCGCGACTCGAGCAGCTCGGGCGTCATCTTGTCGCACCAGGACTGACCGTAGGACAGGAAGTATAGCTGATCATCGGTGAAGCCCTCGACCTCCGAGGGCGGCGGCGTGGCTTGCTGGGTCTTCCACGCCTGGTACGCGAGGTAGGCGAGCTTGACTCCGCCGTTGTCGGCGATGTTCTCGCCGGCGGTCAGCTTGCCGTCGAGGTGGACCTTGGGCACCGCCTCGTAGTGCGCGTACTGATCGACCACGCACTTGGTCGCCGCGGCGAACTTGTCGCGGGTGGGCTTGCTCCACCACTCGCGGAGGTTGCCGTCGGCGTCGAACTGGCTGCCCTCGTCGTCGAACCCGTGGGTCATCTCGTGGCCGATCGTGCCGCCGCCGGTCGAGCCGAAGTTGACCGCGGGGTGGAACGTCGCGCCGAAGAACGGCGGCTGGAGCTGGCCGGCGGGCAGCGCGATCTCGTTGAGCGACGAGTTGTAGTACGCGTTGACCGTCGGCGGCGTCATCCCCCAGTCGAACCGGTCGACCGGCTTGCCGATCTTGCCGAGCTGGCGCGCGAACTCGAACCGGGTCGCGGCGTGGACGTTGCCGGCGAAGTCGGTGCGCTTGACCTCGAAGTCGTACTTGCGCCACTTGTCGGGGAACCCGACGAGGTAGGCCATCTTGTCGAGCTTCTGCTTGGCCGCGACCCGGGTCTGGTCGTCCATCCACGGCAGGCTGTCGAGCTCGCCGCGCATCGCCCCGAGCACCGCCTTGGTCAGCTCGACCGCGCGGAGCTTGGCGTCACCCGCGAACCGCGCCTTGATGTACGGCTGGCCGAGCAGCTCGCCGAGGTCACCGTCGACCCGCTCGTAGCACCGGCGCCAGCGCGGCGGCAGCTCTTTCTCGCCGCTGAGCTCCTTGCGCATCGCGAACGCCTCGTCGACCCACGCCTTGCCGAGGTCGTCGGCCTCGTCGCGCAGCACCGCCGCGGCCAGGTAGCTGCGCAGGGTCGCGGGCTGCTCGGTCTGCAACAGCTTTGCAACGGCCGTGTAGTAGGCGGGGTCGTTGACCGAGATCGCGGTGACGCCGGGGATGCCGAGCGCGGCGAGGTAGTCGCCCCACGGGAAGCTCGGCGCGAGCTTGGTCTCGAGGCCGGCGCGGCCGACCGGGTGATAGATCGCGTGCGGATCGCGGCGCACGACCTCGTCCTGCTGCAGCCGGGCGAGCGTGGTCTCGAACCGCATCGCCTCGCCGGCCGACGCCTTCGCGGTCCGGTCGTCCTGGCCGGCCAGCTTGAACAGCCGGCCGAGGTGGGCGACGTACGCCGCGCGGGTCTTGGCCATCGAGCCCTTGTTCTCGAGGTAGTACTTGCGATCCGGCAGGCCCAGGCCGGACTGATCGAGCCCGGCGATCATCTGCGTGGCGTCCTGGTAGTCCTGCTGCGGGCCGATGCCGAACAGCGGAAAGATCGCCGCCTGGTGCAGCGCGATCACGGCCGCCGCGGCGGTCTTGCCGTCGGTGATCCTGGCAACGGCGTCGAGCAGCGGCTGGATCGGTGCGATCCCGGCGTGCTCGATCGCGGGCTCGTCCATGCACGCGGCGTAGTAGCCGCCGATCTTGTCGAGGATCGGATCGCCCGACGGCGCCCGGGCGGCATCCTCGAGCACCTTGTGCAGCGTGTCCTCGGCATCCTTGACGACGATCTCGGTCGCGCCCCACGACGCGCGATCGGGCGGAATCGCCGCGGTCTTGAGGAACCCGCCGCACGAGAACGCGTAGAAGTCGGTGCACGGGTCGACCGACTTGTCGAGCCAGCCGGGGACGATGCCCGACTCGGCGAGCGACATCTGATCCTTCCAGGTGTGGCGCTCGCGCGGCGCCGGCGCGGCGGGGCCGGGGGCCGGGGATGGCGACGGCGGCGGTGACTCGGCGGTCGTCGTCGGGGATGGCGCGGGCGCAGGTGCCGGCGCGACAGGTGGCTTCGAGCTGCACGCGGCGGCGGCAGCGGTGGCGGCGAACAGGACGACGAGTCGCATGGTCGCGCACGTTAGCAAACGCGGTTTGTTCGCGCGCCTGCGACGCCGTGCGACAGCTCGGTGGTTTGCGCCGTCACCGGAGCCAGTCCGCGAGGGCCTTGCGATCGGCGGCGTCGATCGGCGTGCCGGCGGGCGGCATGGTGCGGGTCTCGAGCACGCGGTGGACGAGCTCGCGGCGCTCGGTGCGCCAGGCCGCCGGGGTCGACAGATCGACGCCGGCGTCGCCGTCGGGGCGGTGGCACCGGGCGCACACGCGCTGGAACACCGGGGCGATCTCGGCGGTCCACCGCGGATCGTCGTCGCGCTGGATCGTCAGCCGGGTGAGGCTGGCGGGCGTGGCGAGCACGAGGTCGCCGCCGGCGAGGCCGAACAGGTGATCGGTCGCCGCGGTCTCGACGCGGGCGCGCGTGAACCGGTCGCCGTCGAGCACGAACACCCCGCTGATCGTCGCGATCCAGACCCGCGACCCGGCGAGCGCCAGGGTCCGGATCTGCGCCGGCGCGGCGATCCGGTGCAGCTCGGCGCTGGCCGTGCCGGGCGCCTCGACGAACAGCGCCCCCGGGGTCGCGACCACCAGCGTGCCGCGGCCCGCGGGATCGGTGAACCCGGCGGCGATCGCGCCGGGCACGCGATAGCTCGCGTGGGTGAGGTCGCCGAGGCTCCACAGATCGATGTCGGTGCCGCGGCGCAGCGCGATCCGATCGCGCGACGCGGTGATGCTGGGGCCGGCGGCGGGGGCAGCGGCGGCCGGGCTCGGGGCATGCGCGACGCTGGGGCCGGCGGCCGGGCCCGTAGCCTGCGCGGCGTCGGGGAACCGCGCGAGGTGGGCGCGGTCGCGCAGGATCGCCACGCCGTCGTCGAGCGCGAGGCCCACGGTGCCGGCGCCCGAGCCGATCGCGCGGATCGCCGGCGGCAGCCCGAGCAGGTCGTGGATCGGCTCGAGCTCGCCGGTCGCGGTGATCCGCCACAGCGCGCCCGTGGTCGTGCGGGCGACGACCCAGGTGCCGGTGTCATCGAGCGCGGGCATCGTGACCGCGTCGGCCCACGCGCCGTCGGGCGCCGGGATCCGGACGATCGGGGTGCCGCCGCGCTCGATCGTGGCGCGGTCGGGCGCGAACAGGTAGAGCGCGCCGGCGAGCTCCACGGCGGCGACCAGCGCGCCGGCGGTGGCGAGCGGTGTGCGGGCCACGTCGGCGAGCTGGGCCGGCGGCCGCGCGTGGCACCCGGCCGCGCCGGTGAGCGGGATGACGAGCGCCAGGCCGGCGAGCGCGGCGGCGAGCCTCGAGCGGCGGCGCGCGGTCATCGCAGCAGCTCGGGAACGATCTCGCCGTCGCGCAGGTAGGGCCGGGGATCGATCGCGAACGCGTGCAGGAAGGTCGCGAGCAGATCGGGCGGCGCGATCGGGCGGGGGCCGCCGGCGAACCGCTTGGCGTCGGCGGGCAGCAGCTGCTCGCGGTCGGTCTTGCCGAACGCCGTGCCGCCGCGGAACTTCGGCGAGATCACGAGCGCGGAGTTGTTCGGGTAGTGATCGCGCCCGCCCGACAGGTTGATCTGCGGCGTGCGGCAGAAGTCGGAGAACACCAGGATGTGGGTGTGATCGGCGAGCTTGGACGCCGACCGCGTCGGGTGCGGCGTCCGGTCGAGCACGTTGACCAGGCTCGCGATCACGCCGAACAGCTCCTGCAGCGTGTGCGCGTGCTGCTTGTAGTTCTGGTTGTGGGTGTCGAGCCCGCCGAGCGCGAACCCGACGCTGCGCACCAGGTTGCGCCGGATCGCCTCGACGGTGAACGCCGCGCTGACCGCGCCGCCGGCCTGGGTCTTGGCCTTGTAGTCGAAGCTGGGGTACGCGTCCTGCAGCGCCTTCTGGGTGAACGCCTTCTCGAGCTCGCCGCTGGTCATCCGCGGTTGGGCCTGCTCCTGGCTGGCGAGCCGCTCGTAGGTCTCGGGGAACACCGAGCGCCCGGCGAGCGCCTTGGCCTCGTCGGTGAGCAGCGCCGAGATCGCGGTGCGGTCGTCGGCGGCGAAGTAGGCGTCGTTGCGCGACAGCGACTTGGCGATCGTGGCGGCCGACGCCACGCGCAGCGGGATCGCGCGGCGGTCGAGCCGCTCGCCGACGAACGCGCTCGGGAACTGGATCGCGACCGCGGGCAGGAGCTGCGCGGCGCCGAGCTCGTTGGCGACCGCGACGTCGATGCTCGACGCCGGGATCCGGCCACCGGCGAGGTGGCGGCCGGTCGCCGAGAACGCGGTGCCGTCGGGGTGGCTGACGGTGTTCATCGCGAGGCCGTTGATCACGGTCAGCCGATCGCGCAGATCGTAGAGCGGGCCGATGCCGGGGCCGAGCACCAGCTTGGTGTTGCTCGAGACCAGCGGCTCGAAGGTCTCGGTATCGCCGTCGAGCGCGACGCTCTTCCAGTGGGTGATCGGCGCGATGTCGGTGTTGTCGGTCGACGCCGGCTCGACCAGGCCCTTGCGCTCGTTGCGCGGGTCGGCCCACAGCGTGACGTCCCAGCCGCCGGCGGCGTGGATGAAGATGAAGAACTCGTCGCTCGTCCTGGCGCGCGCG
>DATBBB010000247.1:0-3249 GCA_036271215.1 Kofleriaceae bacterium | reverse complement strand
CCGTGCTGTTGCCCGAAGTGATCAAGACCCGGTGGTGGCAGACCCTCTTGCACAGCCATCGCGTGCGCAAGCTGCAGGCCCACCTGATGCGCTTCGGTGGCTCCCGGCTCGCGCTGATCCATGTTCCCTGGTACCTGGAAGAACCCCGGATCGAGCAAGGGTTTGCCGCCGACGAATGATCGCGAGAAATTTTGCCGAGCAGGTGGAGAGCATGGCGCGGCCGGATGGCGGCGTGCACGCGGTTGCTCAGCCGGCGTCGGCGAGGGCGAACGGCTGATGCTGCAATGAGGCGATCTTGCCGTCGGCGGTGAGGATCGCGCGCCAGGTGCCGCCGTTGTGGAACTCGCCGGCGTCGATCGCGTAGTCGATCGACCAGCGATCGCCGGTGAGCCGGGGGGCGCCGGCGAGCGAGAACCGGACGATGGCCGGGGTGCGGGCGAACCAGCGCTCGACCGCGGCGACGCCGGCGAACGATTCGGCGACCGGGCCGGGCGCGTCGCGCGTGCCGGGGCCGTGGCGATCGAGCTCGACATCGTCGCTGACCGCGCGGCGGAGCGCGCCGCCGTCGCGCGGCTGGTTGAGCGCCTCGACGAAGCGCTGGAATGCCGCGGTCGCGAGCTCGGCCGACACCGGACCACGATGCCAGAGCCCGAGGCCGCGCGCACGGCGGACCTGCGACGACCGATCAGCGCCGGGGACGCGGGCGGCGAGGCCGGGGCGCGGCGCGAGACGCGCGGTGGCGACGATCGGCGCGGGCCGGGTGACGATCGCCGGCGATCGCCGGCACTGCGGCCTGACGTTCGAGCCGGCGATCACCGGCGATCGCGGGCGCCGCCCGGCGTTCGAGAGGGCGAGCGCCGCGCGGGTCGGGCTGCGGCTCGGCGGCGGGGCCGGGCGCGCGCGGGTCCATCCGGCGCTCGAAGCCATCGAGCAGCGCGGCGAGGCCGATCTCGAACCGGGCGTCCTCGGACATCCACTGCGCGAACCGCGCGAAGCTGGCGTGCATGTCCTCGCCGGCGACCAGCGCCTCGATGTGCGGGAACTCGCCGGTCTCGAGCTGGTCCTCGAAGAAGTCGGCGATCATCCGCATCACCTTGGCGTCGATCGGGTGCGCGGTCGACTCGCTGCTGCGCAGCGCATGGCCGAACACGTAGTCATCGACGATCGACAGCAGGTGCAGCTTGCCCTGGGTGTCGAGCGGAGCGTCGGCGACCACGGCGATCGATTGCTCGATGTGGCGCATGCTATTGGGCCCGATCCGCGCGCCCTGCAGCGCGTACAGCGCCCACGGGTGGCGCGAGAACACGTCGCGGCTGGTCCGCGCGAGCGCGGTCAGCCCGGCGCGCCAGCCGCGCGGTAGCTGGTCGGCCGGGAGCAAGACCTCGGCGGCGATCGAGTCGTCCATCAGCGCGAGCAGGTCGTCCTTGGTCTTGACGTAGTAGTAGAGCGTCATCGTGCCGACGTCGAGCTCGGCCGCGACCCGCCGCATCGAGACCTCGGCGAAGCCCTCGGCGTCGGCGATCGCGAGCGCGACCCGCGCGATCTGGTCGCGGGTCAGCCGCGGCCGGCGCGTGCCCGGCGCCGGGCGCGTCCAGATCGGGGCCCGAGATCGAGCGATCGGCTTTGCCATTCGTACAGTGTACTGTTATCTTGTTCGTATGACGTACGAACAAAGCGTACAAGGTACGAAGACCCCGCCGGGCGGTGCCGCGTCACCGAATGCCGGGGGCGCCAGGAATGCCGGGAACGCCGGGGACGCCAGGAATGCCGGGGGCGCCAGGAATGCCGGGAACGCCGGGCACACCGAGCACACCGGCGTGTACGCCGAGGGCCTGAGCAAGCGGTTCGGCGAGCTGTGGGCGCTGCGCAACGTGCATCTATCAGCGCCGGCCGGCAAGGTGCTCGGCCTGCTCGGCCACAACGGCGCCGGCTAGACCACGGCGCTGCGGATCCTGACCACGCTGACCGTGCCGACCGAGGGCCGCGCGACGATCGCCGGCTACGACGTGGTGACCCAGGCGGCGCAGGTCCGCGAGCGGATCGGCGTGGCGGGCCAGTCGGCCACGGTCGACGGCCTGCTCACCGCGCGGGTCAACCTCGAGATGGTCGGCCGGCTGTATCACCTGTCGCGCCACGACGCGCGGCGCCGGGCGGCCGAGCTGCTCGAGCGGCTCGAGCTCGCGGCCGACGCCGATCGCCTGGTCAAGACGTTCTCCGGCGGCATGCGGCGCCGGCTCGATCTGGCGGCGAGCCTGGTCGCGTCGCCGCCGGTGCTGTTCCTCGACGAGCCGACCACCGGGCTCGATCCGTACAGCCGCAACCAGCTGTGGGCGCTGCTCCGCGAGCACGTCCACAACGGGGCGACCCTGGTGCTCACCACGCAGTACCTCGACGAGGCCGACCGGCTCGCCGACGAGATCGTCGTGCTCGATCACGGCGTGGTCTGTGCGCGCGGCACGCCGGCCGAGCTCAAGGCGCGGATCGGCGGCGAGCGCGTGGTGATCACCCTGGCCCGGCAGGCCGAGCTCGACCGCGCGCACCGGGCGCTCGATCCGTTCCTCGAGGCGCCGGCGGCCGAGGAGGCCGAGCCACCGCGGCTGATCGCGCCGGTCCGCCCCGGCACCCGGCTGGTCGAGATCCTGCGCGCGCTCGACGCCGCCGGGCTCGACGCGGTCGACGTCCAGCGCCGCGAGGTCACGCTCGACGACGTGTTCCTCACGCTCACCGCCCAGCACCGCACCGCCGCGGAGGCCGCATGACCGCCCGCCACTTGATCGCCGACAGCCTGGTCATGGCGCGGCGCAACCTCGAGCACGTCCGCCAGATCCCCGAGAAGCTGCTCGACGTGACGCTGCAGCCGGTGATGTTCACCGTGCTGTTCGCCTACGTGTTCGGCGGCGTGATCGCGATCCCCGACGGCAACTACCGCGAGTACCTGATCGGCGGCGTGCTCGTGCAGTCGCTGAGCTTCGGGATCATGGGCCCGGCGACCGCGATCGCCAGCGACCTCACCGAGGGCGTGGTCGACCGGTTCCGGACGCTGCCGATGTCGCGCGCGGCGTACCTGTGCGGCCACGTGCTCGCCGAGCTCGGCGCCAGCGCGATCGGGATCACCGTGCTGACGTTGTCGGGCCTGGTCGTCGGCTGGCGGATCCACGGCGATCTGCTGCACGCGGTCGCCGGGTTCGGCCTGGTGCTGATGCTGGCGTTCGCGATGGTGTGGCTCGGCACCTTGCTCGGGCTGATCGT
>DATBBB010000246.1:0-23018 GCA_036271215.1 Kofleriaceae bacterium | reverse complement strand
GTCCGCCTACTGCCAACCCCGTCTGTAACGAGCTGCTGCCAACCGCCGTGCAACGAGCTGGCATCAAGCCACCACCTACTGCCAATCACCGTGCAACGAGCCGCTCGTTTCACTGCCACGGGGCGTGCAACGTAACAGCTGGCGGTGTGGCGCGTGGCGGGCGGCGAGGCTGCGGCGGTGGTGATGGTGATGGGGCTGCTGGCGTGGGAGTACAGTGCGCCGCCGCTGCGGCTGTGCGGGACGGGGTTCGGCGAGCTGGATACGGCGCTGGTGGTGACCGGTCTCGTGCCGCTGCTCGGGTTCGTGCTGCAGGCGCCGGGGCTGCAGGGGACGGTGGGGACGGCGGGGGCGATGGCGGCGGCGGGTTTGCCGGGGACAGGTGGCCTCGGGGTGCTGGGGCTGGCGATCGTGGCGCCGGCGCTGCTGCAGGTGGCGATGCTGATTGCGATCGAGTTCCCGGATGCGGTCGGGGATGCGAAGACCGGGAAGCGGACGCTGGTGGTGCGGCTGGGCGCGGCGCGAGCGGCATGGGTGTATGTCGCGATCACGGGGCTGGCGTATGGCTGGCTGCCGGTCGCGGTGGGGCTGGGGTTGCCGGGGCGAGTGGCGTGGTGCGCGGCGCTGCCGGCGCCGATCGCGGCGTGGCGGATGTGGCGGGTGGGCGAGCATCGCGATCCGAAGGCGTACGAGCGGCTGACGTTTTTCGCAGTGTTCCTGCTGGTTGCGACGTCGCTGGCCGAGGTCGGGGCGCTGGTGAGCCTGCGGCTGGCGGCCGGGCGGTGATTGCGACACTGCACCGCATGCCGGTGGCCCGGCGATCAGGCATCACAGTAGAAATGCCGCGCTCCGCTGCTCAGAGTGACTTCTCGGTGTCCCGGCCCGAGGCCGTGGTGCTGCCGCCGAGCGCCGAGCCGGTGACGCTGCCGGATCCGGCGGTCCACGAGGCGAGCGCCACCGCCACGCGGTGGGTGATGCGGATCATGGTGGTGATGCTGCTGGCGCTCGCCGTGTTGTGCACGGTCGGGCTACATATTCCGTCGGGCGGGTAGCTGCCCCCGGAGCGGTCAGCGGCCGAGCCAGGGGGCGAGGAACCGGTCGGCCTCCTCGAACATCCGGGGCAGCGAGGCGATCAGGTCGTGGCCGTCGTCGAGCTCGATCAGGTGGACGTGCGGCTTGTCGCGCGCGAAGGTCCGCGAGTGCTCGATCGAGACGATCTCGTCGCGCGTGCCGTGGAAGATCAGCGTCGGGACGCGGACGTCGGGGTAGCCGATGTCGATCGTCATGGCCTCGGTCGCGAACTCGAAGTCGATGCGCGCCGGGCGGTTGGTCTTGTAGTCGTGGATCTCGCGCCAGCCGCGGCGCCGCCAGTCGTCCCAGCCGGGGAGCTGGCGCCAGCGCGCGATCAGCTGGAACGCCGGGGCGAGCAGGACCAGGGCGGTGACCCGCGGATCGCGCTCGGCGACGCGCGCCGCGGTGAGGCCGCCGAGCGAGCTGCCGATGATCGCGGCGCGGTCGCGGGGCTCGCCGATCGCCGCCTGGACCTCGGCCATCATCACCGAGAGCCGGAGCCGCTCGAGCGACGGGACCTGCAGGTCGAGCCGGTCGAGGCCGATGCCGCGCTGGGCGTAGTGCTCGGCGAAGGCGACCGCCTTGGCAGAGTGCGGCCCCGACGCAAAGCCATGCAGGTACAGAAAGCGCGGCTGCATGGCGGCAGGGTACCGCGGCAAGGGTACCGCGGCAGATGGCGTCCACGGAATCGTGTGCGCGGGCGAGATGACGTAGGCTTGGGACGGGCGACCGATGAGTCAGGAGGATCTGAAGTTCGCGGTGGTGGCGCTGTCGGCCATGTTCTTCGTGATCGATCCGATCGCGAACGTGCCGATCTTTCTGACCATCACGGCGTCGGATAGTCCGGGGCAGCGGCGGCGGATCGCGCTGCGCGCGGCGCTGGCGACGTGGGTGACGCTGTCGATCTTTGCGCTGGCGGGTGGGCTGATCTTCCGAGCGTTCGGGATCTCACTCGGCGCGTTCAAGATCGCGGGCGGGCTGATGCTGCTGTTGATGTCGGTCGACATGATGCGCGCGCAGCCGTCGCCGACGCGGACCTCGGTCGAGGAGCAGGGCGAGGCGAGCGCGACGGCGCGCGATGACATCGCGATCTTTCCGCTGGCGGTCCCGATGCTCGCCGGACCGGGGGCGATCGCGACCGTGATGGTGCTGATGTCGCGCGCGGCGTGGCACCCGGTGCGCACGACCGCGGTGTTCGTGGCGGTCACGCTGACGTGCCTGGCGGCGTGGCTGTTCATGCGCAGCGCGGCGAACGCCGAGCGGCTGTTGCCCAAGACGCTGCTGCGCGCGTTCGAGCGCATCATGGGGCTGCTGCTGGCCGCGGTCGCGGTCGAGTTCATCGCCGGCGGGATCCGCGACATGATGCACCCGCCATGATGCAGCGGCCTCGAGGGGCCGATGGCGGGCCACCGCTCGACGACCTGGCCGGTGCAGAGCTCGCGGACGCGAGCCTGGCGCAGCGGCGAGGTGCCGGCGGGGCGGTGTCGCGGCGGTCGCTCCGAGCTCGTCAGAGCTCGACGCTCTGGCCGGCGCAGAGCTCGCGGACGCGAGCCTGGCGCAGCGGCGGGACCCTGCGGAACAGGTCGTGGGCGAGCTTGTCCCTGCCGAGGTGGCAGGCGGCGTCGATCGCGGCGATCAGCGCGATGACGTTGCGCGGCTGGCGCTTGAGCACGTTCTGCGCGACTGACAGCGCCTTGTCCCACTGGCCGGTGCGCTCCGCGTTCTGCGCGTCGCTGGCGTCGCCGGATTCCGGATCATCGCCGGCGAGGTCGATGCGGTCCTTGCGGCACTGGGTGCGCGCGGCGGTGCGGTCGGCGCCCGACAGCTTGGCGCTGTAGCGGGTCGCCTTGTCGACGTTCTTGGCGCCGCACGCGGCGATCGTGGCGACCCGGGCCGCGGGCTCGCTGTTCGGGTCGGCCTTGAGGAGCTGCTCGGCGAGCTCGAGCGCCTTGGGGTAATCGGCGCGGGCGAGGGCGGCGTCGGCGTCCTCGATCGTCGCGGGCGTGGCCGCGCGGGGCTTGCACGCCTTGGCGCGCGGCTCGAGCGTGGTGTCGTCGGTGACGATCTTGAGCGTGGCGTCGGCGAGCTGCTTGGCGCGCGCGCACTGGCCGGCCTTGACCTGGGCGTCGATCGCGTGGGTCTGCTGCGCCAGGTACTGCTGCTTCGCGTCGGCGATCACGCCGGCGATCTCGGGGTCGCCGGAGGCGAGATCGGTGAACGCCAGCACCGCGGGCCAGTCCTGCTTGGCGGCCAGGGCGTGGAGGTTGTCGCGGACCTCGGCGAGCCGCGGATCGGGGGCGGCGGCGGCGGACGGGGCGAGCCCGGCGTCGATCGCGGCGGCGGGGGTGCCGAGGGCGGCGGGGGCGGCGGGCGAGCCGGTGGATGCGGGGGCGGCGGATGCGGGGGCGCCTGGCGAGCCGGCGGATGCGGGGGCGCCTGGCGAGCCGGTGGATGCGGGGGCGCCTGGCGAGCCGGTGGATGCGAGCGCCGCCAAGCCGCTGCCGGCGTGGGCGGGATCGTGGTGCGGATGCCGAGAGCCGGGGGAGCGGACGGCGAATACGACGACCGCGGCGGCCACCGCGGCGAGCGCGACGACGATCATGGCGAGGGCGAGCCGGCGCTTGCGGCGCGACGGGGCGGCCGGATGCGCCGAGGTAGGCTGACCGTAGAGGCTACCGGCGGGCTGCAGGCCGGTAGGCTGGCCGTAGTGATGAGTGGCGGGCTGGTCGCCGGTGGGCTGGCCGTAGTGATGGGTGGCGGGCGGGTCGCCGGTAGGCTGGCCGTGATGAGTGGCGGGCTGCGGGCCGGTGGGCTGGCCGTAGGGATGCGCGGCGGGTTGCGGGCTAGTGGGCTGGCCATGCAGGCCAGCGCCGGTCAGGCCCGCGCCGGCTGGAGCGGTTCCGATCGCAGAGGGACTTGCGCCCGGAGGCTGGAACGTTCCCAGGCCAGCGGCGGTCGGGGCGGTGCCGAGGGCGGTGGACTGCGCGGCGGACATGGCAGCGGACTGCTGGGCGGATAAGCCTGCCGGCGGATGCTGGGCGGACAGGCCGGCCGATGGGTGCGAGGCGGCGAAGCCGGGAGCGCTGGCGCCTGCGGACATGCCTGCAGACATGCCGGCGGACGGATGCGAGGCGGCGAAGCCGGGAGCGCTGGCACCGGCAGATATGCCGGCGGCGGACATGGCACCCGAAGGGTGGGTGCCGGCAAAGGCGCCCGCGGACATGGCGGCCGAGGGGCCGGGGCCCGCGAACGCGGCGCTCGCGGGCGGCGAGGCCTGGCGGCTGGCGAGGGCGGGGCCGGCCGCGCTGGTGGCGGCGCCGCCGAGGGCGGGCAGGCCGGTGGTGTGCTGGGTCGGCGAGCTGGTCGGTACGGTCGGCAGCGCCGGGGAGGTGCTGGGCCGCGGCATGCTCTGGCTCAGGTTCGCGACCAGCATCGCGGTGCGCCGGCCGGGCTCGCCGACCAGCGGCGCGAGGTCGGCCGCGAGCGCCGCGACGTCGGGGTAGCGCCGGTCGAGCTCCTTGGCGAGGCAGCGGTACACGATGGCGGCGAACGCCGGCGCGTCGACGCCGAGCGGCTCGGGCGGATCGACCACGACCTTGACCGCGAGCTCGGTGATCGAGTCGCCGCGGAACGGCAGGTGGCCGGTGACCAGTTCGTAGAGGATCACGCCGAGCGCCCAGATGTCGCTGCGCGCGTCGACGTCGCGGGTCGAGCGCAGCTGCTCGGGCGACATGTAGCCGGGCGAGCCCATGATCGTCGAGGTCTTGGTGATCTTGAAGTCGCTGGCCGACGACGCCTTGGCGATCCCGAAGTCGAGGACCTTGACCAGCGGCGTGCCGTCGAACCGCCGGGTCAAAAATAGATTCGCCGGCTTGAGATCGCGGTGCACGATGCCGAGCGCGTGGGCCTCGGCGACCGCGACGCACGCCTGCAGCACGTACTCGCACGCGGTGGCGACCTGCAGCGTGCCACCGGCGATCACGCCCGCGAGGTCGCTGCCCTCGAGCAGCTCCATCACCAGGTACGGCGCGCCGTCGTCGAGCTGGCCGACGTCGGACACCTTGCACACGTGCTCGCTGCGCAGCCGGGCGCTCGCGCGGGCCTCGCGCATGAACCGCTCGATGATCTCGGTGTCGCCGAGCATCGGATCGTGCAGGACCTTGAGCGCGACGAGCTGATCGAGCTGCAGGTGGGTCGCCACCGCGACCAGGCCCATCCCGCCCTGGCCGAGGATCCGTTCGATGCGGAACTTGCCGCCGGCGATCGAGCCGACCTCTAGCATACGTGGACCGACTGTAGCGCGCGGCCGACGCCGCCGTCGCACGCGGTGGTCGCGATGCGCGGCGATCGTGATGGCAGCGACAGGCAGGACCGGCTCCGAGGCCGGGGTTTGACTCCGGCGCGGCCGGCGTTTAACTCCGGCGGCGCCCGCGCGGTCTGCTGGATCCTGCAGCGCGGGCTGGGTCGATTGTCGGGACGACCGCGGCCGATCGTGACACGATGCCGGCCATGCGAGGGACTTCGATCGCCGCCTCGGCCGCCGCCTCGCTCGCCGCCTCGGCCGCCGCTGCGATTGCCTCGGTTGCGCTCGTCGCCGGGCCGGGCGGCTGCTCGCACGAGGCGCCGCCGCCGGTCGCGCCGAAGGGGCCGACCGCGTGCGCCCGCGCATCCGATTCGATGGTGCAGACGATGCTCGATCGGCTGTCGACCCAGGACGCGCCGCCGACCGACGCGGCGGACGCGATGCGCAACTTGATCCGCGAGCGCTGCGAGCAGGATGGCTGGTCGCCCGAGGCGACGCAGTGCCTGATCGCGATGAAGTCGCAGGACGACGCCGCGAATTGCGCGAAGCTGATGACCGACGACCAGCAGGCCGCGCTGGTCCGCGACGAGCAGGCGCAATTCGGCGGCAAGCCGGGCGCTGGCTCCGACGCCGGCTCCGCGGCGCCGGTGGGCGGTTCGGCGGCCGCGGCAGGCGGCTCGGCGGCGCCGGCAGGCGGCCCGGCGGCCCGAGACTAGACCGGCGGGCGGCCGTCGGCGTCGGCGTTCTTCTTGGGCGGCGGGCGGAAGATCAGGTCCATCTGTGGGCCGTGGGTGCCCTTGGAGTGGTCGCCGCGGTCGTCGGGCTTGATGCCGGCCGGCGTGAGCCACGGGATCGCCGGGTTCGGGTAGCTATGCGCGGCCTCGTACATGTAGCGCGCCCACAGCGGCACCACGGTCATGTACGCGGCGTCGCTCTTGCCGAGCGCGCGGACCCGCTTGTCGTCGCCCATCCAGACCAGGGTCGTGAACTTCGAGGTGAACGCGATGAACAGGTTGTCGAACGTCGCGCTCGACGTGCCGGTCTTGCCCGCCGCGTTGACCTGGGTCGCGCGCAGCACGCTGGCGAACCCGTACTCGACCTCGTGGGCGAGCAGCTTGGTCATCAGCCACGCGGTGCGCACCGGGATCGCCTGCTCGGGCTCGACGCCGGCGAGCGCGAACGTGCGATCGAACCGGTCGGCCGCCGCGAGCCGCGGGTCCTCGGACACGGTGTTGTCCTCGACGGTGTTGCCGCTGCGGTCGAGGATCCGGCGGACGTAGATCCACTGCCGGCCGGCGCCCTGGGTCGCCGGCGCCGCAGGCTTGCTCGGCCGCGGCCACCACGCGCCGAGCCGCGCGAACACGGTGAACGCGCGCGCCATCTCGTCGAGCTTGGAGCACGACGCGCCGAGCGCGAGCGCGTCGTCGGGGAAGATCTTGGTGGTGAACCCGAGCCGGCGGGCCCACGCTTCGACGTTCTTGGCGCCGAGCCGGCGGAACAGGTCGACCGACGGGATGTTCTTGGAGAACACCAGCGCGTACTCGAGGGTGACGTCGCCGTCCATCGTGCCCTCGAGGTTGGTCGGGGTCCAGACCTCGCCGGTCACCGGGTCGGTGATGTCGACCTTGACGTCGTCGAGCACGGTGTCGAACCCGTAGCCCTGATCGAGGCCGAGCGAGTAGTAGATCGGCTTGTAGGTCGAGCCCGGCTGGCGGCACGCCTGGACCGCGCGGTTGAACACCGAGCGGTCGTAGTCGTGGCCGCCGACCATCGCGACGACATAGCCGGTGTGGTGATCGGCGGTGAAGATCGCCGATTGCGGGTGCGGCACCTGCTCGAGCTTGACGACGTCGGCGTGCGCGGCGTCCCACTCGGCCTGGTTGTCCGACGTCAGCCAGTTCGGGTTCTTGCCCTCGCCGATCGTCCAGTCGCGGTAGCGCGGCACGGTCCGGACCTCGCGGGTGACCCACACGACGTAGCCCGGCTTGAGCACGCCGGTCACGCTGTCGATCTCCTGATCGTTCTCGGCGTTGCCCGACTGCCACTTCGCGGCCCACTTCATGTTGCGCAGCGGCAGCTGCAGCCGGCGGTCGCCGACCACGACCTCGGCGTGCTCGCCGTCGACCTTGTCGACCAGCGCCAGGTAGCGCTTGCCGGGCGCGAGCGGCGCGGTGCCGTAGAGCTGGCGCTGGCGGCCCAGGAACAGCGCGCGGGCGGCGCCATCGAGCCGCCACTCGGGGCCGCGCCAGCCCTCGCGCTTGTCCTGGTGGCGGGCGCCGAAGTCGGCGTTGTCGTACGCGCTCGCCTCCCACACCGGCTCGGCGGCGGTCTCGATCCTGAGCCCCTGGGCGCCGATCGCGTCCGTGCCGTAGTGCTCGCCGATGTAGCGCCGCACGTGCTCGGCGTAGTACGGCATGCGGTCGGGGAACACGTCGCGGTAGAGGTCGAGCTTGATCGGCTCGCGCTTGGCGGCGTCGACCGCGGCGGCCGGCGCGAGGCCGTACAGCGCGATCTTGTCGAGCACGGTGTTGCGGCGCTCGATCGCGAGCTTGGTCGAGCGGATCGGTGAGTCCGCGGTCGGCGCCTTGGCCAGCCCCGCGATCAGCGCGCACTCGGCGAGCGTGAGCTGGTCGAGGGTCTTCTGGAAGTAGCGCTCGGCGGCCGCGGCCACGCCCCACGCGCCGGCGCCGAGGTAGATGTGGTTGAGGTAGACCGCGAGGATCGCGTCCTTCGAGTACCGGGCCTCGAGGCGGCGCGCCATGATCGCCTCCTTGCCCTTGCGCGACAGCGACTTCTCGCCGCCGAGGAACTGCTTGGCGACCTGCTGGGTGATCGTCGAGCCGCCCTGCGCGAAGTCGCCCGCGGTGACGTTGGCCCAGACCGCGCGCGCCACGCCTTTCCAGTACAGCCCGCCGTGGTGATAGAAGTCGTGGTCCTCGACCGCGAGGAACGCGTTGACCAGCTGCTTGGGCATGCGCTCGAACGGCACGACCTCGCGCCACTCCTTGGCGAACTCGCCGAGCATCGTGCCGTCCGCGGCGTACATCCGCGACACCGCCGGCACGACCTGCGCGTAGCTGCGCAGATCCGGCACCGGTGGGGCGTTGATCGAGAAGTAGCTGTAGACCGCGAACCCGGCGAGCGCGACGCCGGTCAGGATCGCGAGCACCGCGAAGCCGTACAGCCGGACGAGCCAGAACAGCACGCCGCCGTCGCGGCGGTTGGCGATCGTCACGCGCACTCGGGCGGCGGCGGTCGAGCTCACGGGATCACGCAACGAGGTCATCTAGCCAGACGCTCGCGGCCTGGGCAAGGGCTACGCTGTCGACGAATCGCCGCCGCGCGGTCGGCGAATGTTGCGCGCGCCCTGCGCAGATCACGCTGGCCGACACCGCGTGCTGCAGTGCCACACTGCGGGTCGCCGGGGCTTCGGCGGCTACGGGTCGCCAGGCTGAATTCGTAAGCGTAGCTGCGTAATTACAAAATTGGGTTGATGACCTACCCATCCATGCTAGCGGCGCGCGTCCATGACGGGTGAGCCCGGGCCTGGGTTGCCCGTGTTGGCCAATTTCTTGTGACGCTTCTCTCACGGGCGCATAGATGGGCCTCGCGAACTTTACTCCAGGGAGGACCGCGATGGTCAGAAGACGATTTGCTCATCCATTGGGATCAGCGTGCGCACTGCTGCTGCTGCTGTTCTCGATGACCGCGTATGCCCAGCCCGCAAGGGGCCGGACGATCACCGGCAGCGTGCTCGATGTCGACGCCAGGCCGGTCGCGAACGCCACGGTGGCGGTCACCGGCGGCGGCCCGACGGTCACGACCGCCGAGGACGGCAGCTTCAAGCTCGCCGGGGTCGCGACCGCGAACGTGATCCTCGAGGTCACCGCCGACGGGTTCACCACCAAGCAGGTGCCGGTGCTCGGCGCGACGACCGCGCTGCAGCTCAGCGTGGTGATCGTCAAGCCGGTGGCCGCGGCCCCACCGCCGCCGCCCGCGACCCGCATGGTCGGCGGCGTGGTCACCGACCAGGCCCACGCGGCGGTCGCCGGCGCCACCGTCCGCGTCCACGGCACGGAGCTCCAGACCCAGACCGCCGCCGACGGTAGCTTCACCTTGCCCGGGGTCGCGACCGCCGACGTCGCGCTCGACATCGAGGCGCCGAACCAGCCGCCGACCACCGCGGTGGTCCCCGCCGACAAGGCCGCGGTGTGGGTCACCGTGGGCCAGCCCGCGCCGCCGCCGCCGACCAGCCGCACGATCCGCGGCCGGGTGATCGACCCGACCAGCAAGGAGCCGATCGTCGCCGCGCAGGTCCAGATCACCGGCACCGACATCCTGGTGTTCACCGAGGCCGACGGCTCGTTCACGCTCGACGGCGCGCCGGTCGGCCCGGTCAAGCTCGACATCAGCGCGCCCGAGCACGAGAGCCACGGGCTCGAGGTCGGCCCCGAGCAGGCCACGGTCGAGGTCGCGCTCGCGCTCGCCAAGGGCGAGCAGATCGTGATCGAGGGCCGCGCCCCGGTGATCGTCAAGACCAACCTCGCGCACGGCGCGTCGGTGATCGACAGCAAGGACCTGAACCGGGTGTCGGCCGCGACGCTCGACGAGGCGATGCAGGGCAAGCTCGCCGGCGCGAACCTCCAGTCCAACTCCGGCGCGCCGGGCGGCGGCGCCCAGCTCCGGCTGCGCGGGATCTCGACGATCAACGGCCAGTCGTCGCCGCTCTACGTGATCGACGGCGTGATCATCTCGAACGTCGCGATCTCGCCCGGCGCCAACATCCTGACCTCGGCGGCCAACGGCGGCAACACCTCGACCCAGGACAACCCGGTCAACCGGATCGCCGACCTCAACCCCAACGACATCGAGCGGGTCGAGGTCCTCAAGGGCGCCTCGGCCGCCGCGCTGTATGGCTCCAAGGCGGCCAACGGCGTCATCATCATCACGACCAAGCACGGCAAGAACGGCGAGAACCACGCCGAGGTCACCCAGCGGTTCGGGATCTCGCAGGTCTCGAACACGCTCGGCTCGCGCACGTTCACCTCGGTCGACGACGTCATGGCGGCGTTCGGCAAGGGCTCGCCGTTCGTCCAGGCGTTCCTCGACTCCCACGGCAAGACCTACGATCACGAGGCCGAGATCGAGCGCACCGGGTTCTTGCGCGAGACCCTCGGCAGCGTGTCGGGCGGCACCGAGAACAGCAACTACTTCGCCTCGATCCTGGTCCACGACGAGCCGGGCGTCGTGGTCGGCACGTTCTACAACAAGCAGTCGGGCCGGGTCTCGGTCGGCTACAAGTTCTGGGACCGGGTCCGGCTCAACGTCTCGGCCAACCTGATCCACTCGGACTCCGACCGCGGCCTGACCAACAACGACAACGCCGGGGTATCGAACTACGTCGTGCTCGCGGGCACGCCGAGCTTCTTCAACCTGCAGCCGAACCCGACGACCGGCGTGTACCCGTTCAACCCCGGGTCCGGCGCCGGCACCAACCCGCTGCAGACCGTCCAGCTGTTCCAGAACCGCGAAGATGTCTGGCGCCTGATCACCGGCTCGACCCTGTCGATCGACGCCTACAAGAGCGACAACGGGGCCGACCAGGTGACGCTGCTCGGCAACTTCGGCGTCGACAGCTTCAACCAGCACAACAACATCCTGTCGCCCAACGCGCTGATCTTCGAGTCGGCGGACGGCCTGCCCGGCACCTCGGTCAGCGCGTCGACGACCAACCTCAACTGGAACACCGGCGCGGGCGCGGTGTGGGAGCACCGGGGCGACGGCTACCGCAACGCGCTGTCGGGCGGGCTGACCTACGAGAGCGTCGACCTCGACTCGGTCTACGTGTTCGCCCAGAACCTCAACGCGAGCCAGGCCAACGTCGACTCCGGCGCGGTGATCAACACCACCGAGAACCGGCTGCGCACCAAGGACTCCGGGTTCTACCTGCAGGAGGAGATCGCGCTGCTCGACGAGCGGCTGTCGTTGCTCGGCGGCCTCTTGGTCGAGCGCTCGAGCCTCGACGGCGACACCGACAAGCTCTACGCCTATCCCAAGGTCGCGGCGGTGTACTCGCTGCTGAAGCCGAACGACCGCAAGGATCCGCTGGCCGACACGTTCGACTCGCTGCGCGTGCGCGCCGCGTACGGCGAGGCTGGTAACCGTCCGAACTACGGACAGAAGTTCACGCCGCTCAACGCGACCACCAACATCGACGGCAACCCTGGCCTCGTGCTCGGCACCCGCGGCCAGCCGGGCTCGATCGGCGACCCGAGCATCGAGCCCGAGCACCAGCGCGAGTTCGAGCTCGGCGTCGACGCCGCGACCAAGGATCAGAAGATCGTCGCCGAGCTCACCGGCTATCAGCGCAACATCTCGAACTTGCTCCTGCAGCGCTCGCTCGCAACCTCGACCGGGTTCACGACCCAGTTCCTCAACGGCGGTGGGCTGCGCAACCGCGGCGTCGAGGCCTCGGTCCAGGTCCGGCCGCTGTCGACCCAGCTCGTCGAGTGGATCTCGCGCGCCACGCTGACGCTCAACCGCTCGGACATCACCTCCCTGCCGAGCAACGTGCCGACGTTCGACATCACGGTCGCCGGGTTCGGCACCGGCCTGGGCGCGTTCCGCATCGAGCAGGGCAAGAGCGCGACCCAGATCGTCGCCACGGTCGACGACAAGGGCACGGTCAAGGCGGTCGGCAACGGCGAGCCGGACTTCCGGATCGGCTGGACCAACACCGTCACCGCCGGCGACTTCTCGTTCAGCGCGCTGGTCGACTGGCAGCAGGGCTCGGACGTGGTCAACCTCACGCGGCTGTTGTACGACAGCGCGAGCAACTCGCCCGACGTCGCGGCCGCGGCCAAGCGCCTGATGCTGTTCGGCAGCGGCGACGCCCGGCCGTACATCGAGGATGCGTCGTTCGTGAAGCTGCGCGAGCTGGCGGTCGTGTACACCCTGCCCAAGCACCTGGTCGATCAGCTCGGCCCGATCAAGACCCTGTCGGCCAGCCTGACCGGCCGCAACCTCCTGACCCTCACCGGCTACAGCGGCCTGGACCCCGAGGTCTCGAACTTCGGCGGCCAGTCGATCGGCCGTAACTATGACGTTGCCCCCTATCCGCCGAGCCGGAGCTACTGGCTCTCGGTCACGGCGGGGATCTGAGGAACCTCATGCGCAACCAAAGCCTTGCCACCTTCGCCCTGGGTAGCATCCTCGGTACGCTCGCGCTGTCCGCGTGCAACCTCGACGTCCCCGATCTCAACAACGCGAGCCTGACCGATCTCGAGAACAACCCGACCGCGATCTCGGTCGGCGCGGCCGCGACCGGGCTCCTGATCGGCAACCGCGGCAACCACGCCCTCGAGAACGGCTACGTGGTCCAGCTCGGCATCCTCGGCCGCGAGGCCTACAACTTCGACAACGCCGATCCGCGGTTCGTCGGCGAGCTGCTGGTCGGCGCGCTCAACCCGGGCAGCCCGTTCGGCGGCAACTTCTGGTCGCTGGAGTACGCCAACATCGAGCTCGGCAACATCATCACCCACGCGCTCGACAAGCTGCCGTCGTCCGAGCTGACCGACGTCCAGAAGTCCGGGGTGCTCGGGTTCACCCACACGATCCAGGCGCTCGATCTGCTCGAGGTGATCGCGACCCACGACACCAACGGCGCGGTGATCGACACCGATCACGATCCGCTGGCGCCGCTCGGCGCGATCGTCGACAAGCCGACGACCTACGCCAAGATCGTCGATCTGCTCGACACCGGCAACGCCGAGCTGGCCGCCGCCGGGTCCGGCCTCTTCCCGTTCGAGCTGTCCAAGGGGTTCGAGGACTTCGCTGCGCCGTCGGCGTTCACCAAGCTCAACCGTGCGATCCGCGCGCGCGTGGCGGCGTACCTCGGCGACTACCCCACGGTGCTGACCGCGCTCGCCGACTCGTTCCTCGTCGACAACCTGGGCATCGATCTCGACGCGGGCGTGTTCTATACTTACACGACCAAGTCGGGCGACGCGACGAACCAGCTGCTGAACCCCAACATCTACGTCCACCCGTCGATCGCGACCGACGCGCAGCCGGGCGACATGCGGCTCATACGCAAGACGATCCTGGCGGCGGTCGCCGGCAAGCGCGACGCGACCCTGAAGTTCGCGCTGTACCCCGACCCGGACTCGTCGGTGTCGTTGATCCGCAACGAGGAGCTGATCCTGCTCAAGGCCGAGGCGCTGTACATGACCGGCATGACGGGCCCGGCGCTCGCCGAGCTCAACCTCGTGCGCACCCAGTCGGGCGGGCTGCCGGCACTCACCGGGACGCCGGACATGGCGACGTTCGTCACCGAGTTGCTCTACGAGCGCGAGTTCTCGCTGCTGTTCGAGGGTCATCGCTGGATCGACGCGCGCCGGCTCGGCCAGCTCGCGAAGCTGCCGATCTACGTGACGGTGGATCCCGACACCAACGAGATGACGCCGGACACGCTGAACGTGCGCTATCCGATCCCGCTGCCCGAGTGCAACGCGCGGCCGGGTGAGCCGCGCTGCACGCTCGGCAGCACCGACTCCATGTAGCGCGCGGAGGGGTGCGCGCGACCAGGCGGCGCGCGGCGGCTACGCCAGCGCGAGGTCGGAGATCGGCGACTCGCCGGTCAGGCTCTGGAGCGAGCGGACCAGGTGCGCGCGGATCTTGTGCTTCTTCGAGTAGACCGTCTTGAGGCTGATCTGCATCTCGGCCGCGATCTCGTCGGCCTCCATGCCGCGCTGGTAGTACAGCTCGACGAACGTGCGGTCCTTGTCGGTGAAGTCGGACAGCAGCGTGTTGAGGTGCTCCCAGCGCTCCTTCTCGATCAGCTGATCGAGCGGGGTGCGGTCGCACTCCTCGTGCGGGTCGAGCATGCCGTCGACCTTGTCGAGCAACGGGCGGCGGCCGGCGCTACGCAGGAAGTCGTACGCGGCGTTGACCGAGATCATCCCGATCCACGACCCGAGCTTGGTGCCGCGGGCCGGGTTGTAGATCCGCAGCTTGTGCATGTCCTCGCGGACCAGCTGCATCATGACGTCGGCGTAGATCTCATCGAGATCGGCGCTCGACAGGCTCGGCGCGTACTTGAGGGTGACCTTGGTGATGCAGCGGTAGATCAGCGGGCGGTACCGGCGGACCAGCTCCGCCCATCCACGGGCATCGTTCCGGAGGACGCAGCGCAGCAGCTCCCGATCCGACCAGTCCCCAGGATTCTTCGAAGCGCGCATCGCGAGAAGAGCCATGTGCATTCCCTCCGGCGCGAAGCTCAAAGCAACAGAGGTGCCGACAGCTAACCATCTGACAACACTTGGCCCGCACACCGTGGCGGCGGCGCACTCCACCATTACTTGGTGAAATCGACCAGCCGCCGATCGAATCGGGGAAGAACACCCGCTAGCTGCGCGTACTACTCACTCCCGGTATGCGTGGAAATCGGCCCGTCAGGAGCCGATGCAGGGGAATGTAGGTGGCGGATCGCGTCACAGTCGCCCCAGCCGTCAGGCCTTGGCGACCGCGGCGTCCCAGCGGGCCAGGTGCTCGGCGACCCGGGCGCGGTCCGCGGTGGGCAGGAACCGGCGCTGCTCGCGCCAGGTCTGGGTGACCTGGGCCTGATCTTTCCACACGCCGGTGCCCAGGCCAGCGAGGAACGCGGCGCCGAGCGCGGTGGTCTCGACCAGCTCGGGGCGCGAGATCTCGACCCCGAGCACGTCGGCCTGGAACTGCATCAGGAGGTTGTTGGCCGAGGCCCCGCCGTCGACCTTGAGCACGGTCAGCGGGTGGCCGGCGTCGCGCTCCATCGCGCGCAGGATGTCGACGTTCTGCAGCGCGATGCCCTCGAGCGTGGCGCGCGCCAGGTGGGCGCGGGTCGAGCCGCGGGTCAGCCCGGTGATCGCGCCGCGCGCCTCGGGCCGCCAGTGCGGCGCGCCGAGCCCGGCGAACGCCGGCACCACGATCACGCCGCCGGCGTCGGGCACCTGGGCCGCGAGCGCCTCGACCTCGGCGGCCGACGCGAAGAACCCGAGGCCATCGCGCAGCCACTGCACCGCGGCGCCGGCGATGAACGCCGAGCCCTCGAGCGCGTAGCGCAGCTCGCCGGTCGCGAGCTGCCACGCCACCGTGGTCAACAGGCCCGCGCGCGACGCGATCGGCCGGTCGCCGGTGTTCATCAGGATGAACGCGCCGGTGCCGTAGGTGCACTTGGCGTCGCCCGGCGTGAAGCAGGCCTGGCCGAACAGCGCCGCCTGCTGGTCGCCGGCGAGCCCGGCGATCGGGATGCCGTCGGCCAGCCCGGGCACCCCGCGCGTGGTGCCGACCGTGCCCGACGACGCGACGACCTCGGGCAGCACGGCGCGCGGCGCGCGGATCAGGCCGAGCAGCTCGTCGGACCACGCCAGCGTGTGGAGATCGAACAGCAGGGTGCGCGACGCGTTGGTGACGTCGGTCGCGTGGACCGCGCCGCCGGTCAGCCGCCACAGCAAGTACGAATCGACGGTGCCGAACGCGAGCGCGCCGGCGGCCGCGGCGTCGGCGGCGCCGGCGACGTTGCGCAGCATCCAGTCGAGCTTGGTGCCGGCGAAGTACGGATCGAGCGTCAGCCCGGTCAGCTCGCGGACCCGGGGGCCGTGGCCGGCGGCGGCGAGCTCGGCGCAGCGCTCGGCGGTGCGGCGGTCCTGCCAGACGATCGCGGGGTGGACCGCGCGGCCGGTCTTGCGATCCCACAGCACCGTGGTCTCGCGCTGGTTGGTGATGCCGACCGCGGCGATTTCTATAGAGAGGGGACTTTCCCGTCCCCTCTGGAGCGGCGGGGCCGCTCCATTCACCCCTCCGCGCGCCGCGTCGCGCGATGAATCGATCCCTCGTGACGCTCCGTCGAGCGCCTGGCCGAGCGCCGCGCACACCGAGGCCCAGATGTCCTCGGGGTCGTGCTCGACCCAGCCCGGCCGGGGGTAGCTCTGGCGGATCTCCTGGTAGCCGCGGCCGCGGACCCCGAGCCGCTCGTCGAGGACGAGCACGGTCGAGCCGGTGGTGCCTTGATCGATCGCGATCACATGACGCATGGAGCTGCTCCGGGTTCGAGCGCCGCGTGGCGGCGGACAAACGCGATGACCTCGGCGGCGACCAGGTCGCGCTCGACGTCGATCGCGATCAGATGATAGCTGCGCGGCAGGATCCGCAGCCGGCGCGCCCGGGTGCGCTCGGCGATCCGGGGCGCGCACGCGACCGGGGCGGTGTGGTCGTGGCTGGCGTGGACCACGAGCACCGGCGCGGTGACCTGCGGCAGCTCGGCGTCGACCACCTGCATGAATTCGAGCAGCTCGCCGAGCGCGCGGATCGGGATCGCGCGGTAGCTCGGGTTCTCGGCCTTGGTGACCGGGTCGCGGATGTCGGAGCCGCCGAGCTTGGGCAGCCAGGGGATCCGCGTGCGAATTCGGTCACGATGTGGGCTCGTCAGCCACCGGGCAACTCGGCCGTTCAGGCCGCCGAGCCAGAGTGGCGCGGCGAGCGAGGCCACGGCCAACGGGGCTGGGCGGCCCGCCCGGGTGGCTGCGACATGCAGCGCGAGCAGCCCGCCGAGCGACTGGCCGACGATCGCGACCCGCCGGCACCGGGCGAACATGGCATCCACCTCACGTTCTGCCGCGCTGGCCCAGTCTTCCCAACGGGTTCGGTCGAGATCGGCGATCGAGGTCCCATGCCCGGGGAGCATGGGGCCACGGACGGTCAACCCGTCTTCGGCCAGCGCCGCTCCCAGGTAGCGCATCTCGTAGGGCGACCCGGTGAAGCCATGAATGCAGACCACACCGACATCGTCGTCGCGGCCGACGAAGTCGAAGGGATCACCAGCACCCACGTTTGCGTGCGTATCACACCGCCATATTCATTGACAGCTCGCGAGGCTTGCGGTGAGATCCGAAAGCAACGCGATCACGACAGGTTGGATCGCCGTTGGTGCATGAGCGAGTGGAAGACACGCATCACGAAGGTTCAGCCCGTCAAGCCGGCCAAGGAAGCGGGCGAAGCGTGCCTCGTACTGATTTATCCCCCGGGCCCGGACATGGGCAAACGGTTTCCGCTCCAGCGTAGCGAGATCGTCCTCGGGCGCGGCGCCGATTGCGACATCCAGGTCGATCGCGATTCGGTGTCGCGGCGCCACGCGCGCGTGTTCCGCAACGGCGAGGCGTGGTCGGTCGAGGACCTGCAGTCGACCAACGGCTCGTACGTCAACGACGTGCCGGTGACCAAGTCGGCGCTGCACGACGCCGACTTCCTGAAGATCGGCGCGGCGATCTTCAAGTTCCTGACCGGGGCGGGCGTCGAGGCCAGCTACCACGAAGAGATCTACCGGATGACGATCGTGGACGCCCTGACCGGCGCCCACAACAAGCGCTACTTCCTCGAGTTCCTCGAGCGCGAGATCGCCCGCTGCGCGCGCTACCGGCGGCCGCTGTCGCTCCTGATGTTCGACATCGACCACTTCAAGGCGATCAACGACAAGCACGGCCACCTGACCGGCGACTACGTGCTGCGCGAGATGTCGCGCCGGCTGCTCGGCCGGGTCCGCCGCGAGGAGCTGCTCGCGCGCTACGGCGGCGAGGAGTTCGCGGCCGTGCTGCCCGAGACCGATCTGTCCGGCGCGCGGACGTTCGGCGAGCAGATCCGCCGGATCGTCGCCGACCAGCCGTTCGAGTACGAGGGCGACAAGTTCCCGGTGACGATCTCGGTCGGGGTCGCGACCGTCGAGGGCGAGGACATCGACGTCTCGGCGTTCATCAAGTCGGCCGACGAGCTACTGTACCGCGCCAAGCGCGACGGACGGAACCGTGTGGTCGGCTGAAACGATCCGCGCGACGCGACGCGCGGTGGGGTGAATCGAGCGGCTTTGCCGCGAGAAAGGGGACGGGAACGTCCCCTAGTTGAGAGCGAAGAACGCCTTGATGCCGCCGAGGATGCGAGCGCGCTCGGAGGCGAGCCGATCGCTGCGCGCGGCGTGATCGAGGCCCTCGCGCGCGGCGACCAGCTCGACGCGCCGGGCCGCGAGCTTGTGCGACAGCTCCTCGGCGATCTCGGGGCGGGCGAGCAGCACGGCCTCGAACGTGTCCTTGCCGAGCCGGAAGCAATCGACGTCGTCGGTCGCCACGACGTCGGCGGTGCGCGGCTCGCCGGTCATCAGGCTCATCTCGCCGAAGAAGTCGGGCGCCGACAGCTGGGCGATCTTGGCCTTGTTGGCGAGGATCTCGGCGGCGCCGCGGGTCATCACGTACAGCCAGTTGCCGGCGGCGCCCTGGCGGGTGATGACCTCGCCCGCGACGTAGATCGCCTGGTTCATGCCGGCGGCGAGCGTGCGGAGCTCGTCGTCGGTCAGGGTGCGGAACAGGTGCACGGTCTTGAGCGCGACCAGGCGCTCGCCGAGCGAGCGGTCGGTCAGTCGCAGCGGCCACTCGTCGAGCGCCGGATCGTGGTGCTGCCTGGGCGAGATCGCCAGCGGGATCTGCGCGCGCTGCAGCGCCGCGTAGATCCGCGCGCGGACCCGCGAGTTGGTCGACTCGTCGGTCGTGAGATCCTGGATCCAGTAGCGCACCATGTAGCTCGCGATGCCCTCGCGGCCGTCCTGCGACAGGTCGCTGCACACCACGTTGAGCTTGGGCTCGGCGGCGACGTTGTCGATCACCGCGCCCTGCAGCGCCTCGGTCACCACGCGGATCACCCGGCTCGGCGCGAACCGGAAGTCGACGTTGAACCAGACCTTCATGCGCTGCGGCACGTTCCGGCCCTCGCGCTTGCCGAGGATCGTGATGCTGTTGGCCAGCAGCTGGGCGTTGGGCACGATGATCGTCGAGTAGTCGCGGGTCTCGAGCACGGTGTGGCGCCAGCGCACCGAGCGGACCTTGCCCTGCTTGCCGTTCTCGAGCTGGATCCAGTCGCCCTCGCGGATCGAGCCGTCGAGCTGCAGCGCGACGCCGCCGACGATGTTGCCGAGCGTGCTCTGCAACGAGATCGCGAGCACCGCGGACACCACGGCGCCCGACACCATCGCGCTGGTCGGGTTGACGCCGTGGCGCGACAGGATCGCGAGCGTGACCACGACGTAGCCGACGCCGACTAGGAGGTCGCTCGCGATCATCGGCAGGTCGATCGCGATCGCCGGCAGCATCACGGCGAACGCGAGCGTGGCGGCGACGCTGACGATCGTGAACGCCCACAGGATCTCCGACGCGAGCGACAGCCCCGACGCCCACGCCGGCAGCCCGGCGGCCTCGAACCCGATCACCGCGCCGGTCGCGATCGCGAACAGCGCGAACACCGTGGTCAGCCGGCGCAGCCGCGGGCGGTGGACCGGGCGGAACCGGTTGATCAGCGCCGCGGTGATCACCACCGCGACCAGCAGGCCCATGACCCAGATCAGCTCCTCGGTGTGGGCGCCCAGCACCCGGCCGTTATACGATCTTTACCCGCGCCATAGCGCCGGACCCAGACGCGCTCGCATGCTCGCGCTAGGTCGGCTCGGCGGCGGCGGCCTCGCGCAGCGCCTTCTCGCGGATCCGCTTGTCGAGGAAGTAGTCGCGGCCGCGCCAGAACTCGGCCGACACGCCGATCACCGAGGTCGCCGCGGCGAGCCCGGACAGCACGGTCGCCCACGCCGGGACGACCAGCGCGGCGCCGAGCAGCACGCAGACCCCGAGCACCCGGCCGCCCCAGGCCAGCGCCTTGGTCGCCCGCTTGTGGTGCGACATCAGGTTGTCGAGCCCGCCGACCGCGAGCTCGAACGCGAGGATCGTGAAGATCGGCCACGCCGCGCCCGGCCCGACCAGGACCTTGTACGCGAGCAGCGGCAGGGCGAGCGCGCCGATGATCCGCACCGCGTCGGCGCGCGAGAAGTCGCCGCGGCCACGCAGCTGCTTCCAGCCGACGATCAGGTAGTCGATGCCGCTGATCCAGGTCAGCCCGACGACCATGAACATGATCGCCTGCACCGTCAGCTGGGTGTCGCCGTGCAGGTGGAACGCGAGGATCGGCACGAACGACCCCGACATCACGAACGCGCCGCGCCAGAACTTCTTGCGCACGATCCACAGCCCGAGCATCGCGATCAGCGGCGCGACCAGCCCGGCGATCAACAGGCCGGTCAGGAACCGCTGGTTGTCGACCAGCGGGAACAGCAGGATCACGCCGATGCCCTGCATCTGGGTCCAGGTCTTGACCTTGGCGAGGTAGCTGGTCTTGAGCGTCAGGTTGCGCTGCTCGTACGCCGAGCGCAGCGCGGTGACGAAGAACTCGCGCTGGAACATCAGCGCGACCGACCACCACGGCAGCAGCGGGTTCAGCCCGTCGACGAACGGGGTGTACGCGAACGCGTTGAAGATCTTGTCCGCGATCGGATCGAGCAGCCCGCCGAGCACCGTGGGCCCGTACTTGCGGGCGAGCAGACCATCGACCCAGTCGGTGCAGCCGATCAGCGTGCCCGCGATCAGCGCCGCCCACATGTACTGGTTATTTTTGTAGCCGAGCGCCGCGCCGCGGTAGATCAGCCAGCTCAGCACCGGCATGGGGATCAGGCGCGCCAGGGTCACCTGGTTCGCGGTGATCAGCGGGCGCCCGGCGCTCGACACGGGACGCACCCTATCACGTCACGCGCGCACGTGCCGGCGCGCACCGTTGCCGGCGCGATCTCAGGGCGTCGGCGTGCTGTCGTCGGTGACCTGGGTGACGCAGTTCGCGATCACGTGGGTGTCGGATGCGAGCGTGTCCTGGCCCTCGACCTTGAGCGTCAGCTGGGTCGGCGTCTTGGCGCAGTTCGCCGCATCCAGGACGAGGTGCCAGCACGGCTGGTTGGTCGCCGTGGCGTCCTCCGGCGTGCACTTCGGCAGGATCGTCTCGGTCTGGTTGTCCATGTTGAGGTTGTTGACCGCCGAGACCGCGCAGTCGTACTGCGGGCCCGGCGTCTTGAGGTCGACGTCGGCGAGCGCGCCCTCGATGCACGGGTCGCCGATCACCGACTTCAGCAGGTCGCCGATCTGCTGGAGCCCGGCGGACAGGTCCTGCTGGCAGATCGAGACGAACGTGCTGCGGTTCGGGAACTGATCGAGGAAGAACTTGATCCGGACCGCGGGATCCGCGACCTCGACGCCGTCCGCGCCGTTGTACGTGCACGAGTGGGCGAGCGCCGGGAGCTTCTTGGTCATCATCGGCGGAGCGCGCATCTCGACCGAGAACGGCTCGACGTCGCCGACGATGCCGGCGACGATGATCTTCGACGGATCATCCGGCTTGAGGCCCTTCAGGAAGTCGACGTAGTCGGAGACCTTGGTCAAGAACGCCGAGTCGTCGTTGGGGTGGCACTTGCCCTTGGGGCCGACCTGGTTCATCGTCGCGGTCGTGGCGCCGTTGTCGTCGCACAGCACGCCGTAGCGCGTGCAGCGGAACGACTGGAGCGCGCCGAGCGGGCTGGTGTCGCCGCCGCTGATCAGCGTCGAGTGCGACATCGAGCAGTCATCCTCGTCGGCGATGATCACGACCGCGAGGTAGGCGTCGGGGCGCAGGAAGCCGGCGTTGACCGTGTTGGTCGACGTCAGCGCCTGGCGGACGCCCTCGAGGTGCTGCTCGAAGCCGCAACCGCCGGCGCCGGCGCCGGTCGCGATCTTGGCGAACGTCGCGGCCAGCGTGCCGGGAGGATAGTTCTGGATCCGGGTGCCGTCGGCCTGGGCGATGTCGCTGATGTACTGGCCGCCGTTCACCGGCGCGCCGTACAGCTGCATGTTGCCGTCCTTGCCCAGGCCCGAGCAGCCGCCCTGGCCGATCGTGCCGATGCCGAGGCCGGCCATCGGGTCATCGGCGCCCTTGCTGCCGAGATCCGAGGTCGTCACGCCGATGTGGATGTTCGGCAGGCCGCCCTGGATCGTGCTCAGCACGTCGATGAACTTCTGGAAGTTCGCGGCCAGGTTCTTCTGCTTGTCCGCCATCGACGGTGAGTCGTCGATCAGGAACAAGAGGTCAACGTCGCGGTTGACCTTGACCGGGATGTCTTTGTACTCGACACGGCCCTGGGCGGGATCGACCTTCGAGATCCCGCGATCTGGACAGCCGGCAAGCAGGCCGGCCGCAGCAAGGGTCAGAACAGACGTAGCAATCGCGGCGCGCATGGCTGGCACCTCCAATCGCCGACAGCATAGAGCAAGTGGCCGACCAAGTTGAGTCTCCAGCAGTTTCCGGGGCTTACTTTTCAGATCACCACGGCTGACCGCCAACTTGGTTGGCGATCGTTCGTGTTAGTTGGCAGGCGATCGGCAGCAGTCTCGAGATCTTGGCGGATCCGAAACCGCCGGGCGTAGGTGCGGAGCCGGCTGGCGTAGGCGATCGTGGGCGGATGCGCACGGGCCTGGAGTGCTAGCTTGGGTCGACGTGACGAGCGGGATCGCGAGCGGCGCGGGCGCATCGGGGCCGGTGCACCACGTCCTGCTGCTGGGGCCGGATGACGACGCCCGGCGCGCGCTGCACGTGCTGCTCGATCGCGCCGGCAAGCAGGTCGCGGCGGTCGCCGAGCTCGACGGCGCGTGGCGCTATCTCGGCACCGGCCACGAGTGCGACGCGGTGGTCGCGGTGGGCGAGCTGGCAGTGGAGCTGATGCGCGGCGGCGCCG
>DATBBB010000245.1:0-76644 GCA_036271215.1 Kofleriaceae bacterium | reverse complement strand
GTCGAGTAGCCGCGCCCGACGCGTGCGAGGAGCTGCGCCGACAGGTCCTCGATCACCTGCTCGCCGTACTCCGCGCGCGACTCGCCGCGCTGCACGTACTCGACGATCTCGCGACCGATGTGCCAGTACGACAGCACCATCTCGCTGTTGACAGTGCGGACGACGCGGGAGCGCGCGTCGTCGATGATCGCCACCACGCGCTCGACGAGCGCGGCGAAGTCGCCGGTCGGCGCGAGCGCGTTCCATTGTCTCCGCGCTGCGGAGGCTCTCTTGGGGCTCGGTTGCGCGGCCTTCTTCCTCGCTCGCTTCGCCGTCATAGGTCACGCCCCAGGAGTCGAGCCTCGGCGGGCTCCCCTTTGAGCTGGAAGCGCACGCGGTCGTTGTCCACCAAGCCATCGAGCGGGCGAGACGTGGTCGTCACGACCGGTGAGCCTACCGTGTCCCATGGGGGAGCATCCGGACGCAGGTGAGATCGAAGCTTGTGCGGGATCGCCAGCTGGCGGCGACGAGATTCCGGTCGATGATGTCCTGCAGGTCGACCTGCTGCGGGAGCGGTTCGGACTCGACGAGAGGAACAGCGCGACGGCGTCGCGGCTCATCAAAGAGGCGGTCGAGGAGGGCGCGATCGTGCCGGTCGACGAGGATGCGGCCAGGAAGCTGATGAAGTACATGCCGCGGTGGGCACTCGAGTCGGAGAAAGGCTGAGCTCGATATTTGCGGAACCGACCACGGGCGCCCGTCCGGGACCTGGAACCATCGTGATGTTCAAGGGTTATCTATTTGCTGGGTATTTGCTGCGCAAGGCGGCCCGGGCCGCCCTCGCTCGACCGGCAGGAGGCTGACGCCCCTTCCTGTCCGAGCGCGCTCCGGTTCACGGCTCCTTCCGCAGACAGGGCGCCGGGGCCGAGTCCCCGGGCGATCACCGGGAGGCAACCGTTGCCCAAAAAACCGAGCAGGGCAGGGACCGGCCGGGATGAGCCGGGATTCGGCCGCCGGGTAACCACTTGAGATCGTGCGAAGTCGCGGTTTTGCTTCGCCAAGTAGCCACCCATCAGCGAGGTTCGAATCCTCTCGCCCCGACTAGAGTTTCTCGACGAGGATCCTTCGGTGTAGCTTCGCCCGGTGACCGGCTACGCGCTGACGCACTTCACCACGAGGTACTATCTCCATCCGTCGCCGGCTGCGGCCATCGAGGCGATGCGCCTCGCCAACGACCGAGCGTCCACGAGCCACGATCCGACCGTGATGGCGCTCATGTTCGCCCGGGCGGCGCAGCGAGATTCTCTCTTGCGCGACGCGTACGCCTACCTCGCCAGCGCCGCCGGAGCGCAGTCGTTCGCCGCCCTCGTGTGCTCGCTCGTCGATGCCGGCGAGCCGGGCGATCCGCTCGCCGCCGAGCTCGCCTCGCCGATCGACCTCGAGCGGCACTGGTCCGAGTTCGTCTTGACCGGTGATCCCCGTCTGATCGTGCGGATCATCGACGTGCTCGAGTGGCCTGATCTCGTGCGAAAGATCCTCGTCGCTTGGCTCCGCAAGCCGAAGAAGTTCTTTGCTCGTTCGCCCGCGACCATGGCCCAGCAGATCGCCAAGACGACCGGCATCCGCATCGACGTCGCTGCGCGCAAGATTCTCTCGACCGAGGATCTCGACTGCATGGTCGTCGTTGACGGCCACTCCCGGCGAGACCCGGATGCGCTGGCCGCCAGCGTGGCCGCGCTGCCACTCGCGTTCCAGCTCGATGACGAGTCGGCCACGAAGGTCGCGATCAAGGGCTCCGCGCTGTGCTCGCTCTCGCACAATGCGTCCCTCCACGCCGTCGTCAACGACATCTGCGCCCGCGAAGCCGCCCGGCGCTCGGGCGCCACGCGACGCGCGCTCGAGAAGATCACGACCGACACGTCATGGCAGCGCGCTTGGTCCGCTCCGCTGCCGCCGCTCGACGGCATCTTGGGTCATCCGCTCGACCACCCGATCGTGCTCGACGTGTTGTGGGCGCAGTACTTCGTGACCGGCGACACCGCTACCGTGCGCCGGATCATCTCCGGCCTCAAGCACCTCGACGCGACCTTTCAGGCCGCGACGTTTTCGCTCCAGAGCGTGATCTGCGACCACCCCTCGCTGTTCTCGCTGTGCGAGCAGATCTTCGACGAGGATCCCCAGCTCACCGCCAACGAGCGCATCGGGCTCGCGGTCGTGTTCTCGAAGCTCGCGCCGGACCGGTGGCGATTGGTGCCCGATCCCGTCACCGGCAGACCTCGCATCTTGCGCGCGCCGCGCTAGATCGACGAACGGTGCCAGCCGGGATGAGCCGGGAGCGAATCCGCTCGTGACGACGGCGTCGGGAGCGCAGCGGCGTTCAGCGGCGGCCGCGGCCGCGGCCCAGGGCGTGCTCGACCAGCGGGCGGAGGTCGTCGACCAGCTCGGGGGCGCAGACCAGGCGGATCGCCGCCATCGGCTGGCCGAGCGGCATGTCCTCGAGCAGGCGCGACAGGGTCACCGCGCCGTAGCGCGGGTGGTCGATCACGTGGAGCTCCTCGTCGTCGGACGCGAGGTAGCCGACCTGGCGCGCGGTGTCGAGGTGGAGATAGCTCTTGGCGGCGGCGCCGAACGTGCGCTCGGCGACCTCGAGCGCCGCGGGCCAGATCCGATCGGCGGCCGGGCGGTCGTCGCCGAGGTCGAACGTCTTGAACAGCCGGCGGTCGATCAGCCGCGCCGCGAGATCGCGCAGCACCGGATCGTCGGCGCCGGCACCATCGTGGCCGGCCCAGCGATCGAGCGCGGTGGTGACCGAGACGTCGTGCAGCTGCAGGTAGTCGGCGACCGAGACGTCATTGCCGCGCGCCATCGCGCCGGCGATCGGCAGCCCCGGCGGCTCGCTGCCCTGGCGCGCGAGCTGCGCGAACCGCTCGATCGTCTTGATGAACATCCACTCCGCCGCGCGCACCGTCTTGTGGTGATAGACCTGCGCGTACATGTACGAGCGCGCGAACAGGTACTGCTCGACGGCGTACATCCCGCGCCGGTAGTCGACCACGAGGTCCGACGGATCGTCCTGGCCGGTCCGGACATTCGCGATCTGGACCGCGTGGATGATCCAGTCGAGATCGTAGGTCGCGTAGCCGGCGCCCGAGTAGTGGCCATCGCGCAGCAGGTAGTCGAGCCGGTCGACGTCGAGCTGCGATGACACCAGCTTGCGCGCGAAGTGCGGCTTGTAGCGCTTGCCCCAGAAGTCGCGCAGGGTGCTGCCGAGCCCGGGCTCGAGCACCTCGAGCGCCGCGGCGAGCTCGCGATCCTCGCCGACGATCCGGGCGCCCCAGTGCTCGTGATCGTGGCCGGAGAACACGTGCTCCCAGGCGTGCGAGAACGGGCCGTGGCCGATGTCGTGGAGCAGCGCGGCGATCTTGATGTGGAGCGCGGTCGCCGGCGACAGCTCGCCGCCGAGTCGGCGCGCGACCCGCTGGGCGATGTGGAACGCGCCGAGCGCGTGGCCGAACCGCGAGTGCTCGGCGCCGGGATAGACCAGCCACGCGAACCCCATCTGCTTGATCCGGCGCAGCCGCTGCATCACGCGGGTATCGAGCAGGTCGGCGATCGGCCGATCGGTGCCCTTGAACTCGATGAGCCCATGCACCGGATCCCGGAACACGCGATCCTTCACCCGGGCATCCTACCCCGGCGGCGCGCCTGGCGTACCATGCGCGGCGGTGAGGCAGCCTCCCGGTGCGCTCGACCCTGCGTTGCCGCGCGCGACCGACGCGACCGCGTTCGCCGCCGATCCGTTCGCGTTCCTGGCCCGCGCGCGGGCCGAGCTGGGCGACGTGGTCGTGCTGCGCGACGGCGGCCCGGTGTTCTCGCGCGCCGCCGATTGCCCCGGCGTGGTGACCGTGTTCGGCGCCGCCGCGCACCGCACCGTGCTCGGCGATCTCGAGACCTACGGCATGCCGGTGTCGGCCGCGCGCCAGCTCGGGCTGCCGCCGGCGGTGATCAACCTGACCCGCGGGCTGCACGCCATGCGCGGCGACGAGCACGCGACCCAGCGCCGGATCGTCGGCGCGGTGCTGAGCGAGGACGTCGCCGGGCGCACGGCGATGGTGGGCGAGATCGTCGACGGCGTCGTGCGCAGCTGGCGGCCGGGCCGGACGATCCGGCTGCTCGACACGATGCGCTGCCTCGCGCTCGCGCTGTCGGCGCGCGTGCTGTTCGGCGCCGGGCGACCGGAGCTGCGCGAGCTACCCGAGCTACCCGAGCTCATGAACCGGCTCGACACGTTCTTCACCGTGCGCCGCGAGGTGTCCGCGCAGGGCGCGCGGATCGACGCCGCGAGCCGCACGCTGGTGGCGGCGCTCGGGATCCCGCTCGACGCCGCGCTGCGGGCGTATGTCCGGGCGTGCCGCGCGGGCGACGTGTCGCGCGCCGGCGATGGCATCATCGGCCGGCTCGCCGCGACCGAGCTGCCCGAGGACGCGGTGGTCGCGCACGCCAACGTGCTGTTCGTGTCGAGCACCGAGCCGATCGCGGTCGCGCTGACCTGGATCCTGCTCGTGCTGTCGCAGCGGCCGGCGCTGCGCGGCGAGCTCCGCCACGCGCTGGCCGCCGGCGACGGGCTCGCGCGAGGCGCGCTGCTCGATCGCGTGATCGGCGAGTGCCTGCGCCTGCTGCCGCCCAACGCGATGATGGCGCGCGTGACCACCGGGCCGGCCGAGCTCGGCGGAGCGGCGCTGCCGATCGGCACCGAGATCATGCTGTGCCCGTTCGTCGCGCACCGCGACCCGGCGCGGTTCTCCGAGCCGGATCACTTCCTGCCCGAGCGCTGGGTGAGCGCGCGGCCGTCGCCGTTCGAGTACCTGCCGTTCGGTGCAGGCGGTCACGCGTGCGCGGGGCGCGCGCTGGCGAGCGCGCTGATCGCGTCGGTGCTCGCCGCGCTGCTGCCGCGCCACGACCTGGTGCTCGCCGATGAGCAAGCGATCGACTGGCGGCTGCACATTCAATTGTTGCCGCGCGTCGATCCGGTGATGCGGATCCGCTCACCCACGAGCCGCGCGCGCCCCGGTGCGGTGTGGCGCGGGTGCGTGGCCGATCTCGTGCGCTGGGGCTCGCCTTGACAGCTCTCGGACACGCGCGCTAGGTTTCAGCTAGCTTGAGATCGTCGGCCGCGAACGGAATCGCGGCCCGTCCCTGCGAGGAAGTGGAAGGAAGGCTATGGCAGGTAAGTCCAAGAAGTCGTCGTCGGCGAAGATCACGGTTTCGGGTGCGATCCCGAAGCTGACCTTGTCGATGCCGCTCGATGACAAGAAGATCAAGGCGATCCAGAAGTGCCTCGAGAAGGGTCACCTGGAGCTGACGGTGAGCAAGGTCGATCTGACCGCTGGTGTCGTTCGCGAGCCCTGGTTGTACGACTAGCTCGCCTGAGGTGATCCTGAGTCGATCCCGAGATGATCCTGAGTCGATCCCGAGATGATCCCGGCTCGGGGGTTCTCGAGATCGCTGTGGCACTGGCTGGAGGTAGCGTGAAAGTTCTTGACACGCGAGCTGGAGAAACTCGCCTGGGCTTGGCCTATGGGGGAAGCGTTCCAGCATTTCTCGAAGCCAATCCCGGGATCATTGATTACCTCGAGCTGCCGTTCGAGCAGCTGCTGCATACACCGGCGCTCGCCGCGTTGCAGGATACGATCCCGTTCGTGCTTCATTGCGCGAGCCTGTCGGTTGCAGGTTTCGTGGCGCCGTCGGATACGACGGTGTCTGCGATCGCACGCGAGGCGGCGCGGATGCAGACGCCGTGGATCGGCGAGCATCTCGCGTTTGTCTCGGCCGACGGTCTGACCGAGCCCGCGCCGGAGGCAGGTGCGGCGAGCGCCGCGCCGACCGCGCTGACCTACACCGTATGCCCGCAGCTCAGCGAGGAGACCGTCGCGCGCGTGGCCGATAACCTCGCCGCGCTCGCGCCGCGCATGCCGGTGCCGCTGATCCTCGAGAACTCGCCGCAGTACTTCCCGGTGCCGGGGAGCACGATGGGCATGGTCGACTTCATCGCCGCGGTCGCCGCGCGCGCGGACGCTGGGCTGCTGCTCGATCTGACGCACTTCCTGATCACATCGATCAATACCGGCGTCGATCCGATGACCGAGCTCGATCGCATGCCGCTCGAGCGCGTGGTCGAGATCCATGTCTCGGGGCTCAGCCAGCAGTCCGGGATCGCGTGGGACGATCACGCCGCGCCGGCGCCGGGCCAGGTGTTCGAATTGCTCGCGCGGGCGCTGACCCGGGCGCGGCCGCGCGCGGTGACGCTCGAATACAACTGGTCGCCGCAGTTCCCGCAGGCGATCCTGCGATCGCACGTCCAGCGCACCCGCGATCTGCTCGCGCGGGCCGCGGCATGATCGCGGCGCCGGGCGCCGGTGCCCGCCAGGTCCACGCCGTGCTCGCCGCCGGCGTCGAGAACCCGGCGCTGATCGCGCGCTGGCGGGCGCAGCCCGAGCTGTTGCGCGGCCATGGTGTCGAGCCGGGCGAGGTCGATCTCGACGCGCTGTGGAAGTTCGCCGGGCTGACGACCAAGGTCCGGCACAACGGGCTGCGCGATGACTACCCGCTGACGTTCCGGGTGATGAGCGCGATCGGGATCGAGATCGATCTGTTCGCGGCGTACGCCGGCGAGCGCGCGGCGGCCGGCGCGCGGCTGGCGCCGACCACCGAGCAGCGGGTGATCGACCTGATGGCGTTCCTCGAGCGCTGGCTCGATCGCGCACAGCCGAGCCACGCGCTGCTGTGGGACGCGATCCGCCACGAGCGCGCGCTCGCGGAGCTCGCGAAGCCGCAGCTCGGCGCTCCGGAACCCCCGCGTCCTCGAGCGCCGACCTCCATGGAGGCGAGCCCGGCGGGCCGCGGCGCGGCGCGCCGATCGACCGAGGCCGGGGAGCGAAGCTTCCGATCCGCGGAGCAAGGTGCGCGGGCGACCGCTCGCACGGTGCCGCGGGTGCACGGCCAGCTGGTGCTCCACGAGATGACCTGCGATCCGCGGACGATCGTCGGCGCGCTGACCACGGCCGCGCCGCGGCTCGACCAGATCGCGCGCGCGCCGACGTACCTGTGCTACTGGCGCGCCGATGCCACGCCGGCGATCGCGATCGTCCAGCTCGACGAGCTCGGCTATTACGCGCTGTCGCTGATCGACGGCCGGCACAGCGCCGCGGCGCTGCACCGCGCGCTCGGCCTGACCGGCAAGACCAGCGCGGCAGTGCTGCGCGGGCTCGAGCAGCTCGCGGGGCTCGGCATCATCACGCTCCGAGCGCCGCGGGCATCATGAAGGTCGTCCTGGTCGATAACCTGATGCTGCCCGAGGAAGGCTCGCTCGCGCTGCTCGACGTCCATCCGCACCTGGGGCTGCTCGCGCTCGCCGCGGTCGCCGAGGCCGACGGCCACACGGTGAAGATCTACGATCCGAAGCGCCAGGTCCGCACCGGCGCGTTGCCGTACGACGCGACCTTGTACGAGCGGGCGGCGCGCGACGTGCTCGCGCTCGAGCCGCACTCGGTCGGATTCACCACGCTGGGCTGCAGCTTCCTGTTCGCGATCAACGTCGCGGCGGTGCTCAAGCGCCACCAGCCAGACCTGCCGATCCTGCTGGGCGGCCCGCACGCCACGATGCTCGATCGGCCGATCCTCGAGCGGTTCCCGCAGTTCGACGTCATCGTGCGCCACGAGGCCGACGAGACGTTCCCCGGCGTGCTCGACAACCTCGAGCACCGGCGATTCGACTGGCTGCCCGGGATCACGTGGCGCGGCGCGGGCGGCGTGGTCCGCGCGACCGACGGCAAGCCCAAGGTCACCGACCTCGACAGCCTGCCGATGACGGCGTACGACCACTACCCGGTCGACTCGCTCGGGCTCGATCTGCTGCGGATCGAGGCCGGCCGCGGCTGCCCGTTCGCGTGCACGTTCTGCTCGACCGCCGGGTTCTTCCAGCGCAGCTTCCGGCTCAAGTCGGCGGGCCGGCTGGTCGCCGAGCTCGATCGGCTGCACGCGCAGTACGGCGCGCGCCACTTCAAGCTCGACCACGACATGTTCACGGTCAACCGCAAGAAGGTCCTCGAGTTCTGCGAGGCGGTCGCCGGCCGCGGCTATCGCTGGCGGGTGTCGGCGCGGGTCGACTGCGTCGACGCCGAGCTGCTCGCGGTGATGGCGCGCGCGGGCTGCGCAGGGCTGTACTTCGGGATCGAGACCGGCTCGGTCCGGATGCAAAAGATTTGCAAGAAGCGCCTCGACCTCGCGCTGGTCGCGCCGATCCTCGACGCGGCGGAGCGAGTCGGGATCGAGACCACGGCGTCGTTCATCACCGGCTATCCCGAGGAGCGCGCCGAGGACCAGGACGACACGCTCGACATGATCGGCCGGAGCTTCGCGCCGCGCTGCCTGACCCAGCTCCACATCCTCGCGCCCGAGCCCGGCACGCCGATGTGGGACGACCGCGGCAAGGACATCCGGTACGACGGCTACGGCGGGCCGTTCAACGCCGGGCTGGTCGGTCCCGATGACGAGCCGACGGTCCTGGGTCACCCCGATCTGTTCCAGACCTACTATTACTATCCCGCCGAGCTGCCGCGCGCGCACCACATCTTCGCCGTCGAGGCGGTCGATCGGCTGCGCCGGGCTGGCCCGGCGATCGTCGGGTACCTGCTGCGCGCGCCGGCGTACAGCGGCCGGCTGAGTCGCCTGGTCGGCGCGCTGCGAATGTTCACCGGCGATGCGCCGCCGACCGCGGACGATGTCGTGGCGTACCTCGCCGAGACGTTCGGCGACGATCATCACGTGACATCGCTGATCCGCTACGCGCTGCGCGACCGCGCGCCGGACCCGGAGCCGGGCGCCACGCCCGACGGTGCCCAGCCCGACGAGCAGCCCGATGAGCAGATCGAGCAGCCCGATGAGCAGCCCGATGAGCAGCCCGATGAGCAGATCGAGCACGGCGCGTTCGCCGGGCGGGCCGGCGGCGTCGATCTCGCGCGGCCGTACCAGCTCAACCGCACCTTGCACGTGCTGTCCGAGATCCACGACTGCGACGCGCTGCTCGCGCAGATCGCGCGGCTCGCGCCCGGCGCATGGCTCGACGCCGCCGAGGTCGGTGAGCTCGGGACCTATGTCGTCGATCCGGGCGATCCGCGGACGGCGTACTGGATCGCGCCCGGCGTGCAGGCGATCGCCGAGCTGTTCGATGAACCGCACACCTGCGACGAGGTCTCCGAGCTGGTGTGCGCCGCGGTCGGGGTGCCGTCGCTGCCGCCGAGCATGTTCGAGAGCCTGATCCGCGCGGGCCTCCTGGTCGCGGCCGCGGCAGCGCCATGACGCGCCCGGCGCCAGCGCCAGAGTCAGAGCCAGAGCCAGACGACGCGTGGTCGGCGCTCGATCTCGCCGAGGGCTTCCAGCTCGGGCACGCGGTCGCGACCCTGCACGACCTCGGCGTGCTCGGCTCGCTCGCCCGGCCGCGGACCGTCGCCGCCGTGGCGCGCAGCCACGGGCTCGACCCCGGCCTGCTCGGTGGCGTGCTGGCCTATGTCGCCGCGCGCACCGATCTGGTGGCGCGCCGCGGCACGCGGTTCGTCGCGGCGGCGGGCTACACCCCGGCCGCGCGCTACTTGATCGACCTGTACACCGGCGGGTTCGGCCCCAACGCCACGCGGCTGGCGAGCGTGCTCCGCGCCCCGGACCGCGCCCATGCCATGGTCGATCGACCCCGCCACGCCCGGGCGTTCGCGGCGGTCGGCGGCCACACGCTCGGGGCAATGCCGGGCCTGGTGCGCCAGCTCGGCGCCGGCGGCGTGCTCGATCTCGGCTGCGGCACGGCGGCGCTGCTGGTCGCGCTCGCGGCCGACGACCCGGGCTTCGCCGGCTGGGGCGTCGAGCACAACCCGGCGATGCGGCGCACCGCGCGCGCCCGGGTCCGCGCCGCCGGGCTCGGCCGCCGGGTCCGGATCCTCGCCGGCGACATCACCGCGCTGGCGGCCGCGGTGCCCGACGCCGTCGCCGCCGAGATCCGCACCGTGACGATGTGCGACGTCGCCAACGAGCTGTTCCACGCCGGCCCGGCGGGCTTTGTCACCTGGCTGCGAACCGCGAGCGCGCGGCTGCCCGGCCGGCTGCTGATCGTCTCCGATTACTACGGTCGGCTCGGCCAGCCGGGGCCGCCACACCGCGAGACCCTGCTGCAGGACTACGTGCAGGTGATCTCGGGCCAGGGCGTTCCGCCCGCCGACGTCCGCGCGTGGCAGGCGATCTATCGCCGCGCCGGCGGCCGGCTGCTCCACGCGATCGAGGACCGCGCCACCACGCGGTTCATCCACGTCGCGCGGCTCGCCGCACCGCGCCAGCCAGCGCGCCGGCCGCGGGCCAAGCTCGGCGGGTGAGCCAGAGCCACGAAGTCGGCATCGAGCGCATCGACGGTAGCGCGCGCGGCCCCCGGACGAACCCGACCGGCGCGATTCACCGAGTCAGCGAGTCCGCGAGCGGCGATCTGCCTCCGGCCCGATCCGCCGCACATTCGCAACGCTTTTGCGATCTGCTTTGTTGCCCGTGATCCACCTTCACGCATAGGTTCCCCGTCGATGATCGATCGAGCGTGCCGTGTCACCATCGCGCTGGCCCTGGCGGCCGCCGCGTGCAGCAAGACCACCGGCGAGCCCGCGCCGTCCCGCGATCCCGGCGAGCTTCCGCGGGCCGACCACACCGCGCGGACCGCGCCGGCCGACAAGCCGGTGACCGCGCCGGCGCAGGTTCCGGTGCCATCGCCGGCGAGCGCCGCGGCGAGCGGTGGCGACCACGCGGTGTACTCGCTGGTCGATAACCGGTTGTCGGCCCACCTGACGCGCGGCGGTGGCCTGGTCGTCCCGGCCGGCTCCGCCGGGTTCGCGAAGTACGTGCGGTTCGCCAACGTCATGAAGAGCAGCGCCAAGAAGGCGTGGGAGCTGCGGCAGACCGAGGGCGACGTCAAGGTCGCGCGGCTCACCGGCAAGACCGCCACGATGTTCGTGCCGCTGACCGCGGCCGAGGCCGGCCGCCCCAAGGTCGCGCTGCGCGCGTTCGCCAAGGCCGACACCACCGTGAGCCTGCGGATCAACGACAACAAGGATCTCAACGCCAAGCTCGCGGCGGGCTGGTCGACGGTCGGCTTCAACGTGCCGGCCGGTCAGCTGAAAGACGGCGAGAACGCGCTGCAGCTGTTCATGAAGTCGTCCGGCGTCGAGGTCGCGTGGCTGCAGGTCGGCGCCACCACCCCGGTCGGCGACGACGGCGCGACCACGTTCTACGATCCGGCGAAGAAGGCGCTGATCCTGCCCCGGGATGGCCAGATGAGCTGGTACGTCGCGATCCCCGCCAAGGCCCGGCTGATCGGCGACGTCGCCGACCCGAGCTGCGCGATCCACGTGGCCGCGACCGCCGATGACGGCGCGACCGCCGAGGGCAAGCTCGCCGGCGCGGGCGCGGTGGTCGATCTCGCGGCGCTCGGCGGCAAGGCGGTGCGGCTCGACCTCGAGGCCACCGGCTGCGCGTCCGCGGCGGTCGCGAACGCGGCGCTCGCGGTGCCCGGCGAGGCGCCGGCCGCCCGGCGCGGCGACCCACCGAAGTTCGTCGTGTTCGTGATCATGGACTCGCTGCGCGCCGACCGCGTGCGGACGTTCAACCCCAAGGCGCGCGCCGAGACCCCGAACTTCGACAAGCTCGCCGAGAACTCGACCCTGTTCATGTCCAACTACGTCCAGGGCAACGAGTCGCAGGTCTCGCATGCCGCGATGTGGAGCTCGAACTACCTCGCCAAGCACAAAGCGATCGAGATGTCGGATCACCTGGCCGACAAGTGGATGACGATCGACGAGGTCGCCAAGAAGGCCGGCAAGTTCACCGCCGGCGCGTCGGGCAACGGCTACATCCGGCCGTCGCGCGGGTTCGGCTCGGGCTGGGACAAGTACGTCAACCACATCGAGAAGGGCCTGGGGCTGCGCGGCGCCGACATCCTCGAGAAGGGCCTGTCGTTCGTCCAGCCCAAGAAGGACCAGCCGTGGTTCCTGTACCTGGGCTTCATCGACACCCACGTGACGTGGCGCGCCAAGCAGCCGTGGCTCGACAAGTACGATGGCGGCTACAAGGGCCGGTTCGCGACCGAGCTCGGCGACGACGGCCCGGGCGGGTTCCCCAAGGACCTGACCGACCGCGAGAAGGACCACGTCCGCGCGCTGTACGACTCCAACGTCAGCTACCAGGACGATCTGATCGGCCAGCTGATCGAGAAGCTCAAGGGCTGGGGGATCTGGGACCAGACGATGCTGATCATCACCGCGGATCACGGCGACGAGCAGTGGGAGGACGGCCGGGTTGGTCACGGCGGCTCGGAGCGCGAGACCCTGCTCCACGTGCCGCTGGTGATCCACTACCCGCCGCTGTTCCCCGCGGCCCGCGTCACCGAAGGCACCGAGGGCATCGACATCGTGCCGACGCTCGCCGACGCGCTCGGCGTGCAGCTCGATCCCGAGTGGCAGGGGATGTCGCTGATCAAGCTGGCCAACGGCGGTGGTGGCTACCCGCTGATGTCGTTCTCGTCGCAGTACGAGAACGCGCACGGCGGGCGGATCGGTCACTGGAAGCTCAAGCTGATCGGCACCCAGACCCCGAAGCTGTACGATCTGGCCAAGGACGCCGGCGAGCGCGAGGACGTGTGGGGCAAGCCGAGCTCGGAGATCGGCGCGCGGCTGCTGCTCGATCCAATGTGGATCCTGCGCAGCTGGAACGTCGAGTGGAAGAAGTCGCAGTGGGGCAACGCTTCCGCGGTGACCAGCCGGTTCGCCGCCGACCTCGGCGAGTAGGGCCGATGCAGCGCGACCTGCACCCGACCGACGGTGCGCGCTACCTGCTCGAGCGCGAAGCCGAAGCCGAAGCCGAGGCCGAGGCCGGCGATGCTGCGGCCGGGCCGGAGCGCGTGCGCTACCGCGCGACGATCTACACGCCGGACGCGGCGTTCACCGCGCTGGTCACGCTCGGCGACGACGGCAGCGTGGCGCTGCCGCCGACCGGGGCGCCCGACGAGCTGCAGGCGCGGCTGACGTCGATCGCCCGGCTGGTCGCGCGCGACGCCGCCAAGCTCGCCGCCGACGGCATGCCGGCGTGGCCGCAGCGGATCTTGCGCTGGCGGCGCTGACCGCGATCGAATCGCGCGACGCGACGCGACGCGGGCCCCCTATACAACAATCGGCAATGCGACCACGAGCTCGGTGCTGCCGTCGCGCCGCTCGCTGTGCGCGAGCTCGCCGCCGTTCTTGACCGCGATGACCTCGACCGCGCGCAGATCGAAGTGCTCGCCGTCGAGCGGGGCGCGCGCGCCGCGCACGATCTCGAGCCACGGCTTGCGCTCGATCGTCCGGCTGCGCACGAACAGCTCGATCGGGTTGCGCGCGGTCTCGGGCGCACCCGAGGCCTCGGCGGCGGCCACCGCGTCGAGCGTGATGCCGTAGATCAGGTGCTCGAGCTCGGCGGCCTGGCACCGGGTCGTGACGCCCGGCTCGACGGTCAGGTGGAGGTCGACCGCGATCGTCGAGGCCGCGCGGACGGTCTCGACCGCGGCGGTGATCACCGCGCCGACCGGCGCGCCGCCGACGATGACCTCCTCGGGCCGCGCCACCGCCATCAGCGCGGCGAGCTGGTTGCGCGCGTCGTCCGCCGCGCGCGTCAGGTCGACGATGAACTCCTGGCCCTCGGGGCTCGAGCGGCGCGACAGCTCGAGCGTCGCGAGCTGGACGATCTGCACCAGGTTGAGCAGATCGTGGGTCTTGCCAGCAACGAACTGGCCGGCGGCGCGGGTGTGCGCGTCGCGCGCGAGCTCCCACTCGAACCGGCGCTGGCGTTCGACGAGCGCGAGGCGTTCGTTAATCTTCGTCATCTTCGTAGTACTCGACCGGCTCATAGCGTAGCTCGCGGCTCGCCGGGCAGCGCTCGCGATAGCTGCATCGATCGCACCACGACCCCGGATTGGGCCTGGGACCATCATCGATGGCGAGCGCCGCCGCCTCGATATTGTCGAACAGATCGGGGACCAGGCGATCGATGATCGTGTGAGGCTGCATCGGCGGGCTCCACTCGACCGCGCGCTCGGCGATCCAGTGCAGGCCCAGCCAGAACGTCCGGACATGGCGGAACGCCGACGCGGCGAGCACCGCGTAGCCCTCCAGCTGATCGGCGATCGACGACCCTGGGATGCGCTGACCGGTCTTGTGATCGAGCAGCGCGAGCGCGTCGTCCTCGAACAGGTAGCCGAGGTCGAGCACGCCGCGGTAGTACGCATCGCCGCTGTAGAACTGCGTGGTCGACAGATCCTCGCGCACCGCGAGCGAGTACTCGACCAGCTGGCGGGCGACCCGGCGGCGCCGGCGAAACTGGGCGAGCCGGCTGGTGAACGCCGGGATCCCGGTCGCGAGCGCGTCGAACCGCCACTGCTCGATCTCGCTCGGCAGCGCGGCGCGGATCGCGGCGGTCGCCTCGGGGAGCGGCGTGCCCATCAGCGTCTGCTCGAGCGCCTTGTGGATCGCCTTGCCGATCCGCGCCTCCGGCATGACCTCGGGCTCGGGGATCTTCTGCACGTACTTGAAGTGGAACAGCCGCGGGCAGCGCAGCGCCGTCGAGACCTTGGAGGCGGACCAAGGGGCGTGGATGAGCGCGCGCGTCGACGGCAAGCGATCACAGCGTAGCCGAAAATCCTGCACGGAGATGCCGGCGGCGAGGCAGTCGAATGACTTCCGATGCCCCCGAGATGCAAGCAATTTCAACCGCGATCCAGCGCCGTTCGCGTCGCCGTTCGGTCCCCAAAAAAAAGCTATGTCAAGACTGGTTCCGGAGCCTCGCGGCGCTAGGATGGCGGCCGTCTCGACGCTCTGAACGCAACGTTTTTCTCGAGGGAGGCACGACGGTCATGAGTACGCTTGCTGTGGTGGAAGAGATCCTGCGCGAGACCGCGGTACCGATGTCGGTTCGCGAGATCGTGGAGCGGGCCGGGGCGCGCCTGCCGAGCAAGTCGAAGACTCCTGACACCGTGGTCGCTCGCGACCTGTCGATGGACATCAAGAAGAAGGGTGACTCATCGCTGTTTGCGCGGACGTCGCCGGGCCGTTACACGCTGCGCACGCTCGCGGGCGTCGCGCTGTCGAACGACAACGCTGCGATGCTGCGTCCTGCGGCATCCACTGCCTCGATGAGCGCGCTGCCGCAGCGCAAGCCGGCCGCCTCGGCACCGTCCGCTCCCCGCACGCGCGACAGCGACGTGCAGGGCGGCGGGTTCGCCGGCTAGTCTCGCGCTGCGGTGTCTTCGTGATCCGTCGTGCGGAGGTCTCGGACCATCCGTGGATCATCGCGACCGGGGCGGAGGCCTATCGCGACCTCGGCGATTACACGCGCATCCTGCCGTCGTGGCTCGAGCAGCCGGGCGTGCTGGCCTGGATCGATCATGATCTCCAGGGCCGCGGTCGCGGCTTCGCGATGCTCGGGTTCTACATGGAGGCGCCGGCCGCGAGCACCGAGGTCGTCGCCGATCTGCTCGCGCTCGCGGTCCTGCCGGCGTTCCAGCGCCACGGGATCGGCGCCAAGCTCCTGACCCACGTCATCGAGGTCGCCGAGCGCGTCGCGCCCTCGAGCCGGATCGCGGCCCTGCGGCTCACCGTGGCCGAGACCAACGTCTCCGCGCAGCGGCTCTACACGCGCGCCGGGTTTCGCGTGATCGACGGCTCCGCGACCTACGATCGCGGCCAGCGCGCGCTGCGCATGGCGCGCCCGCTGTAGCCGCGGCCAGCGGCGGCGACGCGCGGCTGGCTTCGCCTGAGCGGCGCCAGCGGCTTCCGCAGCGCTGGCTTCGCCTGGGAGCGCGCCAGCGCCTCAGTAGCGACTCAGAAGATGACAGAGCCGCAGGAGAACGCCGCGTCGACCGTCGGGTTGGTCGTGGTCTTCAGCGTAGTGCAGGCGGCGCCGAGCAGGTGCAGCGTGACGCCGTCGTTGTCGACCGTCCAGTCGGTGCCGTAGGCCAGCGTCATGCCGTTGAGCGTGACCACGCCGGAGGTCTGCGCGCTGCCCGGGTCGACTGTGCCGCCGGTGAGCTTGAGATCGCACGACAGCACACCGCCGACGATGGTATTGAACGCGGCTGTTAGCTCCGCGGGATTCTTCGCGGTGTAGAACATAGCGGTGCCTGTAGCCGGATCCATGCCTGTACCCGCGTTGGCCATCTGCTGTGGGTGCGTGCCGGCTTGGCCAGCATCACCGACAAACAGGAAGAACAGCTTGATGCCGGCCGTGTAGGCGTCCTGGGCCGCCTTGACCGTGACCGCATTCGCGGCGTCCTGCTGGGTCTGGTTCGCCGGATTGGGAACATCACAGGTGTCGGGCAGGCCGTCGGTCGCGAGCACGATGATGGGTGGAGACCCTTGCGCCGGAGGGTTGGCCGCAAAGTCCATTCGCACGGCATCGATGGACGCTGCAGTGGGTGTGTCGTTGAGCGGATTGTTGCTGTTGACGAGTTGCTGAATCTCAGTGAAGTTATTCAGCTTTCGATCGGTAGTCTTGGTCAGGATCGGGCAAACGTTTGGCTGGTCGGTGGAGTGAGCGCTGTACAGCGTGGCACCAAACACGACCTTGTCACCGAGCGTTGCCACGACACCGGCCGTAGGATCGACCAGTGCGGTGCGCAGCGCATCCCACCGATCAGGCTTGGACGTACCGTTGTTCCCGTAGTTCGAGGTCATCGAGCCGCTCTGATCGAGCAGCAGCTGGACCGTCGGCGTGGTCTTCATCGGTGTGAAGTGAATCGCTGGACAGTTCGCGTCGATCGGCGACTGATCATCGCCATCGCCAGCGCTCTGGCAGAACCCGTCGGTCGTGCACGAGTAGCCATTGCCGCACTCGTTGCCGGTCGGCGTGCACAGCGTGTCGCACTTGCCGGCGGCTGCGCAGTGGAAGCCGCTCGGGCATGTTGCATCGCCGGTACCGCTCGACGGATCGCAGGCCGTGTTGCAGGCGGCAGGTGGTGGGACCTGGTCAGCGCACAAGCTATCGAACGACTTGTGGCCACCGCAGGCCGCGGTCAGCAAGGCGAGACCCAAGAGGAGCCGATTCATGCCGGCGACCGTACCGCAAGCGACGGCTCAATGGATCATTTCTATTGCGTTCGTCCATGGATGGGTGGTGTTCATCACCACGACATCGGCCCTCTGGTGGACGCAATGTGATCCTGCGCACCACCCAGGGATCGCTTCAGAAGATGACAGCGCCGCAGGAGAACGTCGCGTCGACCGTCGGGTTGGTCGTCGTCTTGAGCGTGTTGCAGGCAGTGCCGAGCAGGTGGATGGTGACGCCGTCCATGTCGAGCGTCCAGTCGGTGCCGTAGGTCAGGTTCGTCCCGTTCAGCGTGACCGTGCCGCCCTGGCCGGCGGTCGAGTCGACCTGGCCGCTGAGCTTGAGATCGCACGACACGGCGCCGCCGATGATCGTCTGGAACGCGGCAGCCAGCTCGGTCGGGTTGGTCCCGGTATACGATGTCGCATTGGGCTGACCCGCCTGGACGCCTTGGCCTGCGTTGGCGACCGGGATCCGGAAGTCATCCGAGATCTGATTTCCGATCGCGAGGAGGTACAGCTTGATCCCGGCGGCGTAGGCCGCGGTCGCCGCATCGATCGAGGGTTGATACGACTTACCGCCGTTGCAGTCGTTCGGCAGGCCATCGGTCGCGAGCACGATGATCTTCGGCGAGCCCTGCGGCGCAGGATTGGCTGCAAAGTCGGCGACGGCCGCAGTGACCGCAGTCGCGGTCGGCGTGCTGCCGCTCGGTCCGTGCGCCGTGAACAACGCCGCGATCGCGGTCTTGTTGTTCAGCACGCGCGGCACCTGGTAGACGCCCGTGCAAGTCGCGCCCGAATACATCGTGGCCCCGAAGTAGACCGCCGCCTGCAGCGTGGTAACGACCCCGGTCGTTCCGACGAGCGCGTCTTGCTCGGTCGGGAACTTGAACGGAGCCATACCGCCCGAGCCGGGGTTCTTGCCATTGAAGTCTTGTTCCATCGACTGGCTGCGGTCGATCACGAGCTCGACCGACGGCGTGACGTGGGTCGCCGTGAAGTGAACCGCAGGGCAATCCGCATCGATCGGCGGCTGGTCATCGCCGCCGCCGCCATCATCGGGCGTGCAGAACCCGTCGGTGGAGCAGATGTTGCCGGCGCCGCATTCTGTGCCGGTCGGCGTACATTGCTGGTCGCACTTGCCGGTGGCAGCGCAGTGAAACCCATCGGGGCACGCGTCGAGGGCGCCGCTTGCGGGATCGCACGTCGTATCGCAAGCGGCCGGCGGTGGGGTCTGGGTGGCGCACAAGCTGTCCGACGACGACTTGTGGCTGCCACAGGCAGCGGTCAACAGGACAAACCCCAGGGCGAGTCGGTTCATGGTCAGACGATACAGCAAGCGACCCGCGCGCGGAAATCACTTCTGTTTGACTCTAACGATCGGAGAACTGCAGGTAGTTTCGGCACCACACGTCGGCTCCGAAAACCTGCCAGTGCTCCGACGAGGACCGCATCGCAAGGCTATGTCATCGCACAGCAACGTACCAAGTCTCGACTACGTTGTCGCACAACGACTCACCGCTAGAAGATGATCGCGCCGCAGGAGAACGTCGCGTTGACCATCGGGTTGGTCGAGCTCTTCAGCGTGTCGCACGCGGTGCCGAGCAGGTGCAAGGTGACGCCGTCGTTGTCGACCGTCCAGTCGGTGCCATAGGTCAGGGGCATGCCGTTGAGCGTGACGGTGCCGCTCTGTGCGGTGCCGGGGTCGACCGAGCCGCCGTCGAGCTTGAGGTCGCACGACACGACGCCGCGGATGATCTCGTCGAACGCGGCCGCCAGCGTGGTCGGATCCGTGGCCATGTACGCCTTGGCGTTGGGCTGGCCCGGCTGCACGCCCTGGCCAGCGTTTGCCATGTCCTGGAAGTGCTGGGTCGCGTTCTGGATCGTGCCGACACCGAGGATGAACAGCTTGATGCCGTGCGCGAACGCATTCTTGGCCGCGTTGACCGACTGCGTGGTCGTGCTGTTGTTGCTACCGCACTGGTTGGGGAGCCCGTCGGTCGCGAGCACGATCACCGGCGGCGAGCCGGCGGGCGGCGGGTTGGTCATGAAGTCCGCAGTCACCGCGTTGATCGAGTCCGGGGTCGGCGTGCTGGCCTTCGGCTGCGGACGGTTGGTCGAGATCAGCGTCGAGAGCGTGGTCTGGTTGTTCAGCGCGCGGCCCACCGATTTGAGGGCCGGACACGTGACGTTCTGGTCGCCGGAGAACAGCGTTCCGCCGAAGTAGACCTTGTCCTGGAGCTGGGTGACAACGCCCTGGGTGCCGATCAGCGCATCCTGCACGGTCTGGTACTTCTCCGGATCGCTCGTATCGGTGGGCGGCGCGCCGCCGCGATCCTTGTCCGCGAAGTCGTCCAGCATCGACCCGCTGCGGTCGATCAGCAGCTGGATCGACGGCGTGACCGGCTTGGCGGTGAACTGGACCGTGGGGCAGTTCGCATCGACCGGCGGCGCATCATCGCCGTCGCCGGCGCTCTGGCAGAACCCATCGGTGGTGCACGAGTAGCCGTTGCCGCACTCGTTGCCGGTCGGCGTGCACAGCGTGTCGCACTTGCCGGCGGCCGCGCAGTGGAAGCCGCTGGGGCAGGTGGCGTCGCCGGTCCCGCTCGATGGATCGCACGCCGTATTACAGGCCGCGGGTGGCGGGACCTGGTCGGCGCACAAGCTGTCAAACGATTTGTGCCCGCCACACGCCGCCATCAACACTGCGAGACCCAGGAGGAGGCGATTCATGCAAATTCGTTACAGCAAACAGCGGGCCTGTCCGATCGTTGCTCATTGCCCCACGTGATCTAGTAGATCCAGCTCAGTAGCTGCTGGGGACAACTGACCCTGAGGGAGTTGTCCCACTCAGAAGTTGTGCAACATCGTGCACTTGGAGAAGAGAACCGGGGGATAGGTCACACGCCAAGGTCATTTTGATGAGCCTGGCCGTGCGCCTGCGCGCGGGGTTGGCTCCTTGCGTAGGGCCAGCACGTAGAGCAGCACCATCACGACCGCGACGAACGCCAGGGCGGGGAGCTTGAAGTCGGCGAGCTTGCCGCCGAACAGCGCGAGCGCGTTCTCGTCGTGCTTGATCGCGACCGGGACGGCCAGGCCGATGCCGAGCAACGCCTCGCCGGTGATGAACCCGGCCGCCGCGAGCAGGCCGCCGCGCTCCACGCCGCCGCGCCGCTCGGGCGAGGCGTTCGATTGATCGAGTGCGCGGTTGACCAGCCACGCCATCACGCCGCCGAGAAAGATCGGGACGTTGAGATCGAACGGCAGGTATACACCGACCGCGAACGCCATCACCGGGACCCGGATCTTGATGCCCTTGTGGTCGAGGACCGAGTCGATGATGATCACGACAGCGGCGATCGCCGCCCCGATCCCGATGATCGTCCACGGCAGGCCGCCCTCGAACACGCCGAACGCGACGGTGCCCATCAGGTTGGCCTGCGGCGCCGGAAGCCCCGCGCTGCCGATCTTGTAAGCGTCGTTCAACAAGTTCAGCACCGGCGCCATCGCGAACGCCGCGACCACGACGCCGAGGATCTGCATGACCTGCTGCTTCCACGGCGTGGAGCCGACCAGCTGGCCGCACTTGAGATCCTGGAGGTTGTCGCCGCCGATCGCCGCCGCGCAGCACACCACGCCGCCGATCAAGATCGCCGCGACCGGCCCGGCCTTGCCGTGGAGCCCGAGCGCGAGCAGCAGCAGCGCCGACACCAGGATCGTCGAGATCGTGATGCCCGAGACCGGGTTGTTCGAGGATCCGACCAGGCCGGCCATGTACGACGCCACCGCCGAGAACAGGAAGCCGGCGATCACCATCACCACGGCCATCACCGCGCTGATCCAGGCCGAGTCGGTGAAGTGCCAGAAGAGGAAGAACAGCGGCACGACCGACACCCCGATCAGGATCAGGATGATGTTCATCGGCATGTCGCGCTCGGTGCGGGGCACCGCGTCCTTGCCGCCGGCGCGCCGCTGCTTGTAGGCCTCGAGCCCGGCGGTGATCCCGCCGAGCAGCGACTTGCGCAGCTTGTACAGCGAGAACACGCCGCCGATCAGCATGCCGCCGACCCCGAGGAACCGCGTCACGTACTTGTGGTAGAGGTCGGCCGCGTCGAGCGCCTCCTGGCCCTGCAGCACCTGCGCGAGCGTGAGCGCGTGGTGCGTGACCGGGTCGAGCTTGTCGGTGATCACGGTGTTCGCGTCGCCGAGCATCGAGAACAGCGGGACGGCGATCCACCGGTTGAGCACCGAGCCGGCGAAGATCACCGCGGCGACGTTGAACCCGACGATGTAGCCGACCGACAGCAGCGCGGGGGATGCGTTGATCCCGAAGTAGAACGGCGTCCCGGTACGCGCGGCCGCGAGCGCCGACGATGCGCCGCCCTTGAGCCAGCCGCCGATCCGCACCGATTCCGCCCACAGCTTGAGCCCGGTCGAGCCGAGCTTGACGAGCGCACCGAGCACAGCGGACAGCACGAGCACCTCGATGCCGCCGCCGCCCTCGGCGCCGACCTTGAGGACCTCCGCGGTCGCGACGCCTTCCGGAAATTGCAGCGGCTGATCGATGATCAGCGCGCGGCGCAACGGGATCGTGAACAGCACGCCGAGGATGCCGCCGAACCCGGCGATCAAGGTCGTCTCGAGGTACGAGAACCGGCTCCACACGCCGAGGATCACCAGCGCCGGCAGCGTGAAGATCACGCCGGACGCGAGGCCCTCACCGGACGCCGCCGCGGTCTGCACCGCGTTGTTCTGCAGGATGTTGCCGGTCCGCAGGGCGCGCAGGATGCCCATCGAGATCACGGCGGCCGGCACCGACGCCGACACCGTCATGCCGGCGAACATCCCGAGGTACGCGTTCGCCCCGGCGAGGATCACCGAGAGCAAGCAGCCGAGGATGATCACGCCCGGCGTGAGCTCCGGGAGGAACTTGCTTGCCGGGATGTACGGCTCGACCTTGCCTGCGGGCGCAGCTCCACTCGACGCTTCTGCCATGGAGCGAACTGTCGTCGGGCTCCGGCCCGGCGGTCAAGGGTGATCGGCCGCTCGCCGTGGCGGCCGATCAATTTGGCCCGTGGCAGGGACGTATTCGAACGCGCCGATGTCAGGGTGCATACCCTGGGGACGAGGCGTTCCATCGAGGTCATGACCGTTCATCAGATAGGTCGGGTCTGCGGCGTCGATCGCGGGGCTCCCTGCCATCAAATGGAAGTTGTTATTCGTGAGGTCTCTGAACAGGGGATCTCCTGAAATGTTATCCTGTCCATTCGGGATGCTTAGTGTCGGTTGGCTTAGATTGTAGTCGTATTCGCAGCCATCGGATGTTTGCTGAATCGTCGTATTGTACAAGATGTTGGAGTTAAATACCTTGGGATATGCAGAGCTACCATTGCATCCGATGGTTGCACCGACGAATGTGTTGTTTCGGACGCTGAAGCCGCCGCTATCACTGGGTGCGTTAAGGTGAAGATAGAACACCATCTCGGCTGTGGTTGATTCAAATACTGAATTGGTGATCTCGCCGCTGCCCGGCGCAGCGACGAGGATTCCTGCATTGTTGAGGAATGTGGAGCGATCGATCGTCAGGCTTGCCTCGGCACCCGGCAGGATCCGCACATATCCGTGCTGGAACGTCGAGTGGCGAATGGTGATGGTCGGGCCGCCCTGGATTCCATCGAATAGGGGATTGACATCCAGGCGTACATTGTCGAGCGTGAGTGAGGAGTTGTTGCAAGTGAAGGCGCTTCCTGCGCCATCGGGGTGGATGCGAGCGGTCTTGGCGACCGGGACATAGCTCAGGTCGCGGATACGTACGGACGCCATATTTGCCAACGTGATACTCGTGACGTTGGAGTCCAGCGTCGCACCGTTACCGCATACCGTCACGTTCTTGCCATCGAAGTAGGGCCCCTCGGTGTGAACACCGGGTAGAAGCACGATGTAGGGGTGCCCGGGGTCAACGAGCATGCCGGCCTGGGAGAACGAGCACGGGGCCGTACGTATGCATGGGTCGGCGTTGGTCCCGCCGGGGGCGGCATAGAGGATCTCGGCCTGGTCGACGCAGGTGCCGGCGGCGAGATCGCAGGCGCCGGAGTCGCACTCGGGGTCGCTGGTGCAGGTGCGGCAGTCGTGGCTCGTCATGTCGCAGACCGGGGCGGTGGCGGGGCAGGTGGCGCTGGTGGCGCAAACCGAGCAGGTGCCGGCGACGCAGGCGGGGGTGGTGCCGGCGCAGTCCTCGTCGCCGTCGCAGGTGCCGGCGGCGGTGGTGCACTCGTTGTGGACGCAGACGCCGAGGTCGCATGGGGCGTGGCTGGAGAACCCGATGGTGGTGCACTCGGCGTCGGTCTCGCAGCACAGGTCTGGGTTGCGCTTGGTGCAGCCGAACGCCAGGCACAAGCCGGCGATCCCCAGCGCCAGCCGGCGGTCACCGGTTCGCGATGCGACGATCCGTGATGCGACGGTGCGCAGTTCCGCCGTGCGCGATCCCGCCGTCTGCCATCGCGCCGTGCGCGATCCCGCCGTCCGCCACCCGAGGTTGATGCTCATGGGGATGACGTTGTCGAGATCGTGGGTGGGCTGTCAAGGCGGGCCGCCGGGCTCGAAGGCGAGATGCGTCGAACGCGATCATCGTCGGCAATTTGCGGAAACCTCGTTTTTTCAGAGGTGTAGCGATTTGTTGGAGTGCTTCGCGCAACCGAAGTGACGCGTGGTCGATACGTGCTCGCCCCGGCGGGAGGCGCACACGTCGGGGCGCGCGTCAGGACGAGGCCGCCGAGCGGCGCTGCCAGAGGAAGAACACCGGGACCCCGATCGCGAGGATCGCGGAGCCGATCAGGGCGTTGCGTGGATCGTCGATGAAGGTGTTGAGCACGATGCCGGCACCGGCGACGATGAACAGCACGGGGATCGCCGGGTAGAGCGGCGTCCGGTACGGGCGCGGCGCGTCGGGCCGGGTCCGGCGGAACACGATCAGGGCGACGCCCGCGAGCGCGAAGAAGATCCAGTCGGCGAACACGGCGTAGCCGAGCAGGCGATCGTAGGTGTTGGACAGCGCGAAGCCCGCCGCGAGCAGGCCCTGGATCGCGATCGCCACGATCGGGACGTGGGTGCGCGGCGAGACCCGGGCGACCGCGGAGAAGAACAGCCGGTCCTGGGCCATCGCGTAGTAGACCCGCGGCGCGGTCATCAGCGCGAGGTTGAGGAACCCGAACGTCGAGATCACGACGAGGACGCTGACGACGTCGGCGCCGCGCGGGCCGGCGAGCTGCGCGGCGAGGTCCGCCGCCGGGGTCCGGGTCGCGGCGAGCACCGGCGCCGTGAGCACGTGGACGTAGGCGACGTTGGCGGCGACGTAGACCGCGATCACGATGCCGACGCCGAGCAGGATCGCGCGCGGCAGGTCGCGCGCCGGGTTGCGCATCTCCTCGACGATGAAGTTGGCGTTCTGCCAGCCGCCGTACGAGAACATCGCCGGGACCAGGCCGGCGAACATCGCCGAGACCAGGCCGGCGCCGTGCAGCCGCGGCGGGGCGAGCGGGGTCAGGGTCAGGCCGGAGTGCCGGGTCAGCGCGAACGCGCCGATCACGAGCAGCGCGATCGCCAAGGTCTTGCCGATCGTGATCACGTTGATGAGGATCGCGCCGGGCTTGATGCCCGAGGAGTGGAACACGACGAGCGCCACGAGCAGGGCGACCGCGATCTGCGGTGCGACCGTGCGGGCCTCCTCGGGTGGTAGGCCGATCAGCTGGGTGATGTACTGGCCGCACGCGACGGCGACGGCGGCGGTCGCGCCCGACTGGATGATGAACAGCAGCGCCCAGCCGTGCAGGAAGCCGATCAGCGGGTGGAACGCTTCGCGGAAGAAGGCATATTGCCCGCCGACCCGCGGCAGCACGGTGCTGAGCTCGGCGAACACGAACGCGCCGCACAGCGCGATCAGCCCGCCGAGGATCCACACCGCGAGCACGAGGAACGGGGTCTCGACCTTCTGCACCACGACGTAGGGGTTGATGAAGATCCCCGAGCCGATGATGCCGCTGACGACGATCATGGTCGCGTCGAGCGCGCCGAGCTTGCGGGCGAGGGGCACGGCCCGAGGGTACAGACTGGCTGCGGTGGCAGGGAGGCTCCGGGTGGTCAATCGCGCGCGTCGATCCCGCGTTCGCCTGAGATGACCCGCAACGAAGGTCCATCGAGGTCTACCAAGTCTATCGAGGCCCCTGATGTGAACCGTGCGCTCGACTGTGAACGCATCGAGGCTACCGGGCGTGGCTCGAGGCGCCGCACCGAAGGGCTATCGAGGCTCTGAGGGTCAGGTGCTCGGAGGGCCAGGGCGCGCGGGTCGCATGAAATATGTCGTCATACGGTGGAGATGTTGTGGTAGCGGCGCAGGCCGATGTTCGAGGCGTGGCGCATCACGGTCGAGCGGACAGGCAGTCACCGGCGGCGGCTCGCGACGAGCGTCCGGGCACGTGCGATGACGCCGGGACGTGCGCCCATGGCTCCCCGGCTCGTGACAGTTCGTTTCGAGCGGCAACTCGCAACGAGCGGTCTCGACGTTTGAAGGCCGGTGTGCCGCCGCACGACGTGATGCGGCCGCGCCCCTCAGGTCCCCGCGTACCTCGCGCGGCGGCGCGCCGGCACTTCGCCACACAGCCCACAACCCACAGCCCGGAGGCAAGCCGATGTGCACCGTCTGGTTGCAAGCGCTCGTCATCGTGTGCGGCGTCGCGCCGCCTGGTCGGGAGGCGCCGTGAGAGGCCGCAGCGCGCGCGGCGGTCCGTGGTTTTCTCGCAGCTATGCATTCGCGGTGCTCGGCCTCGCCGGCACCGGCGCGCTGCATCCGGTGTTGGTTCGCGGTCTCCGCATTCGTCGCGGCGGAGTCCTGCTGCTCGATCGAATCCCGCGGCGTTCGGAGATCTTCAGATGAAGTTTGTCATTGGCTCGTTGTTCTCTCTGGTCCTGCCGTTCGCGGTCGCCTACGCTGATCGTCCGCCGCCGCATCAACCGCCGCAAGCCGCGTTCGATGCGTGCGCGCAGGCGAAGGCCGGCGACGCGTGCTCGATCACGCTGCACGACCACACGATCACCGGCGTGTGCGCGCAGGCGCCCGACGCGCAGGCGCTGGTGTGTCGCCCGGATCACCCGCCGGGGCCGCCGCCGGAAGCGATCCAGGCGTGCAGCGGGCGCGCCGCGGGGGACGCGTGCTCGATGACGCACGGTGACCACGCGCTGGCGGGCACGTGCGCGAGCGGCCCCGACGGCCCCAGCGGTAATGGCCCGCTCGCGTGCCGGCCCGATGGCGCACCGCCGCACCACGGCGGCGCGTAGCCAGGACGCTCCGCGGCGCTGCACCCGTAGTGCTCGCCCAGCGGCGCCGGGTCCGTGTTGCGGATCCATGCCGTGCGGAGCTCGCGCGCATCGCCGATCGCCCTCCACGAGGGCGATCGAGCGAACGGCCTCACGGTGCGGCTGCGAGATTCCCTCGCGATCGCAACCGGCTGGCTTGCTTTGTGAACCGCTGCACGAGACCGTCGCCATAGCGCGAAGTGGGGGCTGGTGCGTTGGGTACTGCGCTCGTGGAGGCATCTTTGACGGTCCATCGCTCGACGGTCCATCGCTCGCTCTCGACTCGCAGCCGCGCGCTCGCGCCGCTGCTCCTGGTGCTCACCGGCGCGCTCGCGTGTGGCGGCAAGGACACCAGTCCGACCGCCGCCCCGGCGGGGAGCGCCAGCTCCGAGGCGATGATCATCCAGCCAGGCCCGGGCACCGGCCCGGGGAAAGCGACCGGGCCGGGTCTCGAGCTCCGGGTGTCCAATGGCAAGCAAGGCCCGCCGGCGTTCGATCACGCCAAGCTGGCGCCCGCGAAGCGGCTGAGCGATGCCGAGGCGAACACGCTGTTGCAACGCGCCAAGCCGATCGCGGCCGATCCGCAGGATCAGCAGGCGTTCGCGCTGCGCGCCAAGTCGCCGCCGCCGCCGCGCACCGGCCAGACGATCCAGGCCGCGTTCCCGCCACCGGCGTCATCGCTGTTACCGCCGCCGCCCGCGGGGCGCGATGCGACCAGCGAGCTGCGCGTGGTGCGCTACATGCCGGAGGGCAAGGTCCCGCTGGCGCCCGAGCTGAGCGTCACGTTCAGCCAGCCGATGGTCGCGGTGACCTCGCAGGCCGACGCCGCGGCGGTGACGCCGGTCAAGCTGGCGCCCGAGACCAAGGGCCGGTGGCGGTGGATCGGCACGCGGACGATCCTGTTCGACCCCGAGGTCCGGTTCCCGCAGGCCACGACGTATTCCGTCGAGGTCCCGGCCGGCACCAGGAGCGCCAGCGGCGCCGCGCTCAAGCAGGGCGTGACGTTCTCGTTCGAGACCCCGCCGCCGACCATGGTCAGCCACTACCCGGCCGGCGGGCCGCAGCACACCAGCGTGCCGATGTTCGTGCTGTTCGATCAGAAGATCGATCCGCAGGCGGTGCTCGGCAAGCTGACGGTGACCGCCGCCGGCAAGCGCTGGGCGGTCCGGCTGCTCGACGCCAAAGCGCTCGCCGCCGACAAGCAGCTCGCCTCGCTCGCGGCGGGCGCCAAGCAGTCCGAGCAGGACGGCCGCTGGCTGGCGTTTCGCCCGGCGCAGGATCTGCCGGCCGACGCGACGATCGAGGTCGAGCTCGGCGCCGGCACGCCGTCGGCCGAGGGCCGCAACCCGACCACCGCGCCGCAGAAGTTTCAGTTCCAGACCTACCCGCCGCTGCGGATCACGCGCGCCGAGTGCGGCTGGAACCACGAGTGCCGGCCCGGCATGCCGTTCTCGATCGAGCTCAACAACCCGCTCGACGCCGATCGGTTCGACGACGGCCAGGTCACGGTGACGCCGGCGATCGACGGCGTGCGGATCGTGCAGAACGGCAACTCGCTGACCGTGATCGGCGCGACCGCACCGCGCACCCATTACCGGGTCGTGGTGTCCGGCAGCGTGGTCGATGACTTCGGCCAGAAGCTCGGCGGCGACGACACGCGGTCGTGGGACGTGGGCGACGCGACGCCGACGTTCTACGGCGCCGACGGCCTGGTCGTGCTCGATCCGAGCGCCAAGCACCCGACGCTCGACTTCTTTAGCACCAACTACGCCGCGCTCGAGGTCCAGCTCTACGCGGTGACGCCGGCGGACTTCGAGGCCTACTGCGCGGCGATGCGCAACCGGTGGAACCACGACCGGCCGCCGGCGATGCCCGGCCGAAAAGTCTTCGATGACCGGGTCGCGACCAACGGCGGCAACAACCAGCTGACCGAGACCCACGTCGATCTCAAGCCGGCGCTCGGCGCGTCCGGGCTCGGCCACGCGATCGCGATCGTCGAGCCGTCGCCGTGGACCGAGCACGGCCCGCCGCCGCGGATGATCGCGTGGGTCCAGTCGACCCGGCTGGGGATCGACGCCTCGATCGACAACGACAGCCTGGTGGCGTACGCGACCGAGCTCGACACCGGCAAGCACGCCGCGGGCGTGACGCTCGAGCTCCGGCCGTACGGCGTGACCGGCACGACCGACGACCAGGGCCTGGCGACCCTGGCGCTCGCCGCATCGACCAAGGGCACCAACTACCTGATCGCGAAGCGGGGCAACGACGTCGCGTTCGTCATGGAGGACAACGGGTTCTGGGCCGAGGGCGGCAGCTGGTTCCACCAGCCGCGCTCGAAGGACCTCGCGTGGTACGTCACCGACGACCGCAAGCTGTACAAGCCGGGCGAGCAGGTCTCGATCAAGGGCTGGCTGCGGACGATCGACCAGGGCAAGAACGGCGATGTCGGCGGCGTCCCCGGGGCGACCCAGATCGGCTACCAGGTGATGGACTCGCAGGGCAACCCGATCGCCAAGGGCACCGCGGCGGTCAGCGCGGTCGGCGGGTTCGACACCAGGTTCACGCTGCCCAAGACGCCGAACCTCGGCTACGCGCAGATCGAGTTCGAGGCCCACGGCGCGATGTCGGGCAGCTTCGCGCACGCGATCCAGGTCGAGGAGTTCCGCCGCCCCGAGTTCGAGGTCTCGGCGCAGCCGAGCCAGGGCCCGTTCCTCGTCGGTGGCGGCGGCGACATCACGGTCGGCGCGAAGTACTTCGCCGGCGGGCCGCTCGCGGGCGCCGAGGCTCAATGGAACGTCGTCGCGACCCAGACCAGCTTCACGCCGCCCAACCGCGACGACTACGTGTTCGGCGCGTGGACCCCGTGGTGGGGGCCCGGCAGAGGTGAATTCGGCGAGCTCGACGAGGGCGGCGGGTTCTACCGCGGCGGCAAGCCGCCGAAGACCTGGGCGTTGACCGGCGTGACCGACGCGACCGGTGCGCACACGCTGCACCTGGACTTCCTGTCGGTGAGCCCGGCTGTGCCGATGGCGGTGACCGCGACCGCGACCGTGGTCGACGTCAACCGCCAGGCGCTGCCGGCGTCGGCCCAGGTGATCGTCCACCCCGCGGCGCTCTACGTCGGGCTCAAGGCCAAGAAGCCGTTCGTCGAGCGGGGCACGCCGTTCGCGCTCGACGTGATCGGCGTCGATCTCGACGGCGTGCCGGCGCCCGGCGCCAAGATCGCGGTCAGGGCGGTCCGGCTCGACTGGGAGTACAAGAAGGGCCGGTTCGCGACCCGCGAGGTCGATCCGCAGACCTGCGGCGTGACCGCGGCGGCCGCGGCGGTGCCGTGCACGTTCCACACGACCGACGGCGGCGAGTACCAGGTCACCGCGACGATCACGGATGACAAGGGCCGCACCAACCAGACCACGCTGACGTTCTGGGTCGCGGGCGGCGAGCACCCGCCGGCGCGCGAGGTCGCGCTCGAGAAGCTCCAGCTGATCCCCGACCAGAAGACCTACACGCCGGGCACCACCGCCGAGCTGCTGGTCCAGGCGCCGTTCTATCCCGCCGAGGGCGTGGTGAGCTGGCGGCGCTCGGGCATCGTCAAGACCGAGAAGATCGTGCTCGACGGGCCGACCAAGGTCATCACCGTGCCGATCAGCGATGCGATGGTCCCGAACCTCAGCGTCCAGGTCGAGCTGATCGGGACCGCCGCGCGCACCGACGATCACGGCCGGCCCGATCCGAAGCTGCCGCGCCGCCGGGCGTACGCGGCGGGGACGATCGAGCTGCCGGTGCCGCCCGTGCAGCGCACGCTCGACGTCGTGGTCACGCCGGCGCAGGCCAAGCTCGGCCCCGGCGAGACCACCAGCCTGGCGCTCGCGGTCACCGACGCTGCCGGCCGCCCGGTCGCCGGCGCCGAGGCCGCGGTGATCGTCGTCGACGAGTCGATCCTGTCGCTGACCGGCGCGGCGTTCGTCAACCCGATCGACACGTTCTACGGCCCGCGCGGCCCCGACACCCGCGACGTCTACTCCCAGGCCTACCTGCGGCTCGCCCGGCCCGATACCTCGACCTTGACCCGCGGGTTCGGCGGCGGTGGTGGTCCGGGGGACGCGGTCGGCGGCGCGCCCGGCGGAGCCCCGATGCCGGCGTCGGTGCCGGCCCCGAAGGCCGAGGCCCAGGCCGACATGGCGCCGATGGAGCAGCAGGTCGTGACCGGGATGCGGCGCGAGGCGCCCCGGCACGCGGCCAACAAGGCGGTCGACAAGGAAGCGGCCGACGACAATGGCGTCGCCCCGGGCCGGAGCAAGGCGATCGCGATCCGCTCGGACTTCAACCCGCTCGCGGCGTTCGCCCCGGCGGTCCACACCGACGCCGCCGGCAAGGCGACGGTCGAGATCAAGCTGCCCGACAACGTCACGCGCTACCGCGTGGTCGCGATCGCGGTGGCCGGCGACCGCCAGTTCGGCAAGGGCGAGAGCGCGCTGACCGCGCGGTTGCCGCTGATGGTCCGGCCGAGCCCGCCGCGGTTCCTGAACTTCGGCGATACGTTCCGGCTGCCGGTCGTGGTCCAGAACCAGACCGACGCCGCGATGACGGTGCGGCTCGCGGTGCGCGCGACCAACGCGGCGCTGACCGAGGGCACCGGCCGCGAGCTGGCGGTACCGGCCAACGATCGCGTCGAGGTCCAGTTCCCGGCCGCCGCCGAGCTGGCGGGCACCGCGCGGTTCCAGATCGTCGGGACCGCGGGCGCGGCGAGCGACGCCGCCGAGCTCGCGCTGCCGGTGTGGACGCCGGCGACCACCGAGGCGTTCGCGACCTACGGCGTGATCGACGACGGCCCGGACGGCGGTGTGGTCAAGCAGCCGGTCGCGCTACCCGGCAAGGTCGTGACCCAGTTCGGTGGCATCGACGTCACCACGGCGTCGACCAACCTGGCCGCGCTGACCGACGCGGTGCTGTACCTGGTGCACTACCCGTTCGAGTGCGCCGAGCAGCGATCGTCGCGGATCCTCGCGATCGCGGCGCTCAAGGACGTGCTCGCCGCGTTCCACGCCCAGGGCATGCCGACCGCGAGCGCGATGACCGCGAGCGTGGCGGTCGACATCGAGCACCTGTCGCAGATGCAGAACGGCGACGGCGGGTTCGCGTTCTGGGATCGCAACTATCCGTCCGAGCCGTACCTGACGGTGTTCGTGGCCAACGCGCTCGGCCACGCCCGCGACAAGGGTTTCGGCGTGCCGTCCGGGATCCTCGACCACGCGCTCGGCTACCTGCGCAACATCGAGAGCCACTATCCGGCGTACTACAGCCAGGACGTGCGGTGGGCGATCAGCGCGTTCGCGCTGTACACCCGCAAGCAGCTCGGCGATCTCGACGTCGCGAAGGCCAAGCGGCTGTTCGCCGAGGCCGGCGCCGACAAGCTATCGATGGAAGCCAGCGGCTGGATCCTCGCGACCCTGGCGCAGAACCCGCAAGCCGCCGACGAGCGCATGGCGATCGTGCGCCACGCGCTCAACCACGTATCGGAGACCGCGGGCGCGGCGAACTTCACGACCGGCTACGGCGACGGCAACTACCTGCTGCTGTCGAGCGATCGCCGGGTCGACGCGGTGATGCTCGACGCGCTGATCCAGGAGCAGAAGGATCTCGATCTGATCCCCAAGGTCGTCACGGGGCTGCTCGGCCACCGCAAGGCCGGGCGCTGGCTCAACACCCAGGAGAACACGTTCGCGCTGGTCGCGCTCGATCGCTACTTCCAGACCTACGAGAAGGCCACGCCGGACTTCGTGGCCCGGGTCTGGCTCGGCAACGACTACGCCGGCGACCACGCGTTCAAGGGCCGGACGACCGAGGACTACGCGGTCCACATCGCGATGAAGGACGTCGCGGCACACGACCGGGCGCCGCTGACGATCCAGAAGGATGGCCAGGGCCGGTTGTACTACCGGATCGGGATGACCTACGCGCCGGCGTCGCTCGTGCTCGAGCCCGCCGACTATGGCTTCGTGGTCGAGCGCAGCTACGAGGGCGTCGACGATCCGAAGGCCGTCAGCCGCGCGGCCGACGGCACCTGGCACATCAAGGCCGGGGCGCGGGTCCGGGTCCGGCTGACCCTGGTCAACGAGAACCGGCGCTATCACGTCGCGCTGGTCGATCCGCTGCCGGCGGGGCTCGAGACCTTGAACCCGGCGCTCGCGACCGCCGGGCCGATCCCGAGCGATCCGAGCGAGCAGAAGTCGCGCGGCGCGTACTGGTGGTGGTACGGCCCGTGGTACGAGCACCAGAACCTGCGCGACGAGCGGGTCGAGGCGTTCGCGTCGCTGCTGTGGGAAGGCGTCCACAAGTACGACTACGTGACGCGCGCGACCACGCCGGGCAGCTTCGTGGTGCCGCCGCCGCGCGCCGAGGAGATGTACATGCCCGAGACCTTCGGACGCGGCGCCAGTGATCGCGTCGTGATCGAATAGCTGGTACCGTCGGGCGTGCCCGCCCTGGTGTTCATCGACGGCAACGAGCTGCGCGCGGCGCAGGTCCGGCGGATCCTGGCCGACGCGGGGTTCGCCGCCGAGCTCACGATCGCCGCGCTGCAGACCGGGTTCTCGACCAGCGCGCCCGAGCCCGGACAGCGCGCGCGCGACAAGCTGCTCGCCCACGCGATCGGCGCGGCGTGCTTCGCCGAGGCGGTCGATCTGACGACGGTCGAGGGCAAGAGCCTGCGGCTCGAGCTCGACTCGGAGAACGAGAACCGGTTCTGCAAGTGGTGGCGCGAGACCCCGGCGAAGATGCAGCTGGTGGTCGCGCTGCGCCGCGCCGCCGGCGCCGAGATCGAGCTGGTGACCGCGATGTGCGACGGCCGGATCGCCGACAAGCCGGCCGGGCCGCACGCGCTGGGCTGGGACCGGCTGTTCGTGCCCGAGGGCGAGGACGCCACGCTGGCGCAGCTGATCGAGGCCGGCGAGATCAGCGGGTTTCGCCGCGAGGCCTATCTCGCGCTCGGCACAGCGCTTGGCATCGCGCGCGGCGCGGCGCTCGACACCGCGCGCGCGCCGGAGGCCTGAGGTGGGCCGGTTCGACGATCGCGCGACCCAGCCGGTGCGCGGGCCGGGCGACATCCTGCGCTGGAAGCTCGGCAGGAAGCCCCGGCCCGACGGGTTCGCCGCGCTCGATCAGGTCCGGCTCGCGGTCCACCCCGGCGGCGCCGAGGCGCTCGCGGCAGGCGCGGCGGCCGCGGTGTGGATCGGCCACGCGACCTGGGCGCTGCGGCTCGGCGGCCAGCTGATCGTCATCGATCCGATCTGGTCGCGATCGATCGGCGGCGCGGTGCGCCGGCTGGTCGAGCCCGGCGTGGCGCTCGCCGCGATGCCGGCGATCGACCTCGTGCTGGTCACCCACGATCACCGCGATCACCTCGATCTGCCGACGATCCACAAGCTGCCCGACCGCGCGCTGTACATCGTGCCGATCGGCAACGCGGCCCGGCTCGGCAAGCCGAACGTCGTCGAGCTCGACTGGTGGCAGACCCACGAGGTCGGCGCGCTGGCGATCACGCTGGTGCCGGCGCGTCACTGGTCGATGCGGATGCCGTGGAACCGCAACGCGAGCCTGTGGGGCGGCTACGTGATCCGCGGGCCCGAGGGCACGGCGTATCACTCGGGCGACACCGCGTGGGGCGATCACTTCGCCGAGATCGGCGCGCGCGGCGGGCCGATCGACTGGGCGATGCTGCCGATCGGCGGCTACGCACCGCGCTGGTTCATGGAGCCGCAGCACATCGATCCGGTCGAGGCCGGCCGCGCGTTCGAGGCGCTGGGCGCACGCAACCTGCTCGCGATGCACTGGGGGACGTTCCGGCTGACCGACGAGGCGATCGGCGAGCCGCCCGCGCAGCTGCGGGCCTACTGGGCCGAGCGCGCGATCGATCCGGCGCGGATGTGGATCCTGGCGCCGGGCGAGCCGCGGGCGCTGTAGCGATCGGCGCGCAGGCCGTCGCAGGCCGTCGCAGGCGATCAGTGCGCGGGGCGCATCGCGCGGACCGCGGCGGCGCTCTCGGGGCTGGCGTCGGCGGTCAGGCAGCGCGCGGCGGCGCTGCGCGCGGCGGCGTCGGGGCGATCGCTCTGGACCAGCGCGCGTAGCCGGGCGAGGCCGGCGCCGCCGAGCGCATCGAGCACCGGCCTGGCCGAGGCCTGGTCGATTGCCGGACCGGGCGCCGGACCGGGCGCCTGGCCGGGCGCCGAGTCGCTTGCCGAATCGATCGACATGCACAGCGACTGCGCGGCGCCGAGCGCGACCTCGGGGTCGGTGTCGTGGACGACCGCGTCGGCGAGCGCGGCGTAGCTGGCCGCCGGCACCGGCAGCGGGACGATCGTGGCGGCGGCGCGGCGGAACGCCGGATCGGGATCGTGGAGCGCGGCGGCGAGGTCGTCCCCGACCCCGATCCCGATCCCGGCCGGATCGAGCGCCGCGGCGGTGTCGAGCGCGATCAGCCGTAGCTCGATCCAGCGATCGCGGCTGCGCGCGAGCTCGGCCCACGCGGCGCGCCAGGCGGCGACGTCGTCGGGCGCGAGGTCGTCGGCCCGATCGCGGCGCGCGAGCTCGCGGGCGATCGTGCGGGCGGCGGCGGCGGCGGGCAACGCCGTGCGGCGGTCCGGTCCGGCCGCGATCCGGGCGAGCGGCTCGAGCAGCTCGGCGCGATCCTCGACCTGCGGCGCGGCGGCGATCCCGGCGAGCCGGGTGGTGCGGTCAGCCGACGTGAGCGCACGCTCGACCACCGCCGGGCCGGCGAGCGCACCCTGGCGCACGGCCTCGTCGAGGTCACCGCGCTCGAGCGCCGCCCGCATCGCGGCGACGCCGGTCGCACCCATGACCACCAGATGCAGCCAACCCATGCCGGGATCTTCTCTGAGATGCCGGGTTTCGAGGCTCGGATCGGCGAAATCCCAGCAGAAAAATTGACACGGTGATGATGCGTTCAGTACGGTGAGTTCGTTCAGTACAACTGAGAATGAGGTGCCGCTCATGGCCGACGCGCTGACCCAGCGACAACGGGACATCCTGGATTTCATTTCTGCATCAATCGTCGAGCGCGGGTTCCCACCCACGCTGCGCGAGATCGGCGAGCACTTCAGCATTCGCTCGACGAACGGGGTGAACGATCACCTGAAGGCGCTCGAGAAGAAGGGCCACCTGCGGCGCGAGGATCTCAAGTCGCGCGCGATGCGGCCCGTGCTGCCCGATGGCAGCGGCGAGGTCGTCCCGCTGCGCCGCGGCCCATCGGGCACCGGCGTGATGGAAGCCGTGCCCGGCGCGGTCGCGCTGTCGGACGACGACATGGCGGAGATCCCGATCCTCGGCCGGGTCGCGGCCGGCCAGCCGATCCTTGCGGTCGAGCAGGCCGCGGACACCGTGCGGATCGATCGCGTGCTGATCGGCGGCCACCGCGAGGTGTTCGGCCTGCGGATCGTCGGGGAATCGATGATCGAGGACGGCATCTTCGACGGCGACTACGTGTTCGTGAAGAAGACGCCGAGCGCCCACCCGGGCGACATCGTGGTCGCCATGATCGAGGGCGAGGCCACCGTGAAGCGGTATTATCCCGAGGGCGATCGCATCCGGTTCCAGCCCGCGAACTCGAACATGCTGCCGATCTACGTGAGCCGCGCCGAGTTCAAGACCGTCGACATCATCGGCATCGTGGTCGGCGTCTACCGCAAACTCTGACGATCGCTAACGAAACTTAAGGATCGCCGGCCACCTGCGAAGGCGATTTCGGGACAACCGATCCGGGTTGGGTATGTCAAACTAACAACCCGCGGTGATCGTTCGCTCTCGTCGATATCGGAGCCCAGGTCTGCTCGTCCTGGCGCTCGGCATCTCGGTCACCGCGCAGACCGGTGCGGTGATCGGCTACGAGCTGACCCGGCCGGTGCCGCGGCCCGTGCTGACGATCCGGCTCGATGACTCGGCGAGCAGCTGGGACTTCGCGGTCTCGAGCCACGACGCCGCGGCGACCGCGCTGAGCGTGACCGGCCCCGAGGGCTTCAAGGTCGTGCTGGCGGTCCCGGCCGGCGAGATCGCCGGGACGATCCCGCAGCGGTTCGCGATCGCCGACACCACGCGCGACGCACGGGTCACGGTGACCGCGCCCGATGGCACGGTCTGGACCCGCAAGCTCGCGGTGCCGGCGAAGCAGGAGACCCAGCTCTCCGTCGACTTCACGCCGAGCCGCGGCCAGGTGCTGGTGACCCGCGCCGGCGACACCGCGCCGATCGTCCGGTGCAGCCAGCCGCGCTGCGCGGTCGAGGTCGCGCCCGGCACGCAGGTCGTGTTGACCGCCGTGCTCGGCGATGACGCGACGTTCGCCGGCTATCACCAGTTCCCGATCCGCACGCCGCGCCCGCTGGTCGGCCTGCTCGGCGACCCGCTCGCCGCGTGCAGCGCCGGCGACGCGGTGACCGCCGCGACCACCGGCAACGTGTTCGACTGCGCGGTGACCGTCACCGCCGACACCGACGTCGCCGCCGAGTTCGGCCTGCAGCCCAAGGAGGTCGACGTCGCGCTCGAGACCCCGCGGATCGAGGATCTGATCAAGCCGCTGACCAAGCAGCCGCCCGCGCCGCCGACGCCGATCGACGCCGAGAAGCTCGACGACAAGGCGATCGAAGTCGCGCTCAAGCCGCCGCCCAAGCCGGTCCAGATCAAGCCCCCCGAGCTCAAGCCGCCGCCCGAGCCGCAGAAGCCCAAGGCACCGCCGCCGCCCCCGCCGCCGAACATGACGGCGGTCGAGGTCAAGGACGACAAGCACGTCGTCGACAAGGCGCCGGACGACGCCAAGCAGCTGTCGGACAAGAACCGCGACGTCACCGACGAGACCCGCGCCACCCAGACCAACCTGGCCAAGGAGTCCGAGGGCCAGGCGGTCGCGTCGCGCGAGAGCGACGATCATACGAGCGCCGAGGTCGGCGGTCCCGACGACAAGATCCGCCAGCTCGAGGACGTCCAGGCCGCGCGCGATCCGCGGATCAAGGACACCGATCACTCGGGCAAGGACGAGGTCGCCAAGGGTGCGATCAAGGGCGAGGGTGGCAACCGCGGCGAGGACGGCACCGGCGAGAAGGACCCCGGGGTGCTCGCGATGCGCGGGATCGGCGGCCGGGGCAAGATCACCGACAACGCCAAGGACGGCAAGAAGATCGGCAAGCGCGGCACGCCCGGGATCAACACGCCGATGTCGTTCCAGGACTACGAGCGGATCATGGGCAAGGACAGGATCGACGAGGAGCGCAAGGTCGCGGCGCGCAAGATGTCGAGCAAGAAGGGCCGCTGGGAGCGCAAGCTCGACGCGGTCAAGAGCTCGCTCGAGAACTTCGTCCCCGATGTCCGGCCCGGCAACCAGACCGCGCTCAAGACCCGCGCGCATCCGTTCGCGATCTACCTCGCGCGCATGCACCGCCAGATCCACGAGCTGTGGGGGTTCGGCTTCCTCGAGCAGCTCGATAGCAAGGGCGCGGACTATCCGCTGAACGATCCGAACCTGTGGGTCAACCTCGAGGTCTCGGTCAACCCCGACGGTACGCTGCACAAGGTCACGATCGCCAAGACCTCGGGCAAGACCGAGTTCGACGTCGCCGCGGTCGATGCGGTGATCTCCGCCGGGCCGTACGAGGCGACGCCCGAGGCGATCCGCTCGGTCGACAGCCGGATCTACCTGCGCTGGGGGTTCTATCGCAACTGGCGCCAGTGCGGCACGTTCAACGCCGAGCCGTACATCCTGACCGACGTCCCCGACGACGGCGGCGCCGGCGCGCTCGACGACGGCACGATGGTCAAGAACGTGGCGAAGCTGCCCGGCAGCAAGCACCGCGGCGATCGTCAGGCGCTCGAGGGCAAGCTCGACGGCAAGACGGTCACCCCGGACGACGGGCTCGCGCAGCAGAAGGTCTCGCCCGACTCGTCGGTCACCGACAAGCAGGCGCTGTTCGCGGCCAACCTGTGGGTCTCGGCGTTCGCGACCGCCTCGGTCGACAAGCTCGTCGGGTTTTCGACGGTGCCGTTCTACGCGGGCGGCAAGGTCGTCGCCCAGAACACCGCGGAGCTCAAGGACATGTACTCCGGGCTGGTCGTGGAGTCCGGTCCGATGAAGGACTGGAAGCTGCTCACGCCGAGCGAATACGCCACCGGTGGTGGCGCGTTACCGGAGGGCAACCTCGTGCTGCAGGTCCGGACGGCCAAGGAGGCGTTCGCCGTGGTCCTGACGCGAACGCCGTCCGGCGACTACCGGGCCACGCAGCTCGCGCGCTGAGCTTTAGCTCGACATGACCTTGAGGACCCGCGCGGCGAACAAGCCCTTGGGGCCGTTCTCCTCTTCGTACTCGACGGTCTGGCCCTGGTTGAGGGTGCGGAACCCGTCGCCGGAGATCGACGAGTAATGGACGAACACGTCCTTGCCATCGTCCGCCCGGCTGATAAAGCCGTAGCCCTTGGCATCGTTGAACCACTTCACGGTACCGAGCGCCATTGTACTGCCTCCTCACACAACTCGTTTGGGGGCCCAGCTTGGGCGCCACCTTCCATCCTGTTAATCATTCTGGGCGTCGGCGCCTCAACCAAAATTTCTGAGAAAGCGCTTTGGTCGTGCAAACTTTCATCGCTACAGGAACGCATTGCAGACTATTCGTGACCGACCATGCGTTGTGGTCATGACATGCGCTTTTGGCTCTGCCTGGCTCTGACCGCGTGCGGTACCGGCTCTGCTCCGCCGGCACCCGCGTCCTCGCCGACGACCCCGCCGCCGCCGACGGTATCGTCGACGTCCGCGACGCACGCGGCAACGCCGATCGTCGCGCCGCCATCCGCTGCACCGGGCTCGCTTGCCACACCGGCGGCATCCCGGCTGCCGCCACTGCCGCTAACGGCGGCACATGGACAGGAGATCATGGCGCTGAGCGCCACCGAAGATGGCAATGCGATCGCCACCGTGGACAAGAGTGGTGGGATCCGGCTGTGGCCGGTAGCCGACGGCACGCGCGAGCCGGTCGTGATCATCGGGACGGCGCCGCGCGCGCTCGCGCTCGCGCGCGACGGCGCGGGCTTCACGCTCGCCACGCTCGACCACGCCGGGGGCGTGCACGTGATCCGGACGACCGCGACCGGCGCGGTGCGCGAGCGGATCACCCTGGCCGGCGACCAGCCGGTGACCGAGCTCGACGCGACGCCGGACGGGTTCCTCGCGCTGCGCGCCGATCAGACGCTCGACTTCGTGGGGCTCGCCGGCGTGGTGACCGCGCACCTCGCGTCCGAGCCGGGCATGCACATCGAATCGATCGTGACCCGCGGCCACCGCGCGCTCGCGCTGGTGCTCGAGGACAAGCAGCTGCACGGCCGGTGGATCGATCTCGATCACGGCGTCGATCGCGTGCAGTGGGGCACCTCGACCCCCAAGCTCGAGGGCAAGATCGTGCACGGGGTGCTGTCGCCCGGCGGCGATCTGCTCGCGGTGACCCGGCCGCACAGCGTGCACCCGGCGCTGATCGATCTCGCGAAGGGCAGCCAGCGCAAGGTCGCTTTGTGCGTCAACCAGGGCTGGCCGCGCGCGGACGGCTTCGAGATGGACGACGCCGAGCTGTTGCGCGAGGGTACCGCGCCGGTCCCGCTCGGGTTCCTGACCGACGGGGTGGTCGCGTGCTCGGTGATGAGCTCGCTGGTCTGGTGGTCGACCGCTGGTGAGGCGGTCCAGAGCCAGGCCGGCGGGCTCATGGTCGGCACGACGCCGTTCGCGGTGACCGATCGCGGGGTGATCGTCGCGCTCGGTGGCAACCTCGCGTTCGGCGGGGTGGCCGAGCTCAAGTTCCTCGGCTACGGCATCCACAGCGTCGAGCACCTGCACACCGGGCCGGGCGGCCTGCTGCTCACCGCCGAGCAGGAAGCGCTCGAGGTCGATCCCGCGCTGCAGTCGCGCTCGCGGTTCGAGTCGGCGCGCGGCCGGATCGACTGGCTCGCCGCGATCCCGCTCGACGAGCGCTACGCGATCACGCTGACGTCGCGCCGGGTCTACCGCACCGACGGCGCCCAGATCGCGGTGTTCGACGGCCTGGCGTCGACCCAGCACCAGACGCTGCCGTACGACGTGCACGACACCGAGCTGTCGTACGAGCCGGCGACCGGGCTGCTCGCCACCAGCGACGGCGGCGTGGCGATGCTGGTCCAGCTCGATCCGGTGAGCCACACGTTCGGCCAGCCGACCCGGATCGGCGGCGGTACCCTGCTGAGCAAGCTCCGGGTGGTCGATCCCGCGCTCGCCGGCGGGGTCGCCGCGCTCAAGTTCGACGACGCCGGCGGCGGGCTCACGGTCGGCGAGATCCTCGCCAAGGACATCGTGCCCGGCGGCGAGGCCATCGCGCACACGACGTATCACGTGCCCGGCGAGCTGCTCGCGGTCGACCGCACCGGCCGGGTCTACACCCGCGCCGCCGCCGAGGGCGACATCATCGCGTACCGCCACGGCGTGGCCGGCGCGCGGCTGCGCGACATGGCGGCGTTCAGCGTGCTGCGGCCGAACGCCGATGGCTCGCTGCTCGTGGCGTTCGATTCGCCGCGCGTGGTGCTGGTCGCGAGCGATGGCACGGTCAAGTGGGACATCCAGCACTGGAACAGCATGGACGTCCGGTGGACGCCCGGCGGTGAGCTCGCGGCGCAGTTCTCGTCGGGGCTGGCGACGATCGATCTGGCGACCGGCGGGCTCGCCCAGCGCCACTGCGGGTGGGGCTTCGGGCTGTCGGATCAGCCGTTCGACGCGACGGTCAGCACCGCGTCGATCTGCGACATCGCGCGCTGATCAGACCTCGATTCAAACCTCGATTCAAACCTCGATCCGGCCCTCGGTGCGGACCGCGGTGCCGGGCGCCAGCTCGTGGGCGGCGAGGACCGCGACCTCGGGCAGCTCGGGCTCGAGCAGCGCGCGCAGGTGGCGGCGGACGTCGCCGCTGGTCAGGATCACGCCCGGCCGGGTGCCGAGCACGGCCCTGGCCGCGGCGACGATGTCCTGCGCGATCGCCGGCTCGAGCGCGAGCACGGCGGCGCCGTCGCGGCGATCGATCGACGACCGCACGGCATCCTCGATCATCGCGTCGACGGTGTAGACCGCGAGCTGGCCGCGCGGCGCCCACCGGGCGCTGATCTGACGGCGCAGCTGGCCGCGCAGGTGCTCGGCGAGCGCGGCGACGTCCTTGCCGGTGAACCCGCCGGCGGGCGCCGGGGCAAGCGCGATCGCGTCGAGGATCGCCGCGAGATCGTCGAGCGGGACCTGCTCGCGGGCCAGGCTGCGCAGGACCTCGGCGAGCACCGGCAGCGCCGCGATCCGCGGCACGACCTCGCGGACCAGGAGCGGCGCGGCGGCGGCGGTGCGGTCGACCAGCGCGGCGACCCGGTCGACGGTCAGGAGCTCCGCGGCGAGCGGCGCGAGCGCGGCGGCCAGCTTGCCGAGCACGTCACCGAGCGCGGCGCCGGCGAGCCACGCGACCGGCGTGCCGTCGATCGCGAGCACGGCCTCGCCGGCGAGCGCGGGATCGAGCTCGATCGCGAGCGGCGGCAGCGGCGTGCCGGTCCGCGCGGCGACCTCGGCGCGCAGCCGGGCGAGCTGGGCGTGGTGGTCGGCGAGCCGGGCCGCGAGCTCGGCGTGGTGCGCCGGGGCCAGCCGGAGCGCGAGCCGGGGACCGCGCGCCCCGCGCTCGGCGCTGGGGGACACCGCGCCGGCCTCGTCGAGCACCGGCGGGGCCGCGGGCAGGCGCCCGGCGCCGCGCGCGGCGAGCCCGGCACCACCGGCGGCGAGCGCGCCGAGCACGGCGAACGGCACGAACGGTAGGCCGGGCACCAGGCCCAGGCCGATCAGCAGCGCCGCGGCGGCGGCCAGGCCGCGGGCCCGACCGGCGAGTCCGGCGAGCGAGCCGGCCCCGGCCCCGGCGGCCCCGAACGACTCCCCGAGCGCGTCGCGCATCGAGCGATCTCCGGTCGACGCGACCCGGGTGACCAGCAGGCCGCTCGCGATCGCGACCATCAGCGACGGGATCTGGGCGACCAGGCCCTCGCCGATCGACAGCAGCGAGTAGGTGTGGACCGCCTCGCCGGCGGACAGCCCGCGCTGGCCGATGCCGATCACCAGGCCGCCGATCAGGTTGATCACGACGATGACGATCGCGGCGATCGCGTCGCCCTTGACGAACCGCATCGCGCCGTCCATCGCGCCGTACAGCTGCGACTCGCGCTCGAGGTCCGCCCGGCGCCGGCGCGCGGCCGCGGCGTCGATCGAGCCGGCGCGCAGCTCGCCGTCGATCGCCATCTGCTTGCCGGGCAGCGCATCGAGCGCGAACCGCGCCGCGACCTCGGCGACCCGCTCGGCGCCGCGCGCGACGACCACGAGCTGGATCACGGTGATCACCGCGAACACCACGAGCCCGACCACGAGGCTGCCGGCGACCACCGAGCCGCCGAACGCGCGCACGACCTCGCCGGCGTCGGCGTCGGCGAGGATCAGCCGGGTCACCGAGACCTCGAGCCCGACCCGGAACAGCGTGGTCACGACCAGGAGCGTCGGGAACGCCGCGAGCTGCAGCGGCCGGGGCGTGAACAGCGCGGCCATCAGCAGCGCGACCGACAGCGCGAGGTTCAGGGTCAGCAGCAGATCGAGCACCGGCCGCGGCAGCGGCACGATCAGCATCGCGACCACGGCGAGCACCAGCGCGGCGATCGCGAGCTCGGCCCAGCGCGGCCCCGGCCCGGCCGCCGGATCGACCGCCGGATCGGCCACCGGATCAGCCACCCGGTCGGCCGCCGGATCGGCCACCCGGTCGGCCGGATCGCGGCCCGGCGCGGTCATGTGCCGTCGACCTCTTCCAGCTCGCTCGGATCGAGCTCGATCGCGTCGTCGGCGACGTTGTCGCTCGGGCCGCCGAGGTGGCGGACCAGCGACAGGTGGATCTGGCTGCGGATCATGCGCAGCACGCTGTCGAGCTCGCTGCTCGGCAGCTTGAGCCGGGCGCGCAGGGTGTCGAGCGTCGAGCGCACCAGGAGCTCCTTGGCCTTCTCGAGCCAGCGGAACGCGGTGACCCGGTGGATCCGGTAGATCGCGCCGATCTCGTCGATGTTGAGCCCGTCGACGTGGTGGTAGCGGAGCAGGGTCTGCTCGCGGGCGCCGAGCTTGCCGAGCGCCTCGGCGAACGCCGCCTTGAACTCGCCGGCGTAGGTCCGCTTCATGTACTCGACCTCGGGGTCGTCGGCGGCGATCGCGTGCTGCGCGATCAGCTGGTCGTCGTCGACCAGGATCTCGCGCTTGCCCTTGCGCAGCTCGTTGAGGCAGGTCCGGACCGCGACCGAGCGGACCCAGCGCCGGAGGTCGCCGCGGCCGCCGTACTCGGCGATCTTGCCCGGGCTGGTCGGCTGACCCGCGGTCCCGCCGCCGACGAACAGCCGCTGGCGCACCAGCTGCTTGACGTCCTGCAGCCGCGGCGGGCCGATCCGCATCCGCGCCAGCGCGATGTCGACCTCGCGCATGTAGTCGCGGTCGAACGCGACGATCGCGGCGGGCAGCTGGCGCGCGCACGCGCAGGCCAGGTAGAGGTCGGCCGGGCGCAGGCCGTCGAGCGCCGCCTCGGCGAGCTCGGTGGTCGCCTGGCGCGCGACGAACTCGACGACGATCCGGGCATCGATCGCCAGATCGGGCCACGCGGCGCGGCCCTCGGCGACGATCGCCCACAGCCGGCGATCGAGCTCGGGGATCGACGCGAGCACGGTCCGGACCTCGGACGGCGCAGCATCAAGGAACGGACGCACCAGGCTCTGCGTGGTCACCGTCACGGATTAGGCCACTGCCGGTGAGGATTGGTCAAACGATCTGCCTTGGGCTACGATGATTCCAGGACTCGACGGATGGAGCCGAACCGCAAGGTCCGCAAGCAGGGGCTCGAGCATTTCATCAAGTTCGTGCGCGAGCTGCCCTCGCCCTCGCCCCAGGCGATGTTCCAGGCGCTCGAGGAGCATGGCTACCGCGGCCAGGACGCGGCGCGGCGTGCGATATGTCTCATGGCGTACCGCCATGTGAAACGGATCAAACGGATCTACCTCGATGGGGTCGACCGCGCCGAGCTGCCGCGCAAGTCGAACTTCCTGTGCGTCGGCCCGACCGGGTCGGGCAAGACCTACCTGGTCGAGACCCTGTTCGGCAAGATCTTGAAGCTGCCGACCGCGCTGGTCGACATCACGACCTACTCGGAGACCGGCTACGTCGGCCAGGATCCGTCGACGATCCTGACCCGCCTGTTGCACACCGCCGACGAGAACCCGATGCTGGCGTCGATCGGCATCGTGTGCCTCGACGAGTTCGACAAGATCGCCTCGGGCCAGAACAACGCGATCTTCGCCGGCGCCGGCACCACCAAGGACGTCACCGGCATGGGGGTGCAGCGCGAGCTGCTCAAGATGCTCGAGGCGAGCGAGGTCGTGGTGCCGCTCGATCTGACCCACAGCTCGTACGCCGACCACGTCGTGATGTCGACCGCCGACATCGCGTTCATCGCCGCCGGCGCGTTCTCGGGGTTCCAGCAGATCGCGCACCGCCGCGCGATGCGCGACCAGATCGGGTTCGGCCGCGATCAGGCGGCGTCCGGCGTCGATCCCGACGCGATCGCCGTCGACTTCTCCGTCGAGCAGGTCGAGAACGTCGCCAACTTCCAGGCCTACGGGTTCCTGCCCGAGCTGGTCGCGCGGTTCACCCGGGTCGTGCCGTTCCGCGCGCTCGACGCCGCGACGCTCAAGGATATCCTGCGCACCGACGTCGTGATCCGGATGACCCGCGAGTTCAAGCTCGAGGGCTTCGAGCTCGCGATCGAGGAGGCGGTGCTCGATGACATCGTCGCCGATGCGCTGCGCCGCGAGACCGGTGCGCGCGGCCTGGCGTCGACCTTGACCCGCCACCTCGAGGACGTCGCGTTCGGCGCGTTCGGGATCGATCACGGCGGCACCGTCCGGGTGACGATCATCGACGGCGCGCTCGCCGTCGACGTGTCCTGACCCGCCGGCGCGGGTCAAACGTGATCTGCCTGACGTCCGCGGGGGCGGGCGACAGCAGCTGTTGGGAGCGGCGGTGGCCAAAAAATGGCGCGCCGCGAACAGCTGCGTTGCAATCCAGCTTTCCATCTGGATTTTTTTGAGGGGGATTTGATGTTCTCGACTCGCACATTCGCATTCATCGGCGCACTGGTCACCGCGACGGCCACCGCGGCCCACGCGCAGGAGATCGACATGTCACCGCCCGCCGCCGCACCCACGTCGGCGACGCCCGCACCGGCGACCGGCGACGACGCGGCGTTCCACAAGGGTACGCTCGGGTTCTCGTTCCCGTTCACGTTGCTCAGCAACATCTCGGGCAGCGTCGGCGGGGTCGAGGAGCGGGTCCCGACGATCGACCTGGTGTACTTCCTGAACGACAAGGCCGCGGTCGATCTGATCGGCGGGCTCAACTTCCACCGCAAGCAGGCCACCGACGCCACCGGCGCGGCCGTCGACACCAACCTGTTCGGGTTCGCGCTCGGCGCCGGCTATCGCGCGTACAGCTCGAAGAACAGCCTGCGCTCGTTCATCGAGCCCCAGGTCGTGCTGAGCTGGCCCGACACCTCGGATAGCGCGACGTTCACGCTCAACGCGGGCGTCGAGTTCGGGCTCGAGCGCAACATCACCTCGTGGTTCTCGATCTCGGGCGCGGTCGGCGGCGGCCTGAACTTCACGAACAGCTTCAAGGACATTCAGATCGCGACTCAGGCCAACCTCGCGGCCAACCTGTACTGGCACTAGGGCATGGAGTCCGTATGGCATACGGACTCGATCGCCTCGATCGCCTCGATCGCCTCGCGAACCGCTCGGCGATACGGATCCGGACGCGCTCGCAGGCTCGCGCTAGGGCCGCAATAAAGGTGACGCGCCGGTGGTTCCCTGCTACGTCCCGGGGGGCCGTATGGATAAAATCGTCGTCGAGGGAGGCGCGCGCCTGGTCGGCAAGATCCCGATCAGCGGCGCCAAGAACGCCGCGCTGCCGCTGCTCGCCGCGGCGCTGTTACCGACCGGCGCGTCGACCTACAAGAACGTGCCGCAGCTCGCCGATGTGCGCACGATGGCCAAGCTGCTCCGCGTGCTCGGCTGGACCGTCGAGGGCGAGAAGACCGAGCTGACGATCGCGCCGCCGACCGGCAAGGCCAAGCCCAAGCTCGAGGCGCCGTACGAGCTGGTCAAGACGATGCGCGCCAGCGTGCTCGTGCTCGGGCCGCTGGTCGCCCGCTACGGCCGCGCCCGGGTGTCGCTGCCCGGCGGCTGCGCGATCGGCGCCCGGCCGATCGATCAGCACCTGAAGGGCCTCCAGGCGATGGGGGCCAAGGTCACGCTCGACCACGGCTACGTCGACGTCGAGTGCAAGCGGCTCAAGGGCGCGACGATCGTGCTCGACGTCCCCACGGTGACCGGCTGCGAGAACTTGCTGATGGCCGCCGCGCTGGCCAAGGGCCGCACGGTGATCGAGAACGCGGCGCGCGAGCCCGAGGTCGAGGAGCTCGCGCTGGTGCTCAACAAGATGGGCGCCAGGATCCAGGGCGGCGGCACGTCGATCATCACGATCGAGGGCGTCGACGAGCTGCACCCGATCGAGCACGCGATCATCCCGGACCGGATCGAGGCCGGCACGTTCGCGGTGGCCGCCGCGATGACCCGCGGCGACGTGCTGCTCGAGGGCGCGCGGCCCGAGCACCTCGAGGCGGTGATCGCCAAGCTGCGCGCGTCGGGGGTCCAGGTCGCGGCCGAGGCCGACGGCGTGCGGGTGCGCGGCGGCGGCGAGCTGACCGCGGTCGACATCGTGACCCAGCCGCACCCGGGGTTCCCGACCGACATGCAGGCGCAGTTCATGGTCATGGCGTGCGTCGCGCGCGGCCAGTCGGTGATCAAGGAGATGATCTTCGAGAACCGCTACATGCACGTCCCCGAGCTGGGCCGGATGGGCGCCGACATCCAGATCGACGGCCGGGTCGCGGTGGTCCGCGGCGGCACCAAGCTGACCGCGGCGCAGGTGATGGCGACCGATCTGCGGGCGTCGGCGAGCCTGATCCTCGCCGGCCTGGTCGCCGAGGGCAAGACCCATGTCCTGCGGGTCTACCACCTGGATCGCGGCTACGAGTCGATCGAGAAGAAGCTGCGCGCGGTGGGGGCAAAGATCAAGCGCGCGAAGCAGTAGGCTGGCAGGACCCAAGCGCCATGTCCCGCCCGATCATCCTCGCCCTGCCCAAGGGCCGCATCCTCGAAGAGGCCGCCGCGGTGTTCGCGCGCGCCGGCTACGACCTGTCGCCGGTGCTGGGCGACTCGCGCCGCCTGGTCCACGACTGCGGGGCGCTGCGCGTGCTCGTGCTGCGCAGCTCGGACGTCCCGACCTACGTCGCCCATGGCGCGGCGGACGTCGGGGTCGCCGGCAGCGACGTGCTCGACGAGGACGGCCGCGAGCTGTTCGAGCCGCTCGACCTCGCGATCGGCCGCTGCCGGATGATCGTCGCCGAGCGCGCCGAGCCGGCCCCGGCGCCGGCTGGTCCGGCCGGATCGGGGCCGGCGCCGGGGCCGTCGCCATGGCCAGGGTCGTGGGACGAGCAGGCCGACCGTGCGCAAGCTCACCTGCGGATCGCCACCAAGTATCCCCGCACGACACGCGCCTACCTGCATCGCAAGGGCATCACCGCCGAGGTCATCAAGCTGTCGGGCGCGATCGAGCTCGGGCCGCTGACCGGGCTATGCGACCGGATCGTCGACATCACCCAGACCGGCGAGACGCTGCGTCAGAACGGCCTGGTCGAGATCGACACGGTCGGCCAGGTCTCGTCGCGGCTGGTCGTCAACCCCGCGCGGCTCAAGCTCGACGGCGACCGGCTGGGCGCCCTGATCGACGCCCTCGAACACGCTGTTCGCTGACGCCAGCTCGCGCGTCGGCCGCGAACCCCGTGTACAATTACGCCGAGGTGTCATCCGATCTTCGACCGTTCGTTGCCGAGGAGATCCGGCTACATCCTCGCGTCGCCTACCAGGGTTTGCTCGCGGAGGAGGGTGCCGCCACGCGCGTGGCGGCCGCGCTCCCCGCGCTCCAGCGGTTCCGCCACGATTACGCCGGCGCGATCTCGATCGTCGACTGGGATCACCGGCTGCCGTCGCAGAACCTCGTGCTCCGGATCTACGGCTACTACGGCGAGGATACGCTCGACGCCGGCTACGAGGCGTTCGACGATCGGCTCGACCAGATCGCCGAGCGCGACAAGTACCCCGAGTTCGACGTCCCGGACTTCGACGGGCTCGCCGCCGACGAGGCCTACGAGATCGAGCTGTCGCCGGCCGGCCAGATCGGCCGCTGCCGGCTGACCTCGGCGTGGCGCCGGACCGTAGCGTCGCGCGATGCGTCGACCGCGGTGTCGCTGGTCCAGAACTGCGACGAGTACCAGAAGCTGGTCTCGGCGTCGCCGTCGCGCCCGACCTACCTCGGTGATCTCGAGGCGGTGTCGTGGACCCCGCCGTGCGAGACCGACCACGATCGCTGGACGCTCGACGTCTGGTACCTGCTCGCGTTCGACGGCCGGATCGGCTCGGGTCGCAGCTTCCTCGCCGACCTCGACTCCAAGCAGATCGTCTCGGTGCGCGACTTCTCGGTCCGCACCGGTTGATCGGCGATCACGCGGCAGGCGCGGCGCGGCCCAGGGTGCGGCCGAGGGCGCGCCCGAGCTCTGCGGCGAGCGTGCGGCGGACCTCGGCGAGCTCGACCGGCGCGGCGAGCTGCTCGGCCATCGTGGTCATCACCGACGACTCGAAGCCGCACGGGTTGATCCGGTGGAAGTAGGCGAGGTCGGCGCTGACGTTGAGCGCGAGGCCGTGGAACGTGACCCACCTGCGGCACGCGATGCCCATCGAGCACAGCTTGCGGCGCAGCCCCGCCGGCGTGGTCAGCCACACGCCGGTCTTGCCGGGCTCGCGATCGGTGGCGAGGCCGAACCGGGCGCAGGTGGCGATCACCGCCTCCTCGAGGTTGCGCAGGTAGCGGTGCAGGTCGCGCTCGCCGTCGCCGAGCAGGACGATCGGGTAGGCGACGATCTGGCCGGGGCCGTGATAGGTGACGTCGCCGCCGCGCTCGATGCCGATCACCTCGACGTCGCCGGGCATCACCACGTTGGCCTCGGCCTCGCGCCGGCGGCCCAGGGTGAACACGTGGGGGTGCTCGACCAGCAGCAGCGTATCGCCGACCTCGCCCGCCTGGCGCTGCTCGACCAGCGCGAGCTGGCGCGCCCAGGTCTCGCGAAACGGCTCGGTGCCGAGCTCGACGACGTTCCAGTCGCGCATCGATTTCGTCGATACCATGGAGCTCAGCGGGCGGCGAGCCGGGTCAGCCGATCGAGCGCCTCGGCGGCGAGCGCGCGGGTCAGCTCGCCGGCGGAGATCGTGGCCGGCGCGGCGAGCGCCACCCGGGCGGCGGTCAGCGCGGCGGCCTGGCCGGACCACAGCGAGCCGAAGTCGCCCGAGCCGGCCGCCTCGGCGGCGGCCTTGAGCGGCGCCAGCGCGTGGCCGGCGAGCGGGAACGCCGGGGCGACGGCGGCGAGCGGGCCGAGCTCGCGCATGCTGCGGTTGATGACGCCGCGCGCCGGGCGGCCGGTGAAGATGTTGGTGAGCGCGGTGGTGTCGTCGCGGACGTCGCGCAGCGCGGCGCGGTGCGGCGCGGTGATCCGGGCCTCGGGGCAGAACAGGTAGGCGGTGCCGAGCTGGACCGCGGCGGCGCCGAGCGCGAACGCCGCGGCGATCCCGCGCGCGTCGGCGATCCCGCCGGCCGCGATCACCGGCACCCGGACCGCGTCGACGACCTGCGGGACCAGCGCGAACGTGCCGGGCTCGGTTGCGCACGCGGCGATCGGATCGCCGAGGAAGCTGCCGCGGTGACCGCCGGCCTCGGCGCCCTGCGCGATGATCGCGTCGCAGCCGCGCGCCTCGAGCCAGCGCGCCTCCGCGACCGTGGTCGCCGACGACAGGATCGCGGCGCCGGTCGCGCGCACGCGGTCGACCAGCGCCGGCGCGGGCAGCCCGAAGTGGAAGCTGACGACCTCGGGCCGCAGATCTTCCACCAGCGCGCACCGCGCGTCATCGAACGGGGCGCGGTTGGGCGACGGCGCGACCGCCGCCGGATCGACGCCGAGCTCGGCGTAGTACGGCGCGAGCCGGGCGCGCCAGGCCGCGTCGCGCGCGGGGTCGGCGGCGGGCGGCGCGTGGCAGAAGAAGTTGAGGTTGATCGGCCGCCGGGTCGCCGCGCGGATCTTGGCCCACTCGGCGCGCGCCTGGTCGGGGCCGAGCGTCGCGACCGGCAGCGCCCCGAGCCCGCCGGCCTCGGCGACGCCGATCGCGAGCTCGGCGAGCCCGGCTCCCGCCATCGGTGCGAGCAGGATCGGCAGGTCGACGCGGAGCAGATCGAGGATCCGGCGATCGGGCCACATCAGCGGTTGACGATGTGGATCGCCTCGCCCATCGCGGCCGCGGACGCCTCCATCATCGCCTCCGACAGGGTCGGGTGCGGATGGATCGTGAGCCGCAGGTCGTCGGCGACCGCGCCCATCTCGATCGCCAGGGTCGCCTCGGAGATCAGGTCGCTGCCGCCGTTGCCGGCGATGTGCACGCCGAGCAGCTCACCGGTCCTGGCATCGGCGACGACCTTGACGAATCCGTCGGTGTCGTTGACCGACAGCGCGCGGCCGAGCGCGGCGAACGGGAACTTGCCGACCTTGAGCTCGGTGTGGCCCTTGGCCCTGGCCTCGTCCTCGGTGAGCCCGGTCGAGGCGATCTCGGGATCGGTGAACACGACCGCCGGGATCGTCCGGACATCGAACGCGGCGTTGTGGCCGGCGATGACCTCGGCGACGATCTCGCCCTCCTTGGTCGCCTTGTGCGCGAGCATCATGCCGCCGATCAGATCGCCGATCGCGTAGATCCCGGGCACGTTGGTGCGCAGCTTGTCGTCGGCGATCACGAACCCGCCCTTGCCGACCGCGACGCCGGCGGCCTCGAGCCCGAGCGCCTCGCTGTTGGGCTTGCGGCCGATCGACAACAGGATCTTGTCGGCGTCGATCGCCGCGGTCTTGCCGTCCTTGAGCTCGACGGACAGCACCGCGCGATCGCCCCGGTCCTCCCAGCTCCTGGCCTTGGTGTCGAGCATGACCTCGACGCCCATCTTCTTGAGCTTGCGCTCGACGACGGTGACGCAGTCCTTGTCCATCGTGCCGAGCAGCCGCGGCATCGCCTCGACCACGGTGACCTTGCTGCCGAACTTGGCGTAGCACATGCCGAGCTCGAGCCCGATGTAACCGCCGCCGATGACGATCATGCGCGGCGGCACCGCGGTCAGCGCGAGCGCGCCGGTCGAATCGATGATCCGCTGCTGGTCGATCTTGAACCCGGGGATCTCGAACGGCCGCGAGCCGGTCGCGAGCACGACGGACCTGGCGATGATCGTCTCCTCGCCGGTCTTGGTCTTGACCGTGATGCGGTGGCCATCGGGACCGGGCACGCCGAGCGTGGCGCTGCCCTCGAAGATCTCGACCTTGTTGGCCTTGAGCAGGGTCCGCACGCCGCCGGTGAGCTTGTTCACGACGCCGGACTTCCAGCTCTGCAGCTTGGCCATGTCGAGCACCGGCTTGCCGGTGATCGAGATCCCGATGTCGTCCGAGTGGCCGAGCTTGTCGAACGTCTTGGCCGCGTGGATCACCGCCTTGGACGGGATGCAGCCGACGTTGAGGCACACGCCGCCGATGTACTCGCGCTCGATGATGGCGGTCTTGACCTTGAGCTGGCCGAGCCGGATCGCGGCGGGGTAGCCCCCGGGACCGGCGCCGATGACGACTGCGTCGAAACGATGCTCGGGCATATGCGCGCGTCATACCACGCGCGGCCGGATTCAGTGCTGGTGCGGCGGCTTGGTGCGCGGCGCGGCAGCGAGCTCGGCCATCTGCTCGCGCAACAGCCACGTCGGCTCCTCGTAGACGTCGTCGATCAGGGTGGTCAGCGCGGGCAGCGCCGCGGCCTCCTGGCGGGCGATCGCGTCGCGGACCTCGGCCTCGATCGCCTGCGCGAGCGGATCGCGGTCGCCGGCGGCGAGCCAGCCGCGGCTGATCAGGTAGGCCTCGAACCGGCGGATCGGATCGCGCTGGCGCTTCCACAGCTCGGTGACCGACTCGTCGCGGTAGCGCGACGGATCATCGGACGACGAGTGCGCGCTGACCCGGTAGGTCACCAGCTCGACCAGGGTCGGTCCGTCGCCGCGCCGCGCGCGGTCGGCGGCGTGCTTGACCGCGTGGTGGACCGCCAGCACGTCGTTGCCGTCGACCCGCAGGCCCTCCAGGCCGTAGCCGCGGGCCTTGATCGCGATCGACGCCGCGGCGGTCTGCACGCTGCCGGGGGTCGAGATCGCCCACTGGTTGTTCTGGCAGATCAGCACGCACGGCGCCTTGGTCACGCCGGCGAAGTTCATCGCGACGTGGAAGTCGCCCTCGCTGGTGCCGCCGTCGCCCATGAACCCGAAGCACACCTTGCCCTTGTCGCCGGAGATCTTCATCGCCATCGCGATCCCGACCGCGTGGGGGATCTGGGTCGACACGCACGACGACATGACCACGTAGTGGTGGGCGCGATCGCAGGGATGGCAGGGCAGCTGGCGGCCCTTGGTCGGATCCAGGGCGTTGCCGAAGATCTGCGCGAGGTACGAATCGAGCGACATGCCGCGGTACAGCCCCACACCGGCCTCGCGCAGCGCGGGGACGATCCAGTCCTCGGGCGCGCTCGCCGCCGCCGAGCCGATCACCGCGGCCTCCTGGCCGGTCGCCTCGCCGTAGAACCCGATCCGGCCCTGGCGCTGCAGCGCCATCATCCGCGCGTCGGTCACCCGGATCCGGACCATGCCCTCGAACAGCTGGCGGGCGAACGCGCGGTCGAGCCCGGTGAGCTCGCGCGCCGCGTCGTCGTCGATCGGCGTGCCGTCCTCGCGGAGCAGCTGGAACAGCCCCAGCGCCTTGGCGTCGGCGTCGCCGATGAAGAACGGATGGACCGCCGCGTGGCCGCTCACTACACCATCTCCATGAACATCGTGGTCGGGTCCTCGAGCAGCGCCTTGACGTCCTGGACGAACATCGCGCCGTCCCAGCCGTCCGCGATCCGGTGGTCGACCGACACCGACAGGTTCATCAGGTGGCGGATCACGATCTGGCCGTGGCGGACCGCCGGGCGCTCCTCGATCTTGTGGACGCCGAGGATCGCGACCTCAGGGAAGTTGATGATCGGCGTGGCGTGCAGGCCGCCGAGCTTGCCGAGCGAGCTGATCGTGAACGTCGAGCCGGTGAGGTCGTCGCGGGTCGCCGTGCCGCCGCGCACCGCGTCGCCGAGCCGATCGACCTCGCGCGACAGCTCGAAGATCGAGCGCCGGTCGGCGTCGCGCACCACCGAGACCACCAGGCCCTGCGGGCCCTGGGCGGCGACCCCGATGTGGTAGTACTTCTTGCGGACGATCTCCTGCGTGGTCTCGTCGAGGCTGGCGTTGAGCTGCGGCCACTTCTTGAGGCCGGAGACCACCGCCTTGACGATGAACGGCAGGTAGTTGAGCTTGACGCCGCGCTCGGCCGCGCGCGCCTTGGCGCGGTCGCGGACCGCGACCAGCTCGGTCATGTCGACTTCTTCGACGTACGTGAAGTGCGCCGCGGTGTGGACCGAGCGCGCCATCGACTCGGCGATCCGCTTGCGCATGCCGCGCAGCGGGATCCGCTCCTCGTCGCCGGCCCGGGCGATCGCGATCGGCGCGAAGCTCGGGCCCCCGGGAGTCGTGGGCGCCGCGGCACCGTGCGCGCCGCCATTGGTGGCATGCGAGCCGGCGGCGCGGGTGCCGGCGGGTGTGCCGGCGGGTGTGCCGGCGGGTGATTGATAGCCTCGGACGTCCTCGGTCGTGACCCGGCCGTGCTTGCCGGTCGGGGGGACCCGGCCGATCTCGACGCCGAGCTGGCGGGCGAGCCGGCGCGTGGCCGGCGTGGCGAGCACGCGCTCGCGCGCCGCGGTGGCGTCGACGACCTGGATCGCGGCGCCGGCGGGTGCGGCCGGCGCGGCGGGTGTGGCCGGCGCGCCGGATGCACCGGATGCGCCGGATGCAGGCCCGGCAGGCCGCGCGGCAGCCGGGGCAGGGCCGTGCGCGTCGGCGGGCCGGGCCGGCGCGGCAGCGGGCTTACCGGCACCCGCGTCCTCGTCGATCGTGACCAGGATCTGGCCGACCGGACAGATCTGGCCGTCCTTGAAGTGGATCTGGCGGACCGTGCCGGCGCGCGGCGACGGCAGCTCGACCGTGGCCTTGTCGGTCATCACCTCGACCAGCGGCTGGTCGAGCTTGACCTGGTCGCCCTCCTTGACCTTCCAGGTGACGATCTCGCCCTCGACGACGCCTTCGCCGATATCGGGCATGTAGAAGTTGAAGGTCATGTCACCACTCCAGCGTCTGGCGGATCGCGGCCATCACGCGCTCTGCGTTGGGGAGATATTCGTGCTCGAGGCTGTACGGGAACGGGGTGTCGAGCCCGGCGACGCGCAGGATCGGCGCTTCCAGCGACGCCATCGCGCGCTCCTGGATCGACGCGACCAGCTCGGCGCCGAACCCGCAGGTCTTGGGCGCCTCGTGGACGATGACCACGCGGCCGGTCTTGCGCGTGCTCGCGAGCAAGGCGTCGATGTCGAACGGCATCAGGGTCCGCAGGTCGATGACCTCGGCGGAGATCCCGGCGGCGGCGGCGAGCTTCGCGGCGTCCTCGGCGATCGACACCATGCCGCTCCACGCGACGATCGTGACCTGGCTGCCCGCGCGGACCACCGCGGCCTTGCCGAGCTCGAGCGTGTACTCGCCCTCGGGGACCTCGCCGCGGCTGGCGCGGTAGATCCGCTTGGGCTCCATGAACAGCACCGGATCGTTCTGCCGCATCGCCGCGAGCAGCAGGCCCTTGGCGTCGTACGGGTTGCTCGGCGCCACGACCTTGAGCCCGGGCGTGTGGATGAACAGCGCCTCGGGCGACTGCGAGTGATAGTGGCCGCCGCGGATCCCGCCGCCGACCGGCGTGCGGATCACGACCGGGCACGGGTACTCGCCGCCCGAGCGATAGCGGAACTTCGCCAGCTCGTTCACGATCTGATCGAACGCCGGGAAGATGAAGTCGCCGAACTGGATCTCGGGGACCGGGCGCAGGCCGTAGAGCGCCATGCCGATCGCGGTGCCGATGATCCCGGCCTCGGCGAGCGGCGTGTCGATCACTCGATCGCCACCGAACTCGTCGTACAGGCCGCTCGTCGCCCGGAACACGCCGCCGAACTTGCCGATGTCTTCGCCGAGCACGATCACGCGCGGATCGACTCGCATCTGCGTCTGCAGCGCGCTCCGAACCGCTTCGATAATATTCATCGTGGGCATCGGAGGTTACGGGATTTGGGTGTAGTCCGCCGGTGCGCACGTAGTCAAGCTTGCACGGCGCCCGTCGGTCCAGCTTTTGTTCGGCGATTCGATCGGTGATTCGATCGGCGATCGGGCGGCGATTCGGGCGGCCGGCCGCGTTGCGTTGACACGCCGCGTGCGTGGATAGTTGCCGCGTGTTTTGGATCTTCCTGGTGCTGCTCGCCGTGATCGGTGGCGCTACTGCGGTGCGGGCCGCGGGCAATGCGCGCCGCAGGGCGCTGGGGCCGGGGACCAGCACGGCGCGCGCGCTGCCGGCGGGCGGCGACCCGGGCGTCGAGCGCACCGCGCGCGATCCGCGGGTCAACGACGTCCTGACGATCGACGGCAAGGACTTCATCGTCGAGGGCATGATCAACTACGACGAGGACGGCCATCGCTGGACCGGCGCGCGCGTGGTCGACGGCGACGCCGTCAAGTGGCTGGTCGTTGGCCTCGAGCGCACGGGGACCAGCGCGATGCGGCTGCTGATCCAGGACGAGGCGACCCAGATCGCCGGCTACCCGCCCGAGATCCTCGTGATCGGCGACATCCGCTACGCGCTCGACAAGCGCGGCGCCGCGACCTGCTCGCTGTTCGGCGACGTCGGCCCGCTCGGCGCGCTCAAGAAGGATCGCCCCGAGGGCCACGTCGAGCGCGCGCGGTGGTGGCTGTACGCCGCGCCCGGCGACGACACCTTGCTGCTCGAGCAGTGGGGCGCTGATTACCGCCTGCTGCGCGGCAAGAAGATCAGCGAAGGCACGATCGATCTGATCCCCGGTAGCTGAGGCGCGCAGCGCCCCTCTGGATCGAGACGCGCGACGCGCTATCGCGGCAAGTCGAACGTGAACGTCGTGCCGGTGCCCGGCTCGGACGCCCCGACCAGGGTCCCGCCGTAGCTCTCGACGATGCCGCGCGCGACCGGCAGCCCGAGCCCGGTACCCTTGTCCTCCGGCTTGGTCGTGAAGAACGGCTCGAAGATCTTCTCGAGGTTCTCGGGCGAGATCCCGCAGCCGTTGTCGCGGACCTCGCACACCACGCGCTTGCCGTCGCTGCTCGGGTGGACGTGGACCGCGATCAGGCCATGGCGGTCGCCGATCGCGTCGACCGCGTTGACCACCAGGTTGACCAGGATCTGCTCGATCCGCGTGCGGTTGACCGTGACGATCAGCGGTTCGGGACCGACCTCGGTCGTGACCATCAGCCGGCGCAGCTTGCCGGCGCCACGCAGCATCGCGATCACGTCCTTGACCACCGCGTTGAGATCGATCGGGCCGACGTGATCCGGGCCGGGCCGCGCGAGCTGCATCAGCCGCTTGCCGTGCTCGGTGATGTGCTCGGCGACGCGCTCGAGATCCGGTAGCAACGACCGGGTCAGCGGGGTCACGTCCTGGTTGGCGGCGAGCGCGGCGAGCAGCTCGTCGATCGCCGCGACCTGGACCTGGGCGATGTTGCGCAGCTCGTGACCGACGCCGCCGGCGAGCGTGCCGAGCGTGGCGCGGCGCTCGGCGTGCAGCAGTGACTTGCGGGTCTCGTCGAGCTGCTCCTCGATCGACGCCTTGGCGGCGCGCAGCTCGTCCTCGGCCTTCTTGCGGCGGACGATCTCGGATTCTTTGGCGCTGAGCAGCTCGCGGATCTCGCGGATGTCGCGCGCGACCACCACGATGCCTTGTAAGACACCGGCTGACATGACGGGCGACGCGGTGACCGAGACCGGGATCGGCTTGCCGACCTTCGGCACCAGCCAGGACTCCTCGCGGCGCAGCACCGCGCCGTCCTCGATCCGGCGGCGCACGACCGTGCGCAGGCCCGAGGTGTCATCGACCAGCAAGCGCGCCGCGGGCATGCCGCGCAGCTCGTCGACCGAGTAGCCGGTCAACGTCGACGCCGCCGTGTTGGTCAACGTGACGGCACCTTCTACGTCGACGACCAGCACAGCATCGACCATCGCCTCGATGACGTTCTCGAACACCTGCGAGCCAAACACTAGCATGTCTCCGCCGACGCTGGTCTCGCTCGCCGAGCGCATCGCGCGGCGGATCGGCCGCGAACGGCGTACATTCGCAGCGTGGCTCGTTGCTCGACCTGTCATCGCCGGCTCTCGGCCGGGCGCAGCTGTTCGTTGCATGGCAGCGTGTCGAGTCCTGGCCCTGGTGACGCGGCCCACGACGTGGGCCATGACACAGGTCCACGGCCGGTGTGGCGCAAGCCGGTCGGCGCATGCATCGGGAGCGGTGGCTTTGCGTCGGTGTGGGAGATCCCAGGTGGTGTGCTCAAGGTCGCGCACGCCGCCCACGAGCTCGCGCGGGCGCGCATGGCGCGCGAGGCCGAGGCGCTGGCGGCGATCGGTGCGCCCGCGGTGCCGCGGCTCGACGGGCTCGGTGTGCTCGGCGATGGCCGGCCGTGGATCGCGATGGAGCGGATCACCGGCACCACGCTCGCCGATCTGCTGACCCAGCCGATCCGGATCGATCGCGCGCTCGAGATCGCGATCGGCATCCTCGACGCGCTCGTGGCCGTCCACGCCGCGCGGTTCATCCACCGCGATCTCAAGCCCGATAACCTTGTCCGGCGTCCGGACAGCTCGATCGCGATCATCGATCTCGGGCTGGCCCGCAAGCTGCCGAGCGACTTCGATGATCCGACGCGCGCCGGCGTGCAGGTCGGATCGCTCGAGTACATCTCGCCCGAACAGCTGATCGACGCCGCGTCGGTCGACGTCCGCACCGATCTCTACGCGTTCGGCTGCGTGCTCTACGAGCTGTGCGCCGGGCGGCCGCCGTTCGTCGGCGATCCGGCGGCGCTGCAGCGCGCGCACGCCGCGCTCCGGCCACCGCCGCTCGGCGCGCTGACCCCGGTACCGGCGCAGGTCGAGGCGGTGTGCCACGAGTGCCTCGCGAAGCTGCCGCGGCGCCGGCCGTCGAGCGTCGCCGAGGTCCGCGACCGGCTGTCCGCCGCGCGCGACAGCGACTCGCTGGCGCGGATGTACTCGATGTCGATGGTCAGCGAGGGCAAGCAGCCGGTGGTGCTGCTGTGGGCCGAGCTGCCGCGGGTCGATCGCGCGCTGCTCGGCGCGCTCGCGGCGCGCAAGATCACGGTGATCTCGCAGCGCGGCCGGCGGGTGCTCGGCGGCGCGACCGGCGCCGAGCACGCCGATCCGGCGAGCACGGCGCTCGCCGCGGCGCGCGATCTGGCGGCGGCGGGCGCTCGGGTCGCGCTCCACCTCGACCTGCTGCGAGTGACGCCCAAGCTCGCGGGCGACGCGATCGATCACCCGGAGGACTGGGTGCCGGCGGGGGCGTGGACCGGCGTGGCGCTGACCCGCGCGCTCGCCACGGTGAGCCAGGCGCCGACCCGCGACAGCGACGCCGGCCCCGGGTTCGTGACGCTCGCCGAGGCCGGCGAGATCACCGAGCTGTTCGGCCGCGACGCGCTGATCTCCGACCTCGCGGCCGACGCCGCCGCGGCGCTCGGCTCGTTCGGTCCCGGGTTCGCGCTGGTCGTCGGCGAGCACGGCATCGGCAAGACCGCGCTCGCGGCCCAGCTCGTGCCCCGGCTGCGCGAGCTCGGCGCGCGGGTCCAGTTCGGCGCGGTGCCGCCGCCGGGCGCCGGCCGGCCGGGCCACAGCCCGCTGTCGGACCTCCTGGTGCAAACGCCCGACGGGCCGCTCGTGCGCGCGGTCGGCGATCAGCTGCGCGCCGCGGCGCGCGGCCGGCCGCTCGCGATCATCCTCGACGACATCCAGCTCGCGGATCACGAGCTGCTCGATGCGATCGAGTACGCGACGCTCGGCGGCGAGCCGCTCGCGCTGTGGATCCTCGCGCTCGGCACGCCGCGGATCGAGCAGCGCCGGCCCGGGTTCGGCGGTCGCGCCGAGCGCCACCGCCGCGACGTGCTCGGGCCGCTCGACGAGGAGTCCGCGGTCGCGATGACCGCCGCGCTGCTGCGCCCCGCGGTGTACCCGCCGCTGCGCGCGCTGCGCCAGATCGCGGGGATCGCGCGCGGCAACCCGCTGCACCTGGCGTGGCTGGTCCGCGAGATCCACGATCGCGGCGCGATCCGGACCCGGCCCAACGGCGAGCACTTCCTCGATACGACCGCGCTCGAGGCGCTGCCACCGATCGCGCTCGGGCCGTGGCTCGCCGCCCTCGAGCTCGCCGGCCACTCGGCGCCGCTGATCGCGCTGGCCCGGGTGTGCGCGATCCTCGGCGACCGGTTCGAGCGGGCCGAGCTCGCGCAGGTCGTCGAGCGGGTCGAGCGCGCCGGCGGCGCCACCACGACGATCGACGTCGACATCGGGCTCGCCGAGCTCGCGGCGGCGACGGTGCTCGTGGCGTCGGGCGCGGGCTGGACGTTCCGCCAGGCGCTGCTCCAGGAGGGCATCTACGCCACCACCGACGAGGACGAGCGTCGCGTGCTGCACCAGGCCGCGCTCGAGCTGTGGCGGACCCGCGATCTGCGCGAGCCGGCGGTCGCCGAGCGGGTCGCGCGCCACGCCGAGGCCGTGGGCGAGCCGCTGATCGCCGCCCGCGCGTTCGCCACGCTCGGCGAGCACGCCCACCGCGCGCACCGGACGCTGGACGCCGACCAGGCGTGGCAGGGCGCGGTCCGCAACCTCGACGGCCACGACCTCGAGCGCGGCCGCGCGCTGCTCGGCCGGGCCCGCGCGCGCTACCGGTTGCAGCGCGTGCGCGACGCGCTGGTCGATCTCGATGCCGCGCTCGAGATCGCGGTCGCGCGCGGCGACGCCGTGCTCGAGATCGAGGTGCTGCTCGAGCGCGCCACCGCGCTCGACTGGAGCAGCGACTACCTGGGCTCGACGATCACCGCCGAGCGCGCGGCCGAGCGCCAGCGCGCGGCCCAGCTCGCCGAGCTCGCGCCCGAGATCGAGCTCGCCCGGGCCCGCATGGTGTACCGCCAGGCGCGGTTCTCCGACGCGATCGCGCCGCTCGACGAGGTGGTCGCGCTCGCCCGCCGGTTCGGCCACCGCGAGACCGAGACGATCGGCCTGGTGATGCTCGGCCACTGCCTCGCCGAGGCCCGCCAGATCGATCGCGCCGAGGGCGTGTTCGCCGAGCTGATCGCGGTGTGTGAGGAAACCGGTGACGGCTTCCACCTCGGCGCGGCGTACTCGAACCGGATGATCCTGTGGATCGTGCTCGGCCAGGCCGAGCGCGCCGAGGCCGATCTGCGCCGCGTGATCCAGCTCGGCCGCGAGCTCGGCCACGCCACACTCGAGCGCACCGCGACCCACAACCTCGCCGAACAGCAACTGTGGCAGGGCGCGCTCGACGAGGCCGTCAACCTGGCACGCCGCGGGCTGTCGCTGCAGCGCGGCCACGGCGAGGGCTCGGCGTGGGTCGACGAGCTGCTGCTCGCGCGGATCCTCGCCGCGCGCGGTGAGCTCGACGAGACCCGCACCCTGCTCGCCGGGCTCGCCCGCCACGAGCTCGGTGAGGCCAGCCAGATCATCGCCGGCGTGCTGACGTGCTGCGTCGCGCACAGCGCACCTCCAGTGTGGGAGAGCTGGCTGCTGCGCGCCGACCGCGTGCTCGAGGACGCCGATCTCCGGCTCGAGCTGTGGGCGCTCGCGCATCGCCACCAGGCGCTATCGCCCGGCCAGCTCGCGACGGCGCGCGCCCAGGCGCAGCACAGCCCGGTGTGGTCGCGCCGCCAGGTATTTTGAACCTGCGGTCGGCACTGCAGTGGTCACGGGGTTGCTGTCCGGCACACCGCAGTAACAATATCTTCTGCATCGCAAGAGACGCACGCCGCACTCGATGGTAAGAGTGCTTATTGGACGGTTCACAGGCCATCGAGATTGCTGGCTACCAGCTCGATCAGTTGATCGGCGAGGGCGGCTTCGGCCAGGTCTGGCTCGCGCGCCGCAAGCCCGAGCCCGATGGCGCGCCGTCGAGTCATCCGCCGGCGCCGGCGCCGGCGCCGGTCGCGATCAAGATCCTGCACCTCGAGCTCGTGCGCTCGGTCGACGCGCTGACCCGGTTCCAGCGCGAGCTCGACGCGATCGAGCGCCTCGATCACCCCAACGTCGTGCGCGGCCTCGGTCACGGCACGCTCGACGACGGCCGGCCGTACCTCATGCTCGAGTACGTCGCCGGCCCGAGCCTGCGCGAGGTCCTGCACGAGCGCGGCGGGCTGCCGCCGGCGGAGATGCTGGCGATCCTCGAGCCGCTGTGCGATGCGCTCTACCAGGCGCACGCGGCCGGGCTGGTTCACCGCGATGTCAAGGCTTCGAACGTGATCCTCGCGCAAAGCGCTGGGGCGATTCGCCCGGTGCTGCTCGACTTCGGGTTGGTCAAGCTGGTCGATGAGATCGGGCCCGGGCTGACATCGTCGCGCAGCATGCTGGGCACGCCCGCTGCGATGGCGCCCGAGCAGATGCGCGGTCATCCGGTCGATGCGCGCACCGATATCTATGCGCTCGGCCTGCTCGCCTATCACACGCTAACCGGTCAGCCGGCATTCGGCGGCGCGCCCGGGGTCGTACAGAGCTATCTGTCGGTCCACGGCCCGCGGCCGCGGCCGTCGACCAAGGTCGATATCGATCCGGCGATCGATGAGCCGATCGCGCGCGCGCTCGCCCCCGAGCCGACCGATCGATTCTCGACGGCGCGGGCGTTTGCCGAGGCGTTGCGCGCGGTGATCCACGGTGGTGTGGGCGAGGAGGTCGAGGTCACCGTGCTCTATGTTGAAGGCGAGCCCGGCGAGATCACCGCGGCGATCGACACTGCACGTTTGTTCGGCCTGACGCTCGCGCTGTCCGCGCCTGACAGCATGCTTGCGGTGGTGCCGCGTAGCCGGCTGGACGCTCAGAAATTAGCCGGGCTGCGCGCGCGGCTCGCAGGCTTGTCTACACAGTCTCGCGCGGCGATCGGATTGTCTCGCGCCACGATCAGCGGTCATGTAGTAGACGGACCTGCACTCGACGTCGAAGGTTGGGCACCGTATCCGCTACCTGATGGCTTGTGGGTTACTGACGGTATCTGACGGTTAGTCGCCTACTGCTCGGTAAGTTCCTCACGCAAGACGGGGCTTGCGCGACGAGGATCGTCAGTTGATCCTGCCGCGACCGGAGGAAGATCGATGCGCCCAGCTTACTGGTTGTCAGTCGCAGTAGTGTCTTTCAGTGTCGCATGTGCCGTCTCGCCAACGGACCCCACGCCTAACGAATCGACGACAACATCCGACGTGTTGTCTGTGAATCGTATCGGTTTGAACCGTATCGGTTTGAATCGTATCGGTTTGAACCGGATTGGTTTGAACCGTATCGGTTTGAACCGGATCAGCTTGAACCGTCTGCGCGTCAACCTCAACTCGAGCGATGCGATGCTGGCTACGGACGATGGCCGTGAAGTGTTCTCGCTTGCAGTGAGCTGTGCCATTGCCGAGGACGTCACGCTCGTTGCGACCCTCAACGGCACCGACTATGAGTTCCCTGGTGAGATGGGCCTCGCGCCGCACTGGTTGTCGCAGCCGCTCGATGAGGAAGGGCAGGGCTGGATCAGCGCATGTATGTTTGCGCGCGCCAACGCCCACGAGGTCGCGATCCCGATCTCGATGCGCGGCAACAACCCGGGCCTCGCGTCCGACCAGGATGAGCGCGAGGGTTGGCCGCTCGAAGAAGGCGCGTTCTACGGCAACATCTTCGGACCGACCGATCGACCGATTCCTTGGTACGCGTGCCGCGGCAAGGATCAGGCAGCGGGCGAGTTCGGTGGGCTGGTCGATCGCGATTGCGCCGAACCGGATCCCGCGAACCCCGGGTTCACGCAGTGCGGCTTGATCTACGCCGGCGACTGCGGTGGTTTCGCGCCCGATACTGCATGCGAAAAGTTCGTCGAGCACGGCAAGTTCTACGAGCGTTGTCACACCTCGCCGATCCAGCACGACCATGGTAGGACAGGTCATCACCTCGACTGCGATCACGGCGATCACCATGACCATGATCACGTGTTCCGAGAGGTCATCACGACGTACGTGACAATGTAGCACTCACAAGAGAGAAATACAGTACAGATGAAGTACCTCGTGTGTGTTTTCGTCGTCGGCTGTGTGTCCTCCAGCGATCCGAATGCGACCGAGGATCCTCTCGTGTCCCAGAATATGGCCGACCTCTCGGCGCGAACACCCCCGCCGCCTTGTGCGATCGGGACGTGGTGCACCGAGACGGCGCCGGTCACCGGCACACCGCTGCTCCACGCGGTGTGGGCTGCCAGCGCGAACGACGTGTTCGCGGTCGGCGATACCGGCACGATCATCCACCGCAACAGCGCCGGCACGTGGAGCGTGATGACCAGCGGCACGACCAACGATCTGCGCGGCGTGTGGGGCTCGAGCGCGAGCGATGTATGGGCCGGCGGCATCAGCGGCACCATCCTCCATTACAACGGCACGGCGTGGTCGTCGGTGTCGGGCGCGACCACCGATGTCGACGCGGTGTGGGGCACGTCGAGCACCGATATGTGGTTCGCGGGCCAGGGCACGGTGCTGCAATGGACCGGGAGCTCGTTCACGACGTCGACGTTCGGCGGCACCTTGCTCGGGATCTCCGGGACCAGCGCGAGCGACGTGTGGACCACCGGCGAGAACACCAACGCCCATCACTGGAACGGCACGTCGTGGACGACGCTGACGCCCGGCGCCGGGACCTCGACCTACTTCACGGTGCTCGACGTCGGCGCCAACGACGTCTGGGTCACCGACTTCTTCCCGAACAAGGAGTCGGTGCATTACGACGGCACCAGCTGGACGACCAAGAAGACGTTCAGCGGCCAGTTCGACAGCCTGTCTGCGCTCGGCACCAGCGACATCTGGGGCGCGGGGGCCAGCCGGATCGGCCACTGGGATGGCACCGCGTGGACCACGGGCCAGCCGCTGGGCACCGGCGTCTCGCTGTGGTCGGTGACCGCGGTGGCGACCGATGTCTGGGTGGTCGGCGACGCTGCCGAGATCGCACACATGCCGCTGTAGCGGCGGCGCGGCCGGCGAACCATCGCCCGGCGTCGGCGAAGCTTCAGCAGCGAATCAGCGCCGGAGCTGCTCGGTGTAGAACACGGTGATCGCGACGCAATGAAACGCTGCGTCGCTCGATTGCGTGACCACCATCTCTGTGACCTGGAAGCTCGGGTTGTTGGCGATCCACTCGGTGACGCGGTCTCCGAGTCGATCGCGCTCGGCAAACATCGTCGCCGAGAACACTTTCACGCCGTTGAACGGGACGAGCTTGCGCGACCGGTTCGACCCGTTTCGGGACTGCTCTTCGCCTGGGGACATTCACGTCATCTTAGCACGATGCGTGAGGCGATCTCGGAGGGCATCTCACGTTGTATCGCCGAGGTCACGAGCCGGAGGGACCGATCCCGTTGCGTGCAGCGCCTCGAGCATTGGGAGCGATCTGTCGTCGAATCTAAAACAGCATGGATGCAGGCAATACGATGGTAACGCTTCTTGGTGAAACTGCTATTAGGTGTTAAATCTCGTCTGAGGGATGAGAAACGTGCTCATGCGGACGGACGACGAGCAGTACCAGTAGAGGAGCCGGCGATGCTCGTGTGCGTCTTGTCTTCAGGACGCACAGTGCCCGCCATAGATCCTTGTGTGCGAACAAGTCCGCGATAGGTGCGTCGCGTGAGGTGGCGACGCAACTGGCACTTTCGAACGACCTCGGATTCGGCCGGACCTCTGCCGCAACACTGCGCCAGGAGAGCGTATGATAACGATAGGTTTTTCTACCAAGACCGACCCGACAGCGAGTGAGTGTGCGATCAACGATATGGTGACGCGGCTGCGCCTGTGGGGCAGCGATCGGATCAGCCTGCTGCCGGATATATCCGACGATACTGCGGGCCAAGAATACATGGTGGGTTCGTCTCCGACCTGCACGGTGCACCTCGAGGATCCGGCCGGCCTTGTGTCGCGCCGGCACGCGCAGCTGATCCGGGAGGCCGCGCGCTGGCTGCTGCGCGATCTCGGCAGCAAGAACGGCATGCAGCTCGATGGCACTCGGCGGACCGAGATCACGCTCGAGCCCGGCGCCGAGATCGGGATCGGCGGGCTGACGCTGATCGCCGAGAGCAGCCGCTCGGTCGCGCTGCGCGAGTTCATGTCCCGGCTGCTCGGCTGGCGCAGCGACCGCGTCGCGATCGTCGATCATGCGCTGCGCTCGATCCGCATAGCGGGGGCCCGCCGCGCGGCGCTCGTGCTATGCGGCGACGGCGATCTGGTCCCGACGGCGCGCTCGATCCACCGCCAGGTGATGGGGCCCCATCGGCCGTTCATCGTCTGCGATCCGCGGCGTCGGCCGGGCAAGGCCACGGTGCGCGTGGCGCAGAACTACGAGACCGGCATGCAGGCGTTCGAGGCGGCGAACGGCGGCTCGCTGTGCGTGCGAGGCCACCGGCTGCCCAAGGACTTCGCCGACCTGATCGCGGCGCTGCGTGCACCGAGCTCGCGGGTCCAGCTCGTGGTGTGCGCGCCCGACCCCGCGGAGTGCGCGCAGTTCCTCTCGGTGCCGATCGACGTGCCGCCGCTGGCCAGCCGGGCCGACGAGCTCGATCGAATCATCATGGAGTACGGCGCCGACGCGACCGACGAGCTCGGCACGCCGCGCAGCAGCTTCCTCGCGGCCGATCTCGAGTGGGTCCGGACCTACTCGGCGAAGTCGCTGCCCGACATCGAGAAGGGCACCTTGCGGCTGGTGGCGATCCGGAACTCGCCCTTCCTGAGCAGCGCCGCCGAGCGGCTCGGGATGGCGCCGGTCTCGCTGTCGCGCTGGATCGGGCGGCGCACCCTGCCCACGAAGGTCGGGCCATGAGCCCACTGCTGGCGTAGCGCGCACGGGGTGACAGCCCGCCTGTGAACGCCATTGCATGTTTATCGCAAACGACCTTTGTGCGCAATCGGGGCATCTTGTCTGCGCGGCGAAGAGTACGCTGCACCTCATGACGCGCGATGTCTCCGCAGGGCTCGTCGTTCGACCCGACCTCGTGTTCAATGGGGTCAAAGTCTTCTCCGCGACGATGTTTCAACCGCGCGAACAGCTCGGTGAGACCGTCACCGCGTGGATGACGAACAATCCACAACTGACCGTGACCGAGTTCGTCGTCACACAGTCGAGCGATAGTCAATTTCACTGTGTCGCGATCACGGTTTTCTACTGGGAGCGCGTTACGCGGCGCTGAACGTAGATTCACATTCGTGCAGCAAAACGCGCCACGCGTTCGAACACGGAAAAATCCGAATACCTTGTATTATCCGGCCGACGTTGTTGTTCGACGCAATCACCTCGAGGCTGTAGGATGGGGGCGGTTGATCTCCTGGCTGGTCTCACTTCGCGGCTTGCCTCCGCGGCGCGGGTCGACGAGGTTGCGGCCCATGTGATCCCGGAGCTCGCGGCGCTGGGGTTTGGTCTGGTGTGGATCGCGCGCATCGACGAGCAGACCGGCGACCTCGCCACGGTGAAGCTCGATCGCAACGGCACGGATGCAACGCACGAGGCGCCCGCGCGATTCGCGATCGATCCGCGGCTGCCGATCGGCCATGGCTTCCGCGACCGCCGGATCCTCAACATCCCCGCCCCCGACGCGCTGCACATCTTCGATCGCGACGACGACGTCGTGCCGCCGAACACGCTTGGCATGACCCGCGCCGGCTACGATCGGATGCGCGGTCACCCGTTCGCGTGCGGCCCCTTGCTCGGCGCTGGCGGTGAGCCGGTGGGGGCGGTGTGGCTGGGCTCCTACCGTGGCGCACAACCGATCTCCGACGAGGTGCTGGACCACGGCGCGCTACCGGCGATCCTCGCGTTGCTCGCGATCGCGGTCGAGCGCGTACACCACACCGAGCGTGCCGACCGGCTGGCCGGGGAGCTGGCCCGGGCGCGCGACGCGCTGGTCGCCACGGGGCCGATCCGCACCATCGGCGAGCTCGCGCTCGGGGCGGCGCACGATCTCAACAACCTCGCCGGCATCGCCCGGATCGCGGTCGAGGTCGGCGCGCGGTCGGCGACCGACGCGGTCGAGCAGCTGCCGCGGATCGAGCGCGTCAATCGCGCGATCATCGACCTGGTGAAGCGGGTCCAGCGGGTCGCATGGCCGGCGCGGGCGGCCCCCGCGAGTGAGGCCGCCGATCTGACGCGCACCGTCGACGATGTCGTGGTCCTCGCCGGGCCGCAGCTGCGCGCGCAGGGCATCGAGCTCGACGCCGAGCTGCCGCAGCTGCCGCCGGTGCGGTGCGACGCTGCGCTGATCCACCAGGTGGTGCTGAACCTCGTGGTCAACGCGCAGGACGCGCTCGCGGAGGTCGCGCCCGGGCGGCGCCGGATCGAGATCCGCGCGCTCCAGGATGCCGGCATGATCCGGTTGACCGTCGCCGACACCGGCCCGGGCATCGCACCCGACGTCCTCGCGCGGCTGTTCCGCGCGGCGTTCACCACCAAGGCCGGCGGTCACATGGGGCTCGGGCTATCGGCGTCGCAGGCGGCGCTCGCGGCGTTCGGCGCCAAGCTGTCGGCGCGCAACGCGCTCACCGGCGGCGCGGTGTTCGAGCTCACGCTGGTGCCGGCCACCGCCAGCGCGGCCGAGCCGGAGGTACCCGCTCCCCGCCCGGCGGCCACGCCGGCGCACGCCCGGATCCTCGTGGTCGACGACGACCTCGACATCGTCGACATCATCCTCGCGTTCCTCGAGCCGTTCGGCCACGCGCTCACCACCGCCACGACCTCCGCGCAGGCGCTCGAGATCGCCGCCGCGCAGTCGTTCGACCTCGTGCTGTGCGACGTCGGCATGCCGAAGCTGAGCGGGCTCGACGTCGCGCGTGCGCTGCGCACCGCCGGCTATCGCGGCAAGCTCGTGCTGATGACCGGCTGGGACGCGCCGACCTTGTCGGCCGACGCCCGCGACGCGGCGATCGACATGCTGCTCAAGAAGCCGTTCATCGGCGCCGATCTGATCGCGATGATCGAGACCCTGCTCGCGCGGTGACGCGGGCGACGCGCGGTGCTAGGTTTGCCGGGTGGGGATCACCAAGCGCATCCTCGAGGGCGCGCAGTCCGGCTTGTCGCGACTCACCTCGCTCGTGATCGTGGACGACGAGCCGCTCAGCCACGTCGAGAGCGCGGCGCTCCAGGCCGAGCTGACCGTGCGCAAGGCCGCGCGGGCCCGGACGGCGCGCAAGCCCGAGGACAACCCGCTCGCCAAGCTCGCGACCTCGGACCCGGCGTCGCGTACGGCGCGCGACCAGGCGGCGCGGGCCCGGGCGGCGCGGATCCACCGCGAGCGCGACGAGCGGGAGGCGCGCCAGCGGGCGGCGGCCGATGAGGCGTTCCGCCGGATGAAGGACCAGGCGACCCGCAGCGGCGCCGGCAGCTGGTCGGCGTCGAGCAGCGGGGCCGGGGCCAGGACCGGGGCCGGGGCCGGGACGGGATCGACCGGCGCGTCGGGATCCAGCTCGGCGCGGACGCCGCCGGGCGCCGGCAGCGCGCGGGCGCCGCGGCCGGGCACCACCGAGGCGAACCTGCTCGAGTGGTATCGCGTGCTCGATCTGCAGGCCGGCGCCGACATGGCGCAGATCAAGACCGCGTACCGCCGGATGATGCGCAAGTACCACCCCGACATGCACGCCGGAAATCCACAGAAGCAGAAGGCCGCGACCGAGCTGTCGATGCGCGTCACCTCGGCGTACAACGGGCTGGTCACGCACTTCGAGAGGAAGTGATGGACGCGCACAGCTCGGCGTCGAAGACCGCGCTCATGGTATCGGCGTATCGCGCGCGGGCGAGCCGTGCCGCGGTGCCGCTGATCCGCGATCCGTGGGCCGAGGCGCTCGCCGGTGCCGAGGGCCAGGACATCGCGCGGCGCTACGACGCGCGGTTCCCGGCGATGGAGCTGTGGCTCGCGGTCCGCGTCGCCTACCTCGATCGGCTGGTCGGGATCGCCGTCGACCGGCTCGGCGCGCGCCAGATCGTGATCCTCGGCGCCGGCTACGATACCCGCGCGGCGCGGCTGCCGCGGGCCGGGGTCCGGTTCTTCGAGGTCGATCACGCGGCGACCCAGGCCGAGAAGCGGTCGCGGCTCGCGGCGCTCGCCGGCTATCCGCTCGAGGCGGCGACCTACGTGGCGTGCGACTTCGAGCACGACGATCCGATCGACCAGCTGCGCGGGGCCGGGCTCGACACCGCCGCCCCGGCGCTCGTGATCTGGGAGGGCGTCGTGCCGTACCTGACCGAGGCCGCGGTGCGAGCGACCGCGACCCGGCTCGCCGCCGAGCTCGATCCGCGGTCGCTCGTGGCGTTCGACTACGTCGGCAAGAACTTCGCGGCCGGCACCGGGATCTCGGCGGTCGATCTCGAGGCGCGCTCGATGGTCGGCGAGCTCGGCGAGCCGATCCGGTTCGGCACCGACGACATCCTGCCGGTGCTCTACGACTGCGGGTTCCGCTGGGTCCGCTCGCTCGACTTCAACGAGCTCGCGCTCGACGTGGTCGGCGACTACCAGCGCGACCGCAAGTTCCGGTTCCAGCGGATCGCGCTTGCTGCCGCGCGCACGCCGGCGGCCGGATGGTGGTAGACCGCCGGCGCTGGATCTCCGCCGGGGCGATCGCGCTGGTCGTGTTCGCGGTCGCCTGGGCGTTCGCGGCGACCGTGCTCGCCCATACCCGGCCGATGGGCCTGCCGCTCGATGACAGCTACATCTACCTGACCTACGCCAAGCAGATCGGCCGCGGCCAGCCGTTCACCTACTTCCCCGGCGGCGGGTACTCGGCGGGCGCCACGAGCATCCTGTGGCCGATGCTGCTCGCGCCGTTCTGGACGCTCGGGGCGCGCGGCCACGCCCTGGTCTGGGTCGCGTTCGGGCTGTCGGCCGCGCTGTACGCGGTCACCGCGATCGGCGTGCATCGCCTGGTGACGCCGATCGCCGGCCCGATCGCCGGCGCGCTCGCGCCGCTGGTGCTGATCGCGATCGCGCCGTTCTCGTGCATCGCGCTGTCCGGCATGGACGCCGCGCTCGCCAGCGCGCTGCTGGTGACGCTGATCCGCCTGGTGATCGCCGCCCCGCGGACCGGGGCACCGCCGCGCAAGCTCGCGCTGTGCCTCGCCGCCACGGCGCTGGCCCGGCCCGAGGCGCTCGTGCTGGTCGCCGCGGTCGCCGGGCTGACCGCGATCGCGCGGCTGTGGCGCGGCGAGCTGCGCGCGGCGCTGTGGTGGTTGGCGCCGCTGGTCGCGCCCGCGGTGTGGCTGTGCGCCAACCGCGTGCTCGCCGGCCACTTCCTGCCCAACACCGGGGTGGCCAAGAGCCACTTCTACCTGCCGGGGTTCGACTGGGAGTACTGGCGCGCGGCCGTCGCGCGGCTGACCCGCGATCTGCTGCGCGGGCTGTTCATCGAGCCGCAGAGCCCGCTGGTGTGGCCGCGGCTGTTCGGCCTGGCGTGGCTCGCCGGGGCGATCCACGTGGTCGGCTGGGCGTGGCGCGCGCGCCAGTGGGCCGCCGGCGCGTTGATCGTCCTGGGGCCGCTCGCGCTGATGTTCGTGGTGATCGCGTCGTCGGGCCAGTGGAGCTTCCAGAGCTATCGCTACATCGCGCCGGCGTTCCCGCTGCTCGTGATCTCGGTCGGCTGCGCGCTCGGGTCGGCCAGGCCGGCCGAGGCGTCCGGATCCACGGGCTCGGCGCGGGCCGGTGCCGCGGCCAGGCCGTGCCGACCGTGGTGGACGTGGGTCCATGCGGCGGTCTCCGTGGTCGCGGTCGCCGGCTTCATCGAGGAGGCGCGGCCCGGCCTGGTCGCCGGCGTCCGGCTCTACGCGCAGGGCGTGATGGACACCAACACCCAGGTCGTGGCGATCGGCGAGTACGTCCACCGCAAGCTGCCCGACGCGCGCATCATGTTCCACGACGCCGGCGCGATCGCCTACTACGGCGACGGCCCGGTCTACGACATGCTCGGCCTGGTCACCAACCACCAGGCCGAGGTCGCGATCAACGGCCCCGGCGCGCGGTTCGAGTTCCTCGAGAGCCTGCCGCCCGACCAGCGGTTCACCCACTTCGCGTACTACCCGGCGTGGCTCGGCACGACCGAGTTCTTCGGCGACGATCTGTTCCACACCACGCTGCACCCCGGGTTCGCGGCCAGCCGGCTCGCCGGCGAGCTCGACATGCAGATCCTGACCGCCAACTGGGATCACGCCGGGACCGGCGAGCGGCCGTTCACGCCGCACGATGGCTGGAAGCTGGTCGATCGGGTCGACGTCGCCGACATCGCCAGCGAGGCCGCGCACGGCTGGACCGGCGCGCTCGGCCGGCGCAACCTCGGCGATCCGACCGCGCGCTGGACGATCGTCGGCCGCGACACCGGCGCGCACGGCCTGATCCTCGACGGCGGCCGCACGATCCGCGGCGGGCTCGAGCGGTTCACCGTGGCGATCGATCCGCGCAAGCCGGCCCGGCTGATCCTGCGCACCGGCGGCGCGCTCGCGTATCCCTATCACGAGGCGATCACCCAGCCGGTGCCGCTGCAGATCTTCGACGACGCCGGCACCGAGCTCGCGCACGCGACGCTGCCGGCCCCGACCCGCGCCGGCGGGTTCATCGAGGTCGACTTCGCGCTGGCCGCCGGTGCGCCCCGGACCCTGCACACCGTGGCGCCCGGGCCGTACCGCGCGTTCCACTGGTTCGTGCTGCAGCCGGAGTAGCGCGCGGTCACGACGACGCCGGCGCGGCCTCGCGCAGCAGCTGGCGCAGCCACGCCAGCCCCGGATCGCGGTCGAGCCGGAGGTGCCAGCGCAGCACCACCGCGAAGCTCGAGAGCTCGAGCGGCGGCGGCCGGACCGCGAGCGGGTAGCGGCCCGCCAGCAGGCGGGCGAGGCCGGTCGGCGCGGTCCAGATCAGATCGCTGGTCGCGATGATCGCCGGCGCGACCAGGAAGTGCGGGACGACGATCGCGACCCGGCGCCGCCGCTGATCGCGCGCGAGCAGATCGTCGACGAACCCGCCGGGCCGGCCGCGCGGCGACACCAGCAGGTGCGGCCGCGCCAGGTAGTGCGCCAGATCGAGCGCCGTGCGCGACCCCGGGCCGCCGCGCCGCATGACGCACGAGAACGACTCGGTCCACAGGGTCTCGCTGCGGATCCCGGCCGGCGCGTCGTTGAACACGCTGATCGCCAGCTCGAGCTCGCCCTCGGTCAGCGCCGCCGACAGATCGTCGGGCGGTGGCCGCAGATCGAGCGCGATGCCCGGCGCGACCGCCGCGATCCGCTCGACCAGCCGCGGCAGCAGCATGAACGCGGCCTGATCCGCCATCGCCAGCACGAACCGGCGCTCGGCGCGCGCGGGATCGAAGCTCGGCGCGGCCTGCAGCACCGCCTCCGCGGCTTCGAGCGCGGCGCGCACCGCCGGGCGCAGCTCGAGGCCGCGCGGCGTGGCCTGCATGCCCTGCGGCGTGCGGACCAGCAGCGGATCGCCGAGCAGCTCGCGCAGCCGGCGCAGGTTGTGGCTGACCGCGGGCTGGCTGACCCCGAGCCGGCGCGCGGCGCGCGTGACGTTGCGCTCGTCGAGCAGGACGTCGAGCGAGGTCAGCAGGTTGAGGTCGATGCCGGCGAGCCGCATCCCATAAATATGGAGAATTTACTGTATGACGACAATCGATTTTGCTTATGGTCGCGGCAGGCGCATGTTGTGGGGCAAGCAACAAGGAGCTGGTCATGTACGTCATCGCTGGAGTTTCGGGTAATACGGGTTCGGTCGTCGCGGCGCAGCTGCTCGCGGCCAAGCAGCAGATCCGCGTCATCGTGCGCGACGCCGCCAAGGGCGAGGCGTGGCGCGCCAAGGGCGCCGAGGTCGCGATCGCCGACCTCGAGGATCAGGCGGCGCTGACCCGCGCGCTGACCGGCGCGACCGGCGCCTACCTGCTGCTACCGCCGCCGAACTGGAACCAGACCGGGATCGCAGCCGAGCGCAAGCGCAAGACCGACGTGTTGATCGGCGCGGTCAAGGCCGCCAAGCCCGGCCACGTCGTGCTGCTGTCGTCGGTCGGCGCCGAGCTCGCCGCCGGCACCGGGCCGATCCAGTACCTCCACGCGGTCGAGGACGGCCTGCGCACGACCGGCGTCCCGGCGACGTTCCTGCGCGCCGGCGCGTTCATGGAGAACTGGGGCTCGATGGCGGCCGACGCGATCGCCGGCGGCGCGCTGTACTACGGCGTCACCGCCGGCCTCGCGTTCCCGCAGGTCGCGACCGAGGACATCGGCAAGCTCGCGGCCAAGCTGCTGCTCGAGGGCGGCAAGGGCGGCGTGCAGGTCGTCGAGCTGGCCGGCCCGGTCGACGCGAGCGTGCAGGACGTCGCCGCGGCGCTCGCCAAGGTCTCGGGCAAACCGGTCAACGGCGTGTCGGTGCCGCCGGCCGCGATGATCCAGGCGCTGGTCGGCCACGGCGCCTCGCAGGAGCTCGCCGACGCGTTCGGCGAGATGGCGGATGGCATCAGCCGCGGCGCGATCAAGTTCCACGGCACGCCGGTGCGCGGCACGGTCACGCTCGAGCAGCGGCTGCGCGGCCTGATCGCCCCGGCGAGCTGACGGCCGGCGAGCTGACGGCCGGCGAGCTGACGCCCGGCACGCCCGGCGCCCGGTCGCTCAGCGCCGGCCGCGGCCGCCGGCCAAGGTCGAGTCGCGCAGCTCGCGGCGCATGATCGCCGCGCCCTCGGCCAGCGCGCGCAGCTTCTCGAGCGCGACCGGGCGCGGCAGCTGCTTGAGCCCGCAGTCGGTGGTCAGCGTCACCCGTTCGGGCTCGATGTGCGCGAGGACCTTGCGCACGCGGTCGGCGACCTGCTCGGGGTGCTCGATCTCGAGCGTGCGGACGTCGATCACGCCGGCGTGCACGCGCTTGTCGTCGGGCAGCGCGCGCAACAGGTCCGCGTCCTCCATCTCGCGGCACGCGAAGTCGAGCACGTAGGCGTCGACCTTGACCCCGTGATAGTGCGGCAGGATCTCGCGGTAGCCGCCGGCGGTGAGGCCCTCCATCTGGTTGCCCCACGCGTTGCCCATGCAGAAGTGCCAGGCGCGCTCGACCCCGGGCGGGGTCTCGCCGAACGTGCGGTCGACGGTCTCGCACACCCAGTCGTAGTCCTTGGCGCCCGTGAGGTGCGGCATCCACGCGCCGAGGTCCTCGAGCTGGACGTGCTGGCAACCGGCCTCGATCACCTCGGCGATCTCGGCGCGGAAGATCTCGGCCAGCGCGCGCGACAGGTCAGAGCGGTTCTTGACCGGGCCGCCGCGGAAGTGCGCCAGGGTCGATAGCTGGACCGGGCCGGCGCCGATGCACGCCTTGATCGGCTTGCGGGTGTGGTGCTGGGCCCAGCGATACAGCAGCGCCATGCGCACCGGGCCGCGCTTGATCTCGCCGTCGACCGCGACCCCGCCGGCCTCGTCGAGCGCCCAGATATCGCGGCCCTTGGCCTTGCCGCGCGCCGGGTGCGGCAGCTTCTCCGACGAGAACCCGTGGGTGCGCTCGAGCCAGTACCACAGGAACGAGCCGATCCCCATGTGGTAGTCGTCGAACCACATCTGGCCGTCGGTCAGCAGATCGAGCCCGGCGTCGTCCTGATCCTTGATCGCGACCCGCGTGGCGTCGTGGAACGCCTCGCTGTGCGAGGTCAGCTTGAACGCCTCGAGGATGTCCTTGCCGGCGAGCTGGTGAGTGAACCACGCCGGCCGCGGATACGAGCCGACCATCGTCGTCGGGAGCAAGCTCATGCCGCGGGGATACCACAGCTGACCGAGTGGGTCATTCGTCGTCGGTCTCGACCAGCGCGGCCAGCCGGGCGAGCGCGCCGTCCCAGCGCTGCGACACCAGGTCGAGGTAGCGACGCGCCGTGTCGAGCGGCGCCGGTGCCAGCGCCCACCGCCGCTCGCGACCGTGCTTGACGTCGCGCACCAGCCCGGCGTCGGCGAGCACCGACAGGTGCTTGGTGATCGCCTGGCGCGTGATGTCCTCGCCCTCGGTCAGCCGCGCGATCGACAGCGGGCCGCCGTCCGACAGCTTGGCGACGATGCGCAGCCGGGTCGCGTCGCCGAGCGCGGCGAAGATCGGGGCGCCGTCGCGCAGCGCGGTCACCAGGCTAGGCGTGGACATGGCGCGCGATGTTCTCCGCCTGCTGGGCCCAGCCGCCGGTGTTCATCTCGAACGCCCTGGCGCGCCGCGCGGCCGGGATCTGGTCGAACCCGGACTCGGTGATCGTCAGTTGCGTGCCCTCGGGCGCCGGCTCGAGCCGGATCTCGACCAGGGTCATCGGCTCGTGCGAGTAGTCGACGCTCGGATCGATCGCGAACGGGTGCCAGCGGAACGCCATCAGCCGCTCGGGCTCGAGGCGCTCGATCAAGATCTCGAACGGCAGCTCCTGGCCCTTGAACTTCGCCGCGCCGCGCGCCATCTGGCCGGGCACGAACTCGCCGCGCATCTCGGCGCCGAACCACACGCTGAACTCGCGCGCGTCGGACAGCGCGCGCCACACCCGGGCGGGTGTCGCGCGCAGCGTGATCTGCTTGTGGATGGAATCGCTGGTGGTGGTCGTCGTTGCTGTCGTTGCCATGGGCAACCTCCTGGTTGCATATTAACCAGACCGCGCCGAAATGCA
>DATBBB010000244.1:0-12000 GCA_036271215.1 Kofleriaceae bacterium | reverse complement strand
CAGGGCCAGCAGAACAAGGATCAGCAGGCCCAGGGCCAGCAGAACAAGGATCGGCAGGCCCAGGGCCAGCAGAACAAGGATCAGCAGGGCCAGCAGAACAAGGCCGCGGACGCGCCCGACGCAGCGGCAACTGCGCCGAAGCCGTCCGCGGCCGGCACGCCGGGGCAAGCACATGACCCCGGCACCGCCGCCGCTGCCGCCGCTGCCGCCGACGACGCGAAGCATCGCGCGGCCGGCGAGCTCACGCGCGGCGAGGCCGTGCAGCTGCTCGACTCCGTCGAGCGCGATCTCAAGCCGATGGCGATCCACGGCCGCGCGAGCCATCCCACGCAAACCACCAAGACCAAGGACTGGTGATCGACATGCAACGCCACCTCACGCTCGCCGCGGTCGTCGCGACGGGGCTCGCACTCCCCGCCGCGGCGCGCGCCGCCGCACGCGCCGAGCTTCGCCCCGGCACGGCCCTCTCCGTCGGCACACCCGCGCAGCTCGCGGTCACGACCGATGGCGACGCACCACCGCCGCCGCCACCGCGCATCGACGGTGCGACGGTCCGGTTCGCCGGCCAGATGTCGCAGACCCGGTCGATCAACGGCACCGTCACGCCGCAGAGCACGTTCTCGTACGCCGTCGTGCCGACGCGCCCCGGCGCGCTGGACATCCCCGCGATCGCGATCGGCAACGACACGACCGCGCCGATCCACGCGACCGTCACCGACGCGCCGGCGCCACCGCCCGCGACCGCCGCCGCGGCGCCGTCGCACGCGCCCAGCTCCGGCTCGTCGCGCGCGTTCTTGACCGTCGACCTCCCGAGCAAGGCGCTCGTCGTCGGACAGGCCGTGCCGATCCACATCCACGCGTACTTCCGCGGCGGCACGTCCGCGACCCTCGAGGGCGCGCCGCACCTGACCTCGGATGCGTTCACGCTGTCGAACCTGTCCGACAAGCCCGCGCAGGCGCAGATCGAGCTCCGCGGCGAGCCGTACCTCGCGGCCACGTGGACCGCGATGCTGTCGCCCGCGAAGCCGAGCAGCGGCAAGCTCGGCGTCGAGCTCCCCATCGAGCTCGCGTATCGCGCCGCGCCCCCACCGCGTCCGGCGCGCGCACCGGCGGCGATCGATCCCGACGACCCGTTCTCGGATCCGTTCTTCACCAATCCGTTCGGCGGCGCCGATCCGTTCTCCGACCTGGAGTCGATGTTCGACGTCGGCCCGATGCAGCGCGAGCAGACCACGCTGCACGCGAGCAGCGGCGCGCTCGCGGTCACCGATCTGCCCGAGGCCGGCAAGCCCGCGAGCTTCACCGGCGCGGTCGGGCAGTTCGCGGTCGCGCTCGATCCCATCGCCGGCACGCCACGGGTCGGCGAGCCGCTCACGCTCGCGATCCGCGTCACCGGCACGGGCAACTTCGATCGCGTCGCGCTGACCGGCGTCGACGACACGCCGGACCTCCACGCGTACCCGACCAAGAGCAACTTCACGCCGAGCGCGGCGAGCGCGCTGACGGGTACCAAGACGTTCACCCAGACCGTCGTCCCGACCAAGCCGGGGGACCTCGTGATCCCGGCGCTCGGGTTTGCGTACTTCGATCCGAGCAAGCACGCGTACGTCACCGTGGAGACCACCCCCGGCGCCTTGCACGTCGCGGCCGCCGCCGGCAGCGCCTCGAGCGACCCGGGCCTCGCACCGGCGGCCATCGCCACCGCGCCGTCCGCCGCACGAGTCGGTCACGGCACGGACCGCGCGACGCTGGTTCCGCTGGTTCGCCAGCCGCGCGTGTGGTGGATCCCCGGCGGCCTGATCGCGCTGACGGCGTTGCTGGTCGGCGGCGCGTGGTGGCGCCGCAGTCCGCGCATCGCGCACGTCCTGCACGCGCGCCGGGTCCACCGCGCGGTGTCGCGTGCCACGCTCGCGATGGACCGCGCCGCGAGCGCTCACGACCGCGCGGCGTTCTTCGCCGCGGCGCGCAGCGCGCTGCAGACCCGCCTCGGCGAGACCTGGCGCACCGCGCCCGAGGCGATCACCGCGCACGACGTCGAGACGCGGCTGGGCGCGGGCGGCGCCGAGATCCGCGCCGTGCTCGAACGCGCCGACGCGCTGCACTACGGCAACCCGCTCGCCACCGACGAGCCGCTCGACCACTGGCGCACCGTCGTCCGCGGCGCGCTCGCTCACCTGGAGACCGCATCATGACCGGCAACACGCTCCTCATCGCATCGCTGCTCACCGCGGCGCCCACCGCCGCGCTCGCCTCGCCCGCCGCCGCCGCCGCGCCCGACCCGACCGCGCTCGAGCGCACGCTCGCGACGCAGGGCTGGTCTCCGGGCGTGCTGTTCGAGCTCGGCGCCGCGTACGCGACGGCCGGTCACCCCGGGCCGGCGATCCTCGCGTTCGAGCGCGCGCAGCTGCTCGCGCCGCGCGACGCCACGATCCGCGCCGACCTCGCCCGCACCCGCGAGACCGCCGGGCTCAGCGTCGCGCCGCGGTCGCGCCTCGACGCCACGCTCGGCGTGCTGACCAGCGACGAGTGGACGTGGCTCGCGATCGCCGCGGGCATCCTGGCGTGCACCGGCACCGTCGCCTACGCGTGGTCGATGCGGCGGTCGCTGGCGCGGACGCTGGCGATCGCGGGTGGCCTCGGTGGCGGCCTCGCGGTCGCCGCGGCGGTCGAGGTCGCGCCGTCGCCGGCGGCCGCGATCGTGCTGCACGCCAGCACCGCGCGGATCGCGCCGTTCGCGGCGGCGGAGGCCGCGTTCGCGGCGCCGGAAGGCGAGGCCGTGACCGTCGAGCAGGACCGCGGTGACTTTGTCTACGTCCGCGACGCCGACCGCGCGGGCTGGCTGCCGCGCGCCGAGGTCGAGCGCGTCGTCGCACACGAACCAGCGGCCGCGCACACTTGAACCGCGCCCCCGCGCGAGGTGACATGTGGCATGCGGCTTGCGCTGATCGAAGACGACGAACGGATCGGCGAGTTCGTGCACAACGGGCTCGCGCAGGACGGTCATGTCGTCGACTGGGTCCGCACCGGCGACGACGGCCTCGCGCTGCTGCTCGCCACGCACTACGACGCCGCCGTGATCGACGTGATGCTGCCCGGCAAGTCGGGGCTCGACGTCATTCGCGGCGCGCGCGCCCGCAAGCTGACGACGCCGATCATCGTGCTGTCGGCGCGCGACTCGGTCGACGATCGGATCGCCGGGCTCGAGGCGGGCGCGGACGACTACCTCACCAAGCCGTTCTCGTTCGCCGAGCTCCTCGCGCGCGTGCACGCGCTCGTGCGCCGCGCGAGCACGGCAGCCGAGCCATTCGTGCTGCGGTTCGCGGACGTCACGCTCGATCTGCGGACCCGGCGCGTCGAGCGCGCGGGCGGCGCGATCCAGCTGCAGGCGAAGGAGTTCACGTTGCTCGAGTACCTGCTGCGCAACGCCGAGCGCGTGCTGAGCAAGACGATGATCCTCGAGCACGTGTGGGAGTACGGCTTCGATCCGCAGACCAACGTGGTCGACGTGCTGGTCAGCCGCCTGCGCGCCAAGATCGATCGCGACTATCCGAGGAAGCTGATCCACACGCTGCGAGGAGCAGGTTATGTCCTCCGATCCGAAGCCTGAACCCGCGCCGCGCCGGCCCGTGTGGTCGCTCGCGTTCCGCATCAGCGCCTGGTACGTCGTCGCGTTCGTGGCGAGCCTCGCCGCGCTGATCTCGTTTGCGATCCCGACGGTGCGAGCCGCGTTCGCGCGCGCGGACACGGTCGTCCTCGAGAGTCAGGTCGATCGCCATGTCGCGGTGCTGTCGACCGGCCTGCCGGCGTACCGCACGGCGGTCGAGGGTGCGCTCGCGCTGGGCAACCCCGAGGTCCCGGTGCGGGTCCGCGACGCACGCGGCACGACGCTGTACGCGCACGGCGATCTGACCGCGTCACGCCTGACGACGGAGCGCACCACGGGCGAGCTCCACGTCGAGATCGGCGCGACCGAATCGCCATGGCCGGCGGTGGTCGGCGAGCTCCGCACGGGCGCGCTGGTCCTCGCGCTCGGCGCGATCGCGCTCGCGGTCCTCGGTGGCTACGCGCTGACCCGTCGCGGCCTGCGCCCGGTGCGCGAGCTCGCCGCCGCCGTGCAGGACGTGACGCGCGCCGGCGAGCTGTCGCGCCGCGTTCCGGAGCGCGGCACCACCGACGAGCTCGACCAGCTGTCCGCGCTGTTCAACCGCATGCTCGCGCGCAACCAGGAGCTCGTCGCCGGCATGCGCGACGCGCTCGATAACGTCGCGCACGATCTGCGTACCCCGCTGACGCGGCTGCGCGGCACCGCCGAGCTCGCGCTCGGAGCGGAGCTCCCCGTGGCGCGCGAGGCGCTCGCGGTGTGCATCGAGGAGTCCGACCAGGTGCTGCGGATGCTGCGCACGCTGATGGACATCTCCGAAGCCGAGACCGGCATCCTGCGGCTCGAGCGCGCGCCGGTGTCGCTCGGCAAGCTCGCCGCCGATGCCGTCGATCTGTACGACCACGTCGCCCAGGAGGCCGGGGTCGCGCTGACCGTCGCGCGGACCGCGCCCGCGATGATCGACGCCGACCCGGTGCGGATCCGACAGGCGATCGCGAACCTCGTCGACAACGCCCTCAAGTATACGCCTCGCGGCGGCGCGGTCACGCTCGGCGTCGACGCGACGTCGACCGAGGCGATCGTCCACGTCACCGACACCGGCGAGGGCATCGACTCGGCGGCCATCCCGCGGATCTGGGACCGCCTGTATCGGGCCGAGCCGAGCCGGTCGAAGCCGGGCCTTGGCCTCGGGCTCAGCCTCGTGCGCGCGATCGTCGTCGCGCACGGGGGACGCGTCGCCGTCGACAGCACGCCGGGACGGGGCTCGACGTTCACGCTCGCGCTGCCGCTTCGCGTCACCGGTGAGCTCGATGGCAGCGGCGCACGTGCGGCTGCGCCACGACCATGACGGTTCCGCACACAGCGACTCGATGAATCACGCTGCACCGGAGCGCTAATCACATATTGTTCCGACTCGTCCTTGTGAAAGTTTGCAAACGAGCCATGGTGCAGTAACGCGGTGATCGCATTCAACGAATAGAAGGCCTGGCGATGAGTCGGGATCTCGAAGATTACGCCTTGATCGGAGACACCCAGTCTGCCGCCCTGGTCGGGCGCGACGGCTCGATCGATTGGCTGTGCTTGCCGCGCTTCGATTCGGCCGCGTGCTTCGCCGCGTTGCTCGGGGGGCCCGAGCATGGCCGCTGGCTGCTCGCACCCACGACCGAGGTGATCCGCACGGTCCGCCGCTACCGGCCTGACTCGCTGGTGCTCGAGACCGAGCTGCATACCCGTGATGGCGTGGTGCGGATCGTCGACTGCATGCCCGTTCGCGCCGCGTACCCGGATCTCGTCCGCGTGGTCGAAGGTATCAGCGGACGGGTCGCGATGCGCATGGAGCTCGTGGTCCGGTTCGACTATGGACAGATCGTCCCGTGGGTTCGCACGACCGATGGCCGGCTGCAGGCGGTCGCCGGTGCCGAAGCGCTGGTGCTGACGACGGCGATCGAGCTGCGAGGCGATCACGCAAAGACGGTCGGCGAATTCACCGTGGCCAGTCACGACCGCGTGCCATTCACCTTGCGCTGGCATCCGTCGTACGAGACGCCGGGGGAGCCGGCCGATCCGCTGTCCGCTATCGAAGCGACCGAGGTGTGGTGGCGGACCTGGGTCGCACGATGCAACGCGCCGGGGCTCGATCGTGCCGCGGTGGTGCGCTCGCTCATCACGCTCAAGGCGCTGTGTTTTGCGCCCACGGGCGGCATCATCGCCGCACCCACGACCTCGCTGCCGGAGATCCTCGGCGGTCAGCGCAACTGGGACTATCGCTATTGCTGGTTGCGCGATACCACCTTCACGCTCTACGCCTTCACGCACTGCGGTTATCAGCGCGAGGCGGCGGCGTGGCGAGACTGGCTGCATCGCGCGGTGGCCGGCGATCCGGCCAAGCTGCGCGTAGTCTACGGCGTCGCAGGCGAGCGCCGGCTCGACGATCACGTGATCGAAGAGCTGCCCGGCTATGCCGGGTCGTCGCCAGTCCGGATCGGCAACGCCGCGTCCGGCCAGCTCCAGCTCGACGTCTACGGCGAGGTCGCCGACGCGCTTCACCAGGCCCGCCGGATAGGCCTCGCGCCGAACCCGGCCACCTGGGAGTTCGAGCGCCTCATGTTCGAGTGGCTCGAGGCCGGTTGGGCCAAGCCCGACCAGGGGCTGTGGGAGATCCGTAGCGCGGCCCGCCACTATACCCACTCCAAGGTCATGGCCTGGGTCGCGTTCGATCGCGCCGTCAAGGGGGTCGAGCAGCAACAACTCGACGGCCCGGTCGAGCGCTGGCGCGCCGTGCGCGACGAGATTCACCGTGACGTCTGCACCCGGGGCTACGACGCGGAGCTGGCTAGCTTCACCCAGTCCTATGGCTCGCAGGTGATCGACGCGAGCTTGCTGTTGATCCCCGCGGTCGGCTTTCTGCCGGCCAGCGATCCGCGGATCCAGGGCACGATCTCGGCGGTGGAGCGCGGGCTGCTGCGCGGCGGGCTGGTTGCCCGGTATGTCACGCACGACGGGGACAACGCCGATGGCCAGCCCGGCCGCGAGGGTGCGTTCCTCGCCTGCTCGTGCTGGCTGGTCGACGCGTACGTGCTTGCCGGACGGCACGACGACGCGCGAGCGCTGTTCGATCGCGTGCTCGCGCTCCGCAACGACGTGGGGCTGCTGTCCGAGGAGTACGACCCCGATGCCGAGCGCCTGGTCGGCAACTTCCCCCAGGCGTTCTCGCACGTCGCGCTCGTCAACAGCGCGCGGAACCTCGCCGGCGCCGGCCCCGCCCACCACCGCACCGGCACCTGAGCTACACTGTCGAACCACGCGCGGGCCCTGCCGCGCGTCGATTGCCGCTCGTCAAGCGTGACCAAGCGTTGTGATTGATACGCGCTCGACCCGAGGTCAGATCGTGGTTCCGACGCGGAGCATGCGGAGCAGCGATCGAAAGCTCAGGCCCTGAACGAGAATTGAGAACGCGACGACCGTATACGTCATGACGAGGACGAGATTGCGCGCGGGCGACGCCGGCAACGCGAGCGCCATCGCGATCGAGAGCCCGCCGCGCAGCCCACCCCACGTGAGGATCTTCACCGAGTGCGGGATGGTCCTGCGGATCTTCGGGAGCACGAGCATCGTCCCTCCGACCGCGAGCCAGCGCGCGCCGAGCACCACGAGGATCGCCAGCGCCGATGCCCCGGCGACCTGCCACGAGACCGGGATGAGAATGATCGCGAGGCCGATCATCGAGAACAGGACTGCATTGAGGATCTCGTCGATCAGCTTCCAGAACAGATGAACGTGCATCTGGCTCTCGGGCGACATCGCGTGTATGCCGCGATTGCCAATCACCAGGCCCGCCACGACTGCGCCGATCGGCGCCGAGATGTGCAACTGCTCGGCCGTGACGTAGCCGCCGACGACCAGCGCGAGGGTCAGCAGAACCTCGACGGTGTAGTCGTCGATCGTCCGCAGCAACCGCAGCGCGGCGTATCCGGTCACCAGCCCGAACGCGGCACCGCCGATCGCCTCACGCGCGAACAGCAGCACGGCATCCGACCACGTCATTTCTTGACCGGATTGCGCGGCGAGCAGCACCGTGAAGATCACGACGCCAACGCCGTCGTTGAACAGCGATTCGCCGCCGATCCGGGCTTCGAGCCGGGGCGGCGCGCCCGCCGACTTCAACATGCCGAGCACGGCGATCGGATCGGTCGGTGCGATCAGCGCGCCGAACAGGAGCGCTTCGATCCACTGGATGTGATGACCGAGCGCGCCGACCACGAAGTAGGTGGCAACCGCCACGATCACGGTCGAGACCAGGGTGCCGCCCACGGCGAGCACGCCGACCGCGGTCTTCTCCGTACCGAGCGCCGCGACGTCGACATGCAGCGCTCCCGCGAACAGCATGAGCCCCAGCATCCCGTGCAACAGCGTATTACCGAAATCGACCCGAGTCATGAATGCGCCGACTTGCGACGAGATATCGAGCGCGCCCGTGGCGTCCAGCGCCATGAGCGCGACGGAGCCGACGAGCGCGATGGCCATCAGCCCGACCGAGGACGGTAGCTTCAGCAGCCTCCGGTTCACGTAGGCGAGCCCGGCGGTCAGCGTGAGGATGACGGCGACCAGCTGGAAGTCGGTCATGCTCGAAGACCACCGTAGCCCTCCCCCCGGTGACGGTCAACCGGTGACGATCCTGCGCCGGGACCGCGAGCTCATCGCTTGGCTGCGGTGTCTGATTGCCCAGTGCTCACCTCGGCGAGCGCGGTCAGCGCCACCGACGGATCGATTTCGATATCCCAGAGCCTGACCGCGGCGCCGTTTGCCTTCGGCGTCTCACGACCGACCAGGTCGACGATCGCCTGAGCGGTGTCGCTCTGCCCGGCGACCGTCCGGTCGAGCGTGCGCTTGCTCGCGGCGGCGCGGTCGAAGGCGGCTCGCGAATCGGACGCGGTTCGCGCGGCGAGACGATAGTCGGACACCGCGATGACGCTCGCGCGCAGAGCGTTCAACGACCGAGACAGCAGCGCGTGGACCTCGGCTTGGGAACTCGTGGTCGGATATGCGTGCAGGCCGGAGGCGTCGCCGAGGTAAACGGCGCCGCGCTGCTGAGCTGCACAGGCTCGATGCTGGGCGTTGTCACGGTCTCGCACGCTCCACCCGCCGAGGTGGTTGCTCATCACGCCGCGGACAACAGCGTGGCATCCGACGTCATGCCTCGCTGAGCCTGGCGCTTTTAGCCGAGCAAGCGCGATACGGACCTCGCCGCCACCCAACGGTCATCGCCGCTGGAGGGCGATCGCCGAGAGATCAGTCGATGGATCGACCGGCACGCCGGCGGCTTTGCGCTCGGAGTAGCGATCGACGAGCTGCGCCGCGTGCGGCCGGAGCAGGACGGTGATCCGGACCAGCTCCTCCATCACGTCGACGATTCGATCGTAGTAGCTCGACGGCCTCATGCGCCCCGCGTCGTCGAACTCCTTGAACGCCATGGCGACCGAGGACTGGTTCGGGATCGTGAACATGCGCATCCAGCGGCCGAGCATGCGCAGGGTATTGACCGCGTTGAACGACTGCGAGCCGCCTGAGACCTGCATCACCGCAAGCGTCCGACCCTGAGTCGGCCGCATGCCCTTCATCTCGAGCGGCAGGTGGTCGATCTGCAGCTTCATCAGGCCGCTGATCTGGCCGTGGCGCTCGGGACTGCACCACACGTGGCCGTCCGACCACATCGACAGCGCGCGCAGCTCGTGCACGGCGGGGTGATCATCTCCCGCGACGTGATCGGGGAGCGGCAGGTCGCGCGGGCTGAAGATCCGGGTCTCGGCGCCGAGCAGCTGGAGCAGCCGCGCGGCCTCCTCGACGGCGAGCCGGGAGAACGAGCGCTCCCGCAGCGAGCCGTAGAGCAGGAGGATCTTGGGCTTGGGATCGTCGGGTCCGAGGCCGGCCGCGGGCCGGCGATGGATGAAGCTCGACTCGAGCGCGGGCAGGTGATCGGGGTCTTTCAGATCGATGAGGGGCATCGGGGATCTTCCAGGTGGATCGTACGCCCATGCTCATGACGGCTTCGGGCAGCAGGGCCTGGGCTGGGTCCGCGGAGTGTAGTCGGTGACCTTGCCACGGACATCGAGCGCGATCTCGCAGCAGGCGTCGAACAGCTGGCGCAGCTGGACGCGGCCGCGCTGGATGCGCGACTTCATCGCCGGCAGCGACACACCGGCCAGCTCCGCGGCCTCGCGCGCGGTCAGGCCCTCGAGCTCGACCAGGGTCACTGCCTCGCGATAGGGCGACGGCAGGCGGATCACGAACAGCGACACGCACGCCGACAGCGAACGCGAAGCGTCGCGATCATCGTCGCCGGCTCCGGCGAGGAGCTCGGGATCCTCGGCCAGCGCGTCGGGCAGCGGATGACGCGCGCGGGTCCGGTGGTGCTCGGCGACCGAGCTGCGCGCGATCTGGAACAGCCACGACGTGAAGCGCTGCTCGTCGCGTAGCCCGGAGAGCCCGCGCTGGATCCGGACGAACACGTCCTGCAGCACGTCCTCGAGCTCGGCCGGCGGCACCCGGCGAGCCAGGAACGGCCGGAGCCGTGCCGCGACGTCCTGCCACAGCGCGGGCTCGGGGATCACGCGCAGCACTCCGGGCTGCAGCAGGTCTTCGCGGGGACCGCCGCGCGGCCGGCGCCGCCGGGCTTGCGCGCTTCGATCGTGGCGGACGCGACGAACGCCTCGATCCCAGGTAGCCACGCGCCGATGATCTCGGCGCTACGCGGCGCGAGCTTCACCTCGATGTCCACGAACCCCGCGGCGTCGAGCATCGCGCGGAGCTCGTCGAGCGGCGCGGCGCCCGCGATGCAGCCCGCGAGCGCGGTGGCCTGATCCTGGAGCGTGGCCGGGATCGGCGCGGTCGCGACGACGTCACTGATCGCGAGCCGGCCACCGGGCCGCAGCACGCGGAACGCCTCGGCGAACACGGCGGGTTTGTCGGGCGACAGGTTGATCACGCAGTTCGAGAGGATCGCATCGATCGAGGCGTCGGCAACCGGCAAGTGCTCGATCTCGCCGAGCCGGAACTCGAGGTTGGTTGCGCGGACCTTGCGCGCGTTGGCGCGGGCGCGCTGGACCATGTCCGCCGTCATGTCGACGCCGATCACCCGGCCGGTCGGGCCGACCTGGCGCGCCGCGATGAAGCAGTCGAAGCCGGCGCCCGCGCCGAGGTCGAGCACGATCTCGCCATCGCGCAGCGCCGCGATCGCCGTCGGATTGCCGCAGCCGAGGCCGAGGTCCGCGCCGTCGGGTGCGCTCGCCGACTCGTCGGCCGAGTAGCCCAGGGTGCCGGCTGCCGTCCCGACCACGCCGGGGCTACAACAACCCGGCGCACACGGGGCCGGCGCCGTCCGCGCGACCTTGCCGTAGTGCTCGCGGACCATGCTTCGTGTCTCGTCAGCCTTCGCTTCGCTCATCCGTACCTCCTGTCCGGGAGACGGGCTTCCGACCCAAAAGACGCAGAATTTCGGCCGGCCGGACTCGGAGACGCATGGGAGCTGCATCGGCGACCTGTTGACATCACGATATATGCATGTCATTGAGTTCGCAATGCACCACCGGCATCGGGATGCTGCCTGATGAGCGACGATCGACTAGGCGTCTTGTTCCTCTGCGTGGCCAACTCGGCGCGGAGCCAGATCGCCGAGGCGCTCGCGCGCCAGCTGTTCGGCAGCCGAGCCGTTTGCCGAAGCGCCGGGAGCCAGCCGTCACACGTCCACCCGTACGCGATCGAGGTCATGCGAGAGGTCGGGATCGACCTCTCGTCGCAGACCTCCAAGTCCGTCGACGCGATCGATCCCGCCGGCGTCGACCTGGTGATCACGCTGTGTGCCGAGGAAGTCTGCCCGGTGGTCCTCGGCAAGCTGCGCCGCATCCACTGGCCGATTCCGGATCCCGCGAGCCGCGATCCCGAGACGACCCGCGACGAACTGCGGTCGCGCTTCCGGGCCGCGCGCGACGCGATCCGCAGCAAGCTCGAAGCGCTCGCGGCGTCCGAGCCCCGACTCGCGGCCCGCGAGCCATCGGGAACCGCGTGATATTAGGGATGCCGTGCTGACCAGCGCCACCGACCTCGAGATCCGCCCGCTGACCAAGCTGTTCCGCGCGCTCGGCGACGAGACCCGGTTGCGCATCGTCGCGTTGCTGGCGCACGGCGAGCTCTGCGTGTGCCATCTCGAGAAGGCGCTCGACCTGACGCAACCGAACGCGTCCCGCCAGCTCGGGATCCTCAGGTCGTCCGGCGTGCTCGACAGCCGGCGCGACGGAACCTGGGTCTACTATTCGATCGTCCCGCAGCAGCACGAGGCCGTCGAGCACATGCTCGGCACCTTGACCAAGCTGTTCGGTGCCGCGCGCACGCTGCGCAGCGACCAC
>DATBBB010000243.1:0-8627 GCA_036271215.1 Kofleriaceae bacterium | reverse complement strand
CGAGACCGAGGCCCGCGAGCGCGAGCGCCTGGCCAACCAGGTCCGGATGCGGACCAAGGAGCTGCTCGAGACCAACCAGCTGCTGCTCAAGACCCAGAAAGAGCTGCTGGCGTACAAGAAGGGCCTGGCCGTCTGATCAGTACCGGTCAGTACGGGTCAGTAGCGGCAGCCCGAGAATCGAGAGTACGCCATCGCGCGCTGCCTCACCGACGCAGGCCGGGTGTCAGCCGCGCCGCGGGCATCGGCGTCACGCCAGCTGCGGCCGTGCCGGGTACGAGCCGCTGGCTGTCCCAGTTCGACGAGCCCACCAGGCCGTCCGTCGAGCTCTGGAAGTCGATCTCGCGGCTGTACCGCTTGGTGAAGTCGATCTTCCACTCCGGCTTGTAGCCCGGGAGGTCGACGGAATACATCACGTGCGTGATCGCGGTGGCAGCCAGAAACTTCTCGCTGAGCTCGAGCGTGTTGGCCGCGCTGTGCGCGCCGTCGACGCTGAGGCCGAGCGAGGTCGCGAACACGGCGCTCGTCGCCGGCCGGTCAGTCCAGGTCACGACCAGCGGACCGCTGCTCATCGACCACTGGATCGGGCCGATCGGCGGCGGCAGCGTATAGGTCGCGTTGCCGCCGACCCGGAACGACTGGCGCTGCGAGCGACCGACCTCGTGGATCACCGTCTGCATTGGCGCCTGCATTGGCGTCTGCGCCGTCGCGCTCGCCGCTGTCACCGGCACCGTACTGGTCACCGTGGCCTGGACCGACACGGTCTGGTTATCATCGGCCACCAGCACCGACTCCGGCGCGACCACGGCGGTCGCGGCGGGACCCTCGTAAAGGTCCGCGCTGAAGGTGGCGGTGGTGTTCAGCAACACCGAGGCAGCGAGTTGCTCGCCGGCCATGGCGTTTCCGGCGGTGAACGCCACCGCGGTGAGCGGTGTTCCATGCTTTGCGACGTCAACCTCCGGCGTCACCGCGAGATCGGCATTCACGGTGATGTTGCGTCGCGCCTCGATGCCATCCGCGGTCAGCGCGAGCAGGTCGTACGTTCCGTCGGCGACGGCGAGCTGGAAATCCCAGCCGCTGTCGCCGAAGTTCTCGTCGCCGGCCGCGCCGAACGAGATCGAGCCGGGCTGTGCCATGTGGCCGGTGACGCTGTCAGGTTCCGGCGGTGAGCCGCAGAGCGGATCGAGATCGTGACTGTCGTCAGGTGTGCCGGCGAGCTCCCGCGTCTCGAAGATTTCCGAGCCGTCATTGCATACGGTCGCGACGATATATGGTCCATGGACCACCGCCTCGAAGCTGCTCGGGGTCTTCATCGTCGCGAGCTGCCAGCTCGCCTCGACACCGTCGCGAAATGCCACGAGCTCGAGCGCTTGGTCCGCGGTGATATGGAGCGTGGTGGCGGGCGGCGTCGCCGTGTCCGACGGTGGTGAATCGGTCATCGCGTCCGGGATCGTCTGGCCGTTGCCGCCACACGCGGCGACCAGACTGGAAAACACTGGCAGGAGCAAGAGCTTGTGCATACCTCCTGCCAAGCAAACCAAGTGCCAGTCAAATATCAACGAAATTACAGACTTGGTACCGTCCGTCGTTCAAGATTCGACAGTCGGATTGACATGTCCGGACATTGCTGTCAGCCGGCGGGCAATCGCGGGCAATAGGCAATCAGGCGCCGCTGTCGACAGGTGTATCGGAGGAGCGGGCGCGCTGCGCTGGATTGCACAGGAACACGCCGGTGAGGGCGAGCGCGAAGCCGGCGATCTGGATCGCGGTCAGCCGGTCGCCGAACAGCAGGAACGATTCGGTGGCGGCCAGAGGCGGCGCGAGCAGCAGGAGCGAGGCGACGTTGGCGGCGCGGCCCCGGCGGATCAGCCAGACCAGCATGAACGTCCCGAGGCCCGAGAGCACCAGCGCCGCCCATGCCAGCGCGGCCCACACGGTGAGCCCGGAGACCCAGCGGGTCTCGCCGCGGGCGAGGGCGAGCAAGCCGACGGCGACGGCGGCCCCGGCGTTCTGCAGCACCGACGACGCGCGCAGATCGGCGCTGGCGATCGAGGTCTTCTGCAGGACGGTCCCGGCGGTGAGCGAGAGCACCGCGGCGATCGCGACGGCGACGACGGGGAGCGGCATCGCCGTGCTGCCCCGGGCGAGCAGGCCCGGCACCATGACGAGCGCGACGCCGCCGAGCCCGAGCAGCAGGCCGAGCCAGGTCCGCCGCGTGGGGATCTCGCGCAACACGAGGATCGCGAGCCCCGCGGTCAGCAGCGGCTGGATCGCGCCGAGCAAGGCCATCACGCCGGGCGCGAGGCCCTGCGCCACGGCCCAGTACGTGCCACCGAGGTAGCCGCCTTGCAGGAGCACGCCGGCGAGCACGTGCTTGGGGACGTCGCGCCGCGCCGGCCACGGGGCGCGCGCCGCGAGCGCGATGATCAGGAACAAGAGCGCCGCGAGCGTCATCCGCACGGCGAGGAACAGGTTGGGATCGGCGACCGGCGCGATCAGCTTCGCCACGATGAAGCCGGTCGACCAGATCAGGATGAACAGCGCGGGGATCGCCTTCATGGCCGTGGCGCGATCCGGGGCGTCATGCGCGCATCGTACGGAAGATCGCCGCGACAAGGCCCCAGGCGCTGGTGTCCTGGTCGCCGGCGCCGCGCGCTGTGTCGGCGCTACCGTGAAATTTCGGCACATTTCGCAGCGCCGGGGTCAGCGCTACGTTGAGGTCATGGGCCGCTATGCCTGGATCGCGTTGATGTTGTGCGCGTGCGCTGGAACGGATCCCGTGTTGCGCAACGCACCCAGGCCCAACCCCGCGGCGGTGGCCGGCGTGGCGGCTGCGACCGCCGCCGCGATCACGCTCGCATCGCCGCAGGCCGCCGCCGCGGCGCAGGAAGGCAAGGGCAAGTCTGATCCCAGCGATCGCGGGATCGATGTCCGCCAGACCGTCCCGGCCGACGTGTTCGATCGCCTCGAGCACAAGCCCGACGATCACCCGCCCGACGGCGCTGGCGCGGCCCACGTCGGCGATGCTGGCACGGACGCGGCTGTCGCCCAGTGATGCTCGCCTCGGCCGGCGCCGCCGCGGGACGGCAGCGACCGCGGATCAGCACAAAAAATCTTTGCGGTTGTGTCGAATTTCCGTGAAAAATCGGCACATTGCGAGCGCTCGTGGCGAGCTTCATCATGGGCGTCATGAAGCGCTTCGCATGCCTCGTCGGCTTCGGCCTTGGCCTCGGGATGATGTGCTCTTGCCTCGGGGGGCCCGGTGGGGCGGGCACGAGCTCGGCGAACTGGGGCGTCCTGGCCGCCACGGTCGCGGGGGCGATCACGCTTGCGTCGCCAGATACCGCGCAAGAGCTCGCGAAATCCAACTGGTGCGACTCGGACTATCCGGTCTCGGTCCGCACGGACCCCAACGGCAGTCCCGTCTATACGTTCGATGTGCCGACCCGCAAGCCCACCCGCCCGGCCACGCGCCGCTGAATCGGCGCGGAACCGACGCCGGAATCGGCGGGCTGCAGCGATCCGCGGCGCGCCCGGTCGGCTGCACACGGCCGTGGGCCATGCGGACTGCGACGCGCGGAGCGAAGCGAGGCAGGCCAATGTGGTCTTACCAACTTGCGCGACGAAGCGAGCCTCAGCTCGGGCGACCACCGGCGGCATGTCGGGTGCACATCGGCGCCGCATGCGAATCAAGGTTTGTGTGTTGATGGCTCTCACGGGCTGTATGGCCAGCGCGGACGCGCCGGGCGATGACGGTGTGACCGTCGAGGGCACCGATCAGGTCGGCGATCTGATCAACACGTCGGTCACGACCCACGCGCTGGTGAGCGGCAGCAATGGCTCGGCGTGCACGGCGAGCCCGTACAATTGCAAGCTGCGCGCGAGCGGTGGCTCGCGGGTGACGACCGCCGGCGGCGATGACAGCTGGGGCATCGCGCTCGGCGCCTCGGTTCGCGACGGCAACGGCGACGTGCTGCTCGCCGAGACCTCGACCGATCCATCGCCGCGGCTGACCTTCAACTACGGCCAGACCCGCGCGCTCGCCGGCAAGGCACACGCGCTCGCGCTGACGACGGCCAACGCGAGCGCCGGCTGGTACCCGCTCGATCACATCCTCGGCGAGACCTCGTTCCGCGACCAGGTCGGCGAGGTCAACGCCAAGGATCCCGGCCAGGGCAGCATGGCGTGCTACGAGGTCGCCAACACCGACGACTCGACCCTCGAGCTCAAGAAGGTCGTCTACGACAGCCAGGAGCCGATCACCGGCCACGAGCGCGCCGGCGACTACCTGCCGCTGGTCCGCGCCAACGGCCGCCGCTCGGTCAACCTGATCTTCAGCGTCCCCGGGTTCGCGCTCGGCGGCGCGACGATCGATCACTTCCCGGCGGGCGCCAGGTACCAGCGCGTCGAGGTCCCGACCGACGCCGGCCCGCCCTCGATCACGATCCCGCTGTGGGTCCAGGACAGCGCCGGCCGGTTCCGCACCCAGTCGGGCACGATGCGCTTCCTCTACGGCTATGTCCGGGCGTCGGATGGGACCAAGCGGTTCGGCTGGATGGCGCAGGACGCGCTCGTGGTGTCATCGGGCTGTTCGTGACGGGACCGGGGCGACGTTCCAGATCGCGCGGGCGTACTCGCGGATCGCGCGGTCGGACGAGAACCGGCCGGCGCGGGCGGTGTTGAGGATCGAGGACCGGGTCCAGGCGGCCGGGGTGCGCCACAGGGCCTCGACCCGGCGCTGGCAGTCGGCGTAGGCGCGAAAGTCGGCGAGCACGAAGAACGGGTCGCGGTGGAGCAGGTCGTCGACCAGCGGCGCGTACAGGGTGCGATCGCCGGGCGACAGCTCGCCGCTCGCGATCAGGTCGAGCACGCGGACCAGCTCGCCGGCGTCGGGGTGGGACAGCTCCTCGGCGGGGCGGTAGGTGGCGCGGCGCGCGGCGACCTCGTCGGCGGTGAGCCCGAACAGGAAGAACTCGTCGGCGCCGACCGCGTCGCGGATCTCGACGTTGGCGCCGTCGAGCGTGCCGATCGTGAGCGCGCCGTTGAGCGTCAGCTTCATGTTGCCGGTGCCGGAGGCCTCCATGCCGGCGGTCGAGATCTGCTCGGACAGGTCGGCGGCAGGGTAGATCCGCTGGGCGTTCTTGACGTTGAAGTCGGGGACAAACACGACGCGCAGCCGGTCGCGCGCCCGCGGGTCGCCGGCGATCGCATCGGCGATGCCGTGGGCGAGCCGGATGATCAGCTTGGCCGCGTGGTAGGCCGGCGCGGCCTTGCCGGCGATCACGATCGTGCGCGGCACGCCGAGATCCTCGCCGCGGCGGAGCCGCTCGAGCAGCGCGATCGCGTGCAACAGGTTCAGGTGCTGGCGCTTGTACTCGTGGATCCGCTTGCACTGGGCGTCGAGCAGCGCCGCCGGATCGCAGACCAGGCCATGGTTGCCGCGCAGCCAGTGCGCGAACTCGGCCTTGTTGGCCTGCTTGACCGCGCGCCAGCGATCGCAGAACGCGGCGTCGTCGGCGAACGGCTCGAGCTCGCGCAGCCGCTCGAGGTCGCGCAGCCAGCCATCGCCGATCGCCTCGGTGATCAGCGCCGACAGCCGCGGGTTGGCGAGCCCGAGGAACCGGCGCGGGGTCACGCCGTTGGTCACGTTGGTGAACCGCGCCGGCCACAGCTCGGCGAAGTCGCGCAGCACGGTCTCGGTGAGCAGCCGCGAGTGCAGCGCCGCGACGCCGTTGATGTGGTGGCTCGCGACGGTCGCCAGGTGCGCCATGCGGACGGACTTGTCGCCGTCCTCGCCGATCAGCGACATCCGGCGGCACCGCGCCTCGTCGCCCGGGAACCGCGCGCGGACCTCGTCGAGCAGCCGGCGGTTGATCTCGTAGATGATCTCGAGGTGGCGCGGCAGGAGGCGCTCGATCAGCGGCAGCGGCCAGGTCTCGAGCGCCTCGGGCAACAGCGTGTGGTTGGTGTACGCGAACGAGCGGTGCACGATCTGCCACGCCTCGTCCCAGCCGAGGTTGTGCTCGTCGAGCAGCAGCCGCATCAGCTCGGTGATCGCGAGCGATGGGTGGGTATCGTTGAGCTGGACCGCGAACTTGTCGGGGAACTCGCGGATCGTCGCGCGCTGGAGCAGCAGCCGGATGCAGTCCTGGATCGCGCACGACACGAAGAAGTATTCCTGCTCGAGCCGCAGCTGCTTGCCGGCCGGGCTCGAGTCGTTGGGGTAGAGCACCTTGGTCAGGGTCTCGCTGCGGATCTTCTGATCGACCGCGCGCCAGTACTCGCCGATCTGGAACGCGCCGAGATCGAACTCCTCGTCGGCCGCCGCGCTCCACAGCCGCAGGAAGCTGGTGCCCTGGGTGGCGTACCCGGCGATCGGCACGTCGTACGGGATGCCCTTGACCCGGCGCTCGGGCAGCCAGCGCACCCGCAGCCGGCCGTGCAGATCGGTGGTGTGCTCGGTGTGGCCGCCGAACCCGATCGGGTGCTCGATGTCGAACCGCCGGACCTCCCACGGGTTGCCGTTGCGCAGCCAGCGATCGGTGCGCTCGACCTGCCAGCCGTCGCGGATATCCTGGTCGAAGATCCCGAACTCGTAGCGCAGGCCGTGGCCGATCGCCGGGATGTCGAGCGTGGCGAGCGACTCGATGAAGCACGCCGCGAGCCGGCCGAGCCCACCGTTGCCCAGCCCGGGCTCCTCCTCGTGCTCGATCAGCGCGTCGAGCGACAGCCCGAGCTCGTCGAGCGCGGTGCGCGCCGCGGCGCTGAGATCGAGCGCGAGCAGGTTGGCGCCGAGCTGCGGGCCGATCAGGAACTCGGCCGACAGGTAGATCACGCTGCGGTGCTTGCCCTCGAGGAACGTGCGCGACGACTCGACCCAGCGGTGCAGCACGCGATCGCGCACCGCGTACGACAGCGCGAGGAACTGATCGTTGAGGGTCGCGACCTCGGGGAACTTGGCGAGCTCGACGTACAGCTTCTCGACCAGGGCACGGCGCAGCGAATCGGCGTCGTCGCGCGGGCGCGTGTCGTCGTGGCGATCGATCATCCGGCAACGGTAACGCATCGCCGCGGCTGTGTCGGTCGCACCGGCGGCCCCGTGTGTCGGTTTGTCGGCAGCCGGGCGCGCCCCGCCGGGTACGGTTCCGCCATGGCCGAACATCACGCAACGATCGAGTGGACCGGCAGCGCGGCGCCGGCCGACTTCCACAGGGGCCGCTACTCGCGCGAGCATCGCTGGACGTTCGACGGCGGGGCCACGGTCGCCGGGTCATCGTCGCCGTCGGTGGTGCCGCTGCCGTGGTCGAGCCCGGCCGCGGTCGACCCCGAGGAGGCGTTCGTCGCGGCGATCGCGAGCTGCCACATGCTGTCGTTCCTGTACGTCGCGGCCAAGGCCGGGTTCGTCGTCACGAGCTACCGCGATGAGGCGATCGGCGTGATGGGCAAGACCGAGCACGGCGCCGCGTGGGTCAGCCGGGTCGACCTGGCGCCGCGCATCGCGTGGGGCGACAAGGCGCCGACCGCCGACGAGCTTTCGCACCTGCACCACCGCGCGCACGAGGAGTGCTTCATCGCGAACTCGGTGAAGACCGAGATCGTCGTTACTTCGTGATCACGAGGTACGCGAGCACGCCGATCGCGACGACCAGGATCGCGATCAGCACGTAGACGATCGCGTTGCCGCGCGGCGCCGTCATGCCGCGCGAGCCGAAGCCGTAGCTGTTGCCTGCCATGCCGCCGTTCGAGGCATGGATCGGACCGGAGTGGCCGGAGTGCATCATGTTGCCCTGGCTCGGGTGGCCCTGGCTCGGGTAGCCCTGGCTGGGATGTCCCATCGGGGCCATCTGGCCGCTGCCGGCGATCTGGCCGCCCATGGCACCAGACATCGCACCAGGCATCTGGCCAGGCATCTGGCCGGGCATCTGGCCGGGCATCTGGCCGGGCATCTGGCCGCCCTGGCCGTTCACGTAGCCGGGCATCTGGCCCTGCGGCTGGCCGTTCGTCTGGCCCGGCATCCGGTTCGCGCCGTTCATCTGCGGCGGCATCATGTGTCCCTGGCTCGAGCTGCGCCCCATCGGCGCCACCGGATAGCCGGGGTTCGAAATCGGCGGCCGCGAGGCGCCGGGGCCGGTCGGCGGCTTGGTGCTCAGCTGCGGGCGGCTCGGCGGCGTGGTCGGATAGCCGCGGCTGTTGTTGGGCGGGATCGTGCCGGGCGAGCCGCTGCCGCGCTGGAGCGACGGCAACGACGGCACGCTCGGCTTGGAGCCAGGCGCCAGGTTGGGCTGGCTGGCGCGCGGCCGGACCTTGCCCCTGGCGGCCGCGCTGGCCGCCGACGGCTCGGAGCCGCGGCCGAGATCGCGCATCGCGCCGTTGACCTTGTCGGGCTCGGCGAGCTTGCGCTGGTTGGACAGGAACGCGAAGTACGAGTCCGGCATGTCGTCGAAGTCCATGACCAGATCGCACTCGTCGCACCGGCAGGTCGGCGGCTCGTGCGGCGGCGGACCCATGTCGGTCGCCTCGACCAGGAGGACCTTTTCCTCGTCACACTCGGGGCAGAAGTACGGGACGTAGAAGCTCTTGACGACGCCGTTGCCGGTGAAGTTGTTGACCAGGTTGATCTGCGCGACGAT
>DATBBB010000242.1:0-23483 GCA_036271215.1 Kofleriaceae bacterium | reverse complement strand
ATCGACTGCAGCGAGGTCTGCAGCTGCGTCATCTGCTGGGTGATCTGGTCGGTCGAGGTGGTACCGCCGACAACAGTCATGAGCTCCGTGGCATCGAGATCCTGCATGGTGGGTATCCTTCTTGAGAGTGATGAGGGTTGGTAGTTCCATCCCCAGTGCAGCGAGCGTGCCGGCGCTCGGGAGATGGCAGATCGCGTAGTTCGACATCTCTGGCCCCACCGATCGTGTCAATCGAGATTGACGAACTGATTCCTGACGACGACGGCCCCGGCTTCGCGTCACCTTCGAGTCGCAGATCGCCCCACGAAGGTCGCCGGATGGTCGCCGCAGCCGCAAGCCGCCGCCCATCCGCAAGCCGCCGCCCCATGCCGCAAGCCGCCGCCGCCCCATGAGGACGCCAACGCGCGCGAAGCGAACGCGGGCTGGTCCCCCGAGCCGTACTGGCACGAGCAGCGAAAGCGTGAGCAGCGGCGGCCGAAAATGCAAAACGCCCAAGGCGGGTGCCTCGGGCGTCGGTGCAGCGTGCGGTGTTTGACCTAGAGCGAAGGTCAGTGCCCGCCCCGCGCCTGCATCATCTGTTGCATCATCTGCATCATCTGCTGGCTACTGCCCTGCTTGGCTGCAGCCAGGCTCTGGCCAACGCTCGAGATTGCCTGGGATAGCTGCTGGATCCCCTGGCCCAGGACGGGGTCCAGCGTCGTGCGCGGCGAGATCCGACCGCCGACGACCTGGAGCAGGATGCCGGCGTGGATCGTGAGGAGCTCGAGCTCCGGGGTGCACTTCGGGGAGCGTCGGTGGAACAGGGATCGACTCATGGGATTTACCTCGTCAGCGTGCTCGTGGGGGGAAGCGCCGGGGCCGGCGTGGGGCCGCCGCCAGAGCGCCGTTTGCTCATGACCTGCATCATCATCTGCGACATGCTGTCGTCCTTGGGGGCGACGGCCTTGGCCACGTTCTCCATCTGGCTCGTCGCCGAGTCGATCGCGGTCTGCAGCGCCTTGGTTTGCTTGTCGACGCCGCCGACGACCATGGTCAGGTCGATGACGTCGATGACGGTGAAGCGGTTACCAGCCATGACGCTTCACCGTGGTCGAGATGTTGACCACCGGCGGCTGCGGCGCCGCGGGAGCCGGGGCCGGAGCGGCCGCACCGCCGCCGCCACCGCCCATGCCGCCCATCATCATCATCATCATCATCATCTGCATGGGATCGCCCTGGCTGTTGTTCTGCGACATCGACTGAATCGACTGGGTGATCTGGGTCATCATCGCGGTGAGCTGGTCATCGCTGCCGCTCGAGCGGGCGGTGACGCGGGACGCGCCGCCGCCGACCTTCTCGAGCGCGGCGGGGTCGATGGACTGGAAGGGATCTCGGGAGGGTCTGGAGGACCTGGACTTCGACATGGGCTTGTCGCTTTTCTGACCCGGGCGGGGTCGGTGGTGAGCCGTTGGTGGAAAGGGGTAGAGCACGCGATGTGCCAGCGGATCATCGACGGGATTCTGTGGATCTGGCTCGATCGCGCCGGGTGATCTGGTCTCGGATCGCTCCCCGGGGGTTACGATCGGTGGTGCGCGCGGTCGGCAGCCCCAGCTCGCCGAGCTCCGGCGCCGAAAAAGCAGAAAGCCGGCCCGCCCGGCCGGCTTTCTCGAGGGAACCCGTGAAACGTGAGGTCTAGAACGCGATCCCGAGGTTGACGTTGCCCATGATCATCGAGTCGCTGCCGTCGGTGACGTTCTCCTGGTCGGTGATGATGCCGCCGCCGCTCATCTCGAGCGAGATGTGCTGGTAGCTGAGCTGGCCGCGGATGTAGAGGCTCGACGGCAGCGGGATCGTGAAGGTCGCCTCGAGGCCGATGCCGCTCGCGTCGGTCGGGCCGAACCAGTCGGTCGACGACAGGTCACCGGTGTCGAGCACCGTGAAGTAGCGGGCGCCGAACCCGATGGTCGCGCGGTCGGTGATGTTGAGGTCGAGGTGGGCGCTGGCGCCGAGGTACGAGTACTTGGTGTCCGGGATCTCGAAGTCCTGCGACGCGTCGAGGATCTGGTAGGTCTGGTTGCCGTAGAACGCGCCGCCGTCGATCGTCACCATGTCGTTGATCGGGGTGCGGTAGTGCACGCCGAGCTCCCAGCCGTTCTGGTTGATCACGTAGTTATCGACCTCGTCGGTGTCGTCGAAGTCGACCGACGACGCGACCGAGTGGTGCATCGAGCCCGTGAACCCGACTCCGGACATCACGCCGTCGATCTTCTTGAGCGGGAACGGGTAGGCCGCGACGTTGACCTGGAAGCCCTTGCTCGACACGCCGTTGAACTGCTGGAGGTTGGAGTCGGCGTCGCCTTCAAACGTCAGGTTGCGCGAGCCCATGTAGAGGCCGGTGTCGATCATGAACCGCGGCGTCGGCTGCGGCACGTGGTTGACCAGCGGGTTGAGCTGGACCTGCTCCTTGGCATTGGCCGGGAACAGCACGCTGATGTCGTGGACCGGCTCGTCCGGGTCGGTCGCGGTGGCGGTCACCGGCGGCTTGGCCTCGTGCGCCGGCGCGGTGGTCGAGTCGTCGCCCTGCTCGACCTCTTCGGTGCGGGCGCGGCGAACGTGCTTCGGCGGCGCGACTTCCTCGCCCTGGGCATCGTCGTCGACGACGACGCGGTGGTGGTTGCTCGGGTTCGGGCGGATCGTGACCTCGGCGGTGTCGTCGGCCGACGACCGCGACGAGCCGATCCCGGTGCTCGACACCGGGGCGTAGACCGCCGGGGTCTCGTTGTGGCCGGTGTCGATCCAGTACAGCAGCTGATCGAGGTTGGTCTGCAGCTGGCGGGTGTTCTCGGCCGAGATCCCGGCCTTGGCGTCCATCCGCACGTCGATCGGGTCGAATTCCTTGCCGTTATCAGCCTCGCGCACGGTGATCGTGAGGATCTTGCGGCGGCCCTCCTCCTGGATGACGCCCTCGACGATGGCGCCGATCCCCGACTCCTTGGCGGCGCGCGCCCACTGCTCGGGGCCGTGGCTGCGCTTGGCGGCGGCGGACTTCGCGGCTTCCCAGCGCTTGGTCGGGACGACCTCGTACTCCTCGCCGAGGATCGACAGCACCGAGCTGCGGCCGGCGTCGGCCAGCTGGCGCGGGCCGTCGAAGTCGAGGATGACAACGCGCTTGGGCTTGGCGTTGGCGGTGGCGGCAGCGCCGCACAGGGCGGCTGCGGTGAGGGCGAAACGGAAGGCCTTGGTGGTGATCGACATGGCGGGGTTCCTCGGGTGGGGCGTGGTGAAACCGGTGGGCGGACCGGGGTCTAGTTGCAAGACGGAGTGCAGGTCGAAGTCTTGTTGGTGTTGATGACGGAGGCGACGGGGTGCTGGGTGCAGCGATCGATCTCGGTCGCGCGGCACGCCAGGAGGTCGGCGTTCCCCGTGATCGTGATCGCGCCGACGAGCGAGAGGTGCTTGAGATCACCGAGGTCGGTGAGCGCGGCGTTGTCCATGATCATCAGCGTCTGGTCGACGAACTTGAGGCTGGTGGTGAACGCCGCGAGGTTGGTCAGCGCGGCGTTGTCGTGGATCATCAGGTTGCCGGTGACGCGGTACAGAGCAGACATCGTGCCGAGCGTGGTCAGCACGGTGTTGTGGTGGATCGCGAGGTCGCCGTTGATCGTCGTCGCGGCGAACCCGGACAGCGAGGTCAGCGCGACGTTGTCGGCGACCTCGACGTGGCCGGTGGTGGCGAGCTGGCTGAGGTCGATCGACTTGAGCGCGGGGTTGTTCGAGATCGTCACCGCGCCGGTGACCTTGCTCAGGTACTTGAAGTCGACCGCGGTCAGCGCGGCGTTGCCGGTGATCGCGACGTCGCCGTCGACCTCCGCGAGCTTGGGGTCATCGACGCTGAGCGGCGACACCATGGCGAGCACCGGGTTGCTGTCGATCAGGATGCCGGTCGAGGCCGACACGAACGACAGCTTGTCGAGGTTGGTCAGCTTGGCGTTGCTGGTGACCGAGAGCTTGCCGTAGATGCCGACGTCGTTCTTGGTGTCGAACGCGGTCAGCGCGGTGTGGTCGAGGTCGAGCTCGTTGACCGAGTTGAGGCCGTTGAGGCCGGCGAGGCTGGTGACCGTGCCGCCCTGGATCGACAGGGTGCCGTAGATGTCGTAGCAGCCGGTCTTGGGCAGGGTCGCCATGTCGGCGTCGCTCTTGATCGTCACGTCCTGGTCGAGCTCGGTGCAGTCGCCGTCACCCGTGGGCGACGCCGAACCGGTGCCGGTCGGGGTGCGACCGCTGCCGGTGTCACCCATGCAGCCGGGGGTGAGCGCGGCGGCTCCGAAGGTCATCATGGTGAGGGCAGTGCGGAGGTTGGTGAAACGCATGGGCTTCTCCAGGTTGAGCAGGGTGCGTGCCAGGGGCTGCGCTACGTGACTACTGGTGGTTGCAGAGGATCGGGTCAGGGGTGGGGACCGCAGGATGTCAACCCGGGGATGCACGACTACTGGTCGTCGCGGGCGGCGCGATCCGCACGAGCGGTGCGCGCCGAACGGGTGCGAGCCGCGCGCGGGGCGGGAGCGGCGCTGTCGTCGGTGGTGATGCTGCTGGTCTCGCTCGAGCCGCGGACGTGGACGCGGTAGGCGTCGAGCAGGGTGCCGCTCAGGTACTGCAGCTGGGCCACCGCGATCCGGTGGTCGGCGACGGCGCGGCCGCGCTTGAGCTCGGCCTCGAGCACCTGGGTCTGACGCTGCATCACCTGGAAGTTGGTCGAGCGCGACGCCATGAAGTTGGCGCGCTCGGCCTTGAGGTTCTCGTTGGCGATCCGGATCGCCTTCTCCATGAGCGCGATCCGGGTCTTGTCGGAGACCAGGGTCCGCACCGACGACACGACCTGGGAGTCGATCTGGTGCTCGGTGTCGATCCGGGTGATGTCGACCTGGCGGCGCTTGGCGACCGCCGCGTTGTGCGCCGCCCGGGCCGAGCCCGACAGCTCGAACGACATCGAGAGGCCGGCTACCACCTGGTAACCAAAGCCGTTTCCGCCGCCGACGCCGCCGAACGAGTCACCGGCGGTGGCGCCGGTGCCGGTCAGCGCGCCCGACAGGTTGAGGTCGATCTGCGGCAGCAGGCCGTTGTGGGCGACGTCGACGTCGACGTCGGCGATCTTCTTCTCGATCACCAGCGACGCGATCTGGCGGTTGACCTTGTGGCTCTTGGCGAGCACGTCGTCGACGTTCCAGTCGGAGTTGTCGATCTCGAGCGGGTCGGCCGGGCGGACGACGATGTCGCGGCGGCCGATCTCGAGGCCGGCCTTGCGGCGCAGCTCGAGCGACTTCTGCTCGAACGCCAGCTTGGAGGTGAGCAGCGCCTCGTCGCGGACCGCGAGCTCGTAAGTGACCGAATCCAGGGAGTTCTGGCTCGCGGTGCCAGCGCGCATCTCCTGGCGGGTCAGCCGGTCCTGCTCGCGGGCGGCCTCGAGCGCCTCGGCGCGGACGTCGACCTCGTAGGCCGCGTACGCCAGGTCCCAGTACGCCGAGACGATGTCCTTGATCATCTCCTCGGCGGCGAGCTGGGCCTTGACCGTGGCCTCGACCGCCGAGAGCTCGGCCTTGCGCGACGGCGCGAGCGCGACGTCCGAGCCGATCCCGCGGGCGAGCGGCTGCTTGTACGTCAGCTTGGCGATCGCCTGGTTCTGGCAGAACACGTCGACGTTGGTGCCGCAGTCGGGCTGCATCTGCTGCGCCTGGTCGAGCACGTCGCCGGTGACGTTGAGCTCCTTCTCCTCGTGGGTGACGCCGACCTCGAAGCTGATGTTGCCGCCGGTCGGTAGGTTGCGGCCCAGGCTCATCTGGGCGGTGACCTTGCTGTCCTTGATGACCTGGAGCGGCTCGAGGCCGGTGGTGTCGGCGCCGATCGCGTCGATCTCGCCGTTGGCGCCGGCCTGCAGAATCCAGGACTGATCCTTGGTCGCCGCCTCGGCGGTCTCCAGGCCGATCTCGCGGTCGGTGCGGGCGCGCGCGATGTCCGGCGACAGCCGGATCGCCGCCTCGATGATGTCGTCGAGCCTGAACTTCGCCACGTTCGTCGCCTCCGGGCCGTCGCCATCAGGCGAGGCGGCGGGAGCGTCGGAGTCGGAGTCGGCCGGGGCGCGGCCGCGGGGCTGGGCAGCCGCCGCGGAGGACAGAGCGCCAAGGACCGCGGCGACGAGCAGGGTGAAGCGGTTCATGGTGGCTGGCTAGAGCAGTCGCCATGCCACGCGTAAGTCCGCTGTCTACCTGGGGATCCAGGCTGCGAACCCCACGGGACTCGACTACCTCGGGTTACGGATCGCACCCCCCACCCCCCAACCAACGAACCCCGATCAGCGCCACCCGGCGGCCACGCCGACCGCGGACATCGCCCGGCCGATCACCGCGGGAGACGGGCGGGAGACGGGCGCCGCCGCGATCGCATCTGCTCCTTATCAGAAGAGAACGCGCGCGCCGCGATCGCATGCGGATCGCCCTTCGACTCCCCGGCGACGCCCCGGTGCCTGCCTGGGGCCGCGACTACCTCAGGTTACGAAACGCGGCCCCACTCCCAGCGCTGACCCTGAATGCCCCAGTGGATCCGCGAGTTGGCGCTGCTGCTACCCGTGGTCTTCGCCTTGCAACTTGCCCGAATCACCATGCGGCCCAGCTACAACACACCGGAAGCTCCCACGCACCTGCGTGCCGGAGATCTCCCCCCGGGCCTTCTCGATGATGTAGATCCGCCGACGAGCGCGTCGCGCCACGGCAGCCACCACTCGCTGTCGGCGTCGTCGACCAAGCGTCGTCCCGAGCCGGCACCGCTGCCGGCCGCGCCGCGCTACGCCGAGCCGTACAGCGCCTCGGTAAGCGCGCTGGCTGGCCGGTCGCGCAGCGTGTTCGACGCGGCGCCCCGCGTCCATACCGAGCCCGGCAGCGCGATCACGCCGCCGGCGCGCCCGGCGCGCAGCCCGCGCGCGACGCCCGCGTCGGTGCCGGTCGCGGCCTCGGTGGCGGCGCTGTCGCCCTACCCGGCGCCGATCATCCGGAACGCGAACGTGAACGCCAGCGCCACGCCGGCGGCGCAGCCCGCGCGCGACGCCCGTGGCTCGCAGCCGATGGTCGCCGCGGCGCCCGTGCAGCCCGCGCGCGACGCCCGTGGCTCACAGCCGATGGTCACCGCGGTGCCCGTGCAGCACGCACGCACGCCGCACGCCCAGCTGCCGATGCCGACCGTACAGCCCGTCCCGTCGTCGCACGACGAGCACCCCGCGTACTCCCATTCGGCCTCGAAGTCAGAGTCCCATTCGGCCTCGAAGTCGGCCTCCAAGTCGGCCTCCAAGTCGTCTTCCAAGTCCGCCTCGAAGTCGTCTTCCAAGTCCGCCTCGAAGTCGGCCTCGGCCTCGCAGTCAGCGTCCCAGTCCGCCTCGAAGTCGGCCTCCAAGTCCGCCTCGCAGCCGGCGAACCCGGCGCCCGGCCTCCAGGTTCCGGACGCGGTGATCGCGCAGATCGCCGCCCAGATCGCGCAGCTGCCGCCCGCCGCCGCCGCCCAGGCCGCCGCCCAGCTGTCGCAGCTGCCGCCGGCCGTCGCGGCCATGGTCACCGCGCGGATCGCCCAGATCCAGGCCGCGCAGGCCGCCGGCCAAGCTCCGGCCCCGGGCACCGCCCAGCCCGCCGGCCCCGCCCCGTCCGCGGGTGCGATCCCCGGTCCCGGCACCCCCGGCGTCGGCTCGGTCGACCCGCTCGCGATCCCGACCCCGCCCGAGCTCGCCGGTCCGATCTATGGACACATCCGCCGGCTCGCGCTGCAGGCCGACCTCGCCGGCGCCGACCGCGTGATGCGCGACGCGCTCGCCGATCTCACCTCGTCGCTCTCGGTCTCGATCATCTATCCCGGCCAGGACGGCCTGTGGACGCTCGGCAACGACGACGAGATCCCGCGCGACGCGCAGCCGCTGGTCGCCGTGGCCTCCACCCGCCGCGCCGTGATCGGCAGCCACATGGCGCTGGTCCCGGTGGTCACCTCGACCGAGACCGTCGGCGTGATCATCTTGAACCGCAACCCGCGCCAGCCGGCGTTCCAGCTCGTCGAGCAGGTCGCGATGGTCGCGATGGCCCGCGAGGCCGCGCCGATCATGCACCACCTCGCGGTCGCGCACCTGCAGCACGCCAACGAGATCAAGGCCGACAAGGGCTCGCTGTACCGCGGCGAGGCGCTCGAGGCGCATCGCAACCGCGGCCAGGAAGGCATGCTGGTCCAGCTGTCGCCGACCTGGGTCAAGCGCGCCTACCCGATCCTATGCGTGACCCTGCTGCTCGGCGTCCTGTTCGCCACGTTCGTCAAGGTCCCGACCTACTCGGCGGGCACCGCGGTGATCGTGTTCGAGGGCTCGATGTCGGTCACCGCCGGCGCGAGCGGCACCGTCGAGAAGATCTTCGTCAAGGAGAACGAGGCGGTCAAGAAGGGTGACCCGCTGCTCCGGCTCAACTCGCCCGACGAGGCCGCGCAGCTCACCCAGTCCGAGACCGAGTGGCACGACACCCAGGTCCAGTTCCTGTTCGATCAGACCGACGAGCAAGCCCGCAAGGCCCTGATGTCGGCGGCGACCGCCCGCGACCACGCGCTCGCCCGCGTCGAGGCCCGCACCGTCCGCGCGCCGCGCGACGGCGTCGTCACCAACCTCCACATCAAGGAGGGCGCCGGGGTCCAGCTCGGCAGCTACGTCATGCAGATCACCGACGAGAACAGCGAGATCGAAGCGCTCGCGTTCCTGCCCGGCAAGGACCTGCCGCGGATCCGCGAGAAGATGGCGCTCCAGCTCGAGCTCGAGGGCTACACCAAGGCCCGCGCGATCGCGACGATCACCCACGTCCAGGCCGACGCGATCAGCGCGACCGAGGCCGCCAAGCTCGCCGGCGACATGCTCGCCGAGTCGGTCGCCAAGGACCTGCAGACCGGAACCTGGATCGCGGTGCGCGCCCGGATGCCGAGCCGGACGTTCAAGACCGAGCACAGCACCTTCAACTACCACCACGGCATGCACGCCAAGGTCGAGGTCAAGGTCCAGTCCAAGCCGTTCCTGGTCACCCTGCTCCCCGCCCTCGGCAAGTACCTGCCGGACTGACCCAAGGGCCTTCCGCTCCTCTCGCCCGCTCGCGAAACAGCCCCCGCGCCCTACTGTCGATCGTCAAGTGCCTAAAGACTCGGCGCTGCACCTCTCGCCCGCTCGCGAAACAGCCCCGCGCCCTACGCTCCGCTGCTCCGCGCATGCCCCGCCTGTCTCGTAGACAGCGTCGGGGCCTGCTTCGTTGTGGATGACCGGTGGCGAGGTGCTACTTGACGGGGACGCAGGTCGGGACGTTGGTGGTCTTGGAGATCGGCCGCTACCGCGCGCCGGGCGAGAAGTGGTGCGGCGGAGTGCCGAACACGCGGCGGAACGCGGCGGAGAATGCGCTGGGGCTGGTGTAGCCGAGGTCGAGGCCGACGGCGGTGATCGAGGCGCCACCGGCGATGCGCTCGAGGGCAAGCAGCATGCGGAGCTGGGCGCGCCAGGCGGCGAACGGCATGCCGGTCTCGCCGCGGAACCGACGGGTGAACGAGCGCGTGGACATCGCAGCGGCGCGCGCCCAGGCATCGAGGTCGCGCGGATCGTCGGGCCGGGCGATCAGCGCGCGGGCCAGCTCGGCGAGCCGGGGCGAGGTCGGCATCGGCAAGTGGAGCGGAGCGGCGACGGCCGCGGCGATCTCGTCGAGGATCACGGCGGCGAGCCGCTGCTCGCCGGCGGTGAGCACGCGGCCGGCCGGTGTCCAGCGCGCGGCCCGCGCGATCGCCTCGCGCAACAAGGGCGTGACCTGCAGCGCGCGCGGCGTCCGTGGCAGGCCATCGCACGCCGCCGGGTGCACATAGAGCGACCAGCCGGTCATCGTGCCGTGCGCGAGCGCCGCGTGCTCGACATCGGGCGGCACCCATAGCGCGCGGTCGGGCGGCAACAGCCAGCGACCGGCCGGCGTCTCGACGGTGAGCAGGCCGAGCGAGGACGCGAACAGCTGGCCGCGCGCGTGGCGATGCGGCGCCAGCTCGCGCGGCGTGCTCGCGCCACCGCCGGGCACCGCAAACAAGATCGGGCCGTCCGCGCGATCGACGAGCTCGGGCGCCGCGACCGGCGGCTTGCGTGGACGCGCGGCGCGTGGCGGCTGCACCGAGCTCGTGGACCGTGCCGCGCTCGCGGACCGCACCTCGCTCGTGGACCGCGCCCCGCTCGTGGACCGCGCCCCGCTCGTGGACCACGCCCCGCTCGCGGACCGCGCCGCAGATATCTGGCCGGATCGCGACACAGATCGACCCGGCCGCGACGGCGCGCGCCGCGGCGGATCGCTAGCTTGATCGCCAGGAGCCTTCACCATGCGTCCACAAGATATTCTCCCCGATCATGTCAATGAGATCTCGATCGGCGACCTCCAGGTCCGCAAGGGCAGCGTCGCCGCGTTCATCGCCAACGCGCTGATCGTGACCGACCCGCAGACCTCTGATGCCGAGCGCGCAGAGGCCGAGCAGCACCTCACCCAGCTGGTGCCCGCGCTGACCGCGCTCAAGCTGTTCGAGGTGTTCGAGATCCGCAATCCGCACGTGCGCGCCCTGGTCGGCCGCTGAGCGACGCCGCTGCCGGCCCGTTGGCGTCGATCCAGCTCGGATATTGGTTCACGAGGGGATCATCCTTCTGTTCGATCTCGTCGCGCACGATCTCCGTCGCGATGACGAAGCCTTCGGCGACCAGCTTTTCGAGGTGCCGCTGTTCATAGATGAGGATGCTTCGGGAGCGGCTCAGAGACGGCTGGTCATGGATGAGGGTGCTTCGGGAGCGGCGGGCGGGGCGAGACGCTCCCCTGGGGAGAGGGAGTCCCGCTGTCTGCCCAGGTAGACATCCGCGGGACTCAGGCTGCGTAACCCAGAGGAATCACGCGGCCTGGAGTCGGCACAAGTGCTGCTCTAGGGATTCATGCCCCCGGCGGTCGCCCAAACCGCCTGCTCACGACGACCCGCTCGCCCCACTGCCATCGCCCGAAGGGACTCACCACCCATGGCCGCCAAGACCACCCATAACAAGCACGTCGCCGACGGCTTCCCCGCGCTGAAGAAGCTCGGGTTCGACGTTGGCAAGCGCTCCGTCCCGTTCGTCCAGCAGCTCGAGTGGACCGATTGCGGCGCCGCCTCGCTTTGCATGGTGATGCAGTACCACGGCCGCGAGGCCAAGCTGTCCGAGGTCCGCGACGCGATGGGCATCGGCCGCGACGGCGTGTCGGCCAAGGCGATCCTCGACACCGCCGAGAAGTACGGCCTCGCCGGCCGCGGCATCAAGGTCGACACCTCGCAGGTCCACCTGCTCAAGACCGCCACGATCCTGCACTGGGAGTTCAACCACTTCGTGGTGTTCGACAAGGTCGTCAAGGACGGCGTGCGGATCGTCGATCCGGCGACCGGCCCGCGCGACGTGCCGATGGAGCAGTTCGGCAAGGCGTTCACCGGCGTCGCGATCGAGGTCACCCCGACCGATCGGTTCTCCAAGACCAAGCGCGAGAAGGGCCGGCTGACCCGCTACGTCCAGGAGCTGATGTCCGAGCGCGGGCTGTTCTCGCGCATCATCGTGGTGTCGCTCGCGCTGCGCCTGATCGGGCTCGCGATGCCGCTGGTCACCGGCATGATCATCGATCGGGTCGTGCCGCGCGCCGACTACGACCTGCTCTACGTCTGCCTGGCGACGATCGCCGGCATGACGGCGTTCACCCTGATCTCGGACGTCGTCCGCATGCACCTCCTGCTGCACTTGCGGATCGCGCTCGACACCCGGATGACGCTCAGCTTCCTCGACCACATGGTGTCGCTGCCGTACTCGTTCTTCCAGCGCCGCTCGACCGGCGACCTGATGATGCGCGTCGACTCCAACAGCACGGTGCGCGAGATCGTGACCGGCAAGTCGATGTCGGCGGTGATCGACGGCGTGTTCGTGCTGCTCTACGCCTCGATCATCTTCTACGTCAGCCCGATGCTCGGGTTCATCACGGTCGCGATGTCGGGCATCGAGGCGCTGGTGTTCCTGTGCGCGCGGCCGACCTACCAGCGGCTGCTCGCCGCCGACCTCGACAAGCAGTCGAAGGCGCACAGCTACATGGTCCAGATGCTCGGCGGCATGGAGACCCTCAAGTGCGCCGGCGCCGAGCGCATGGGCATCGAGAAGTGGTCGAACCTGTACACCGACCAGCTCAACGTCACGATGCGCCGCGCGCGCGCCACCGCGTACGTCGACGGCATCCGCGGCGCGGTCGCCTCGCTCGGCCCGCTGCTGATCCTCACGATCGGCGCGACCAGCGTGATGAGCGGCCAGATGACGCTCGGCATGATGCTCGCGATGAACTCGCTGGCGACCAGCCTGTTCGGCCCGCTGTCGCAGCTGGTGTCGAGCGCGCTCGAGCTCCAGCTGGTCAAGGGCCACATGGACCGGATCGACGACGTGCTGCAGACCCCGGTCGAGCAGGACCGCGACGCCGCCCACCAGCCGCCGCGGCTGCGCGGCCACGTCTCGGTCAAGAACCTGTCGTTCAAGTACGGCGACCAGGCGCCGATGGTGGTCCAGAACGTGTCGCTCGACATCACCCCGGGCATGAGCGTCGCGCTCGTCGGGCCCAGCGGCTCGGGCAAGAGCACGCTGCTCAACATCCTGTCGGGGCTCTACAAGCCGGTGTCCGGCGAGGTGAGCTACGACGGCCGCCCGCTGCACGACATGGACCTCCGCTCGGTGCGCCAGCAGATCGGCATCGTGCCGCAGCACCCGTTCATCTTCGGCGGCACGCTGCGCGAGAACGTCGCGCTGACCGCGCCGGGCGCCCAGCTCGACCGGATCACCTCCGCCTGCAAGGTCTCGAGCCTGCACGACGACATCACCGAGATGCCGATGGGCTACGACACCGTGATCTCCGACGGCGGCGGCTCGCTGTCCGGTGGCCAGCGCCAGCGCGTCGCGATCGCCCGCGCCGTGATCCGCAACCCGACCCTGATGCTGCTCGACGAAGCGACCAGCGCGCTCGACAACTCGACCGAGAAGCGCGTGATCGACAACCTCGAGCGGCTGCGCTGCACCCGGATCACCGTCGCCCACCGGCTCTCGACCGTCCGCAACGCCGACCTGATCGTCGTGATGGACAAAGGCAAGATCGTCGAGCAGGGCAACCACAACCAGCTGCTCGCCCACGGCGGCCTCTACGCCCGCCTCATCCAAGCGTCTCAGAACCCCGTCCCGGTCACCACGGAGCCCTCCCATGAAGCGATTTCTCGCGGTCAGTCTTCTCGTAGCAGCGTGCGGAACCCCAGCGGTCACGCCCAGCGAGCTTAACCCGACCGAGGCGACCACCGCCCGCACCGTCAAGATCGCGCCGCCGCCCCTCGAGTTCACCGCCGTGGTTACCTCGCGGATCTCGAGCGTGATCTCGACCCAGGTCCAGGGCCGGATCAAGGAACTCAAGCTCCACTCCGGTCAGCTGATCAAGGCCGGCGAGCTGGTCGCGTCGATCGACAAGTCCGAGCTGCAGACCGAGCTCGTCGCGGCCCAGGCCGCCGAGAAGTCGGCGATGATGCAGGAGGGCGTGTACGGCGCCCAGGCCGGCGCGCTGCACAAGAAGGCGGTCGCGGAGTCGCGGCTGGTCGCGCTCGGGGTGTCGGCGCCGATCTCGTCGGCGACCGCGGACGCCGAGTACGCCCAGAACGGCGCCCAGGCCGGCGCCGCCGCGGCCAAGGCGGCCGAGGCGCGGGCCAACCGCGAGCAGAAGGAGAAGGATCTCGCGAACACCGACATCACCGCCCCGATCAGCGGCGTGGTGACCAACATCAAGGCCCACGAGGGCGAGAACGCCCAGAAGGGCGCGCCGCTGGCCCGGGTGTTCGACCCGAGCGACCTGATCGTCCGGTTCGCGGTGCCCAAGGAGCACCGCACCGAGCTCCGGCTCGGCCAGCGGGTCGAGCTCGACGTCGAAGGCAACGCGCGGCCGGTGTGGGCCACGGTGACAAACATCTCCGGAGTGCAAGAGCCGCCGATCAATTTCATCGTGGTCGAGGCCGATATCGATGACTCCAAGCTCGCCCCGGGCGAGCTGTCGGTGGCCACGGTGGGCCGCGTCAAGATCGCAGATGCGCGCGACGCGCGCGGTGCCAAGCCGTGACCGTGGTAACTTCGGTAGAACACGTGGTCGACGGGAATCAGCTCGAGAACCCCACCTGGGTCACCTCCTTTGCAGGGCTGCCCCGCACGGTCAACGTGCGGCGCTGCCGGCTCGAAGTCGTCGCCGGCGCGGACGTCGGCAAGGTCATCGAGCTCGCCCAGCCCAGCATCATGATCGGCCGCACCGGGGCCGACCTGACGATCAACGATCCGAAGGTCTCGGGCCTGCACTGCGAGCTCCGGCTCCAGGCCGATGGCTACCGGATCCGCGATCTCGGGTCGACCAACGGCACGCACGTCAAGGGCGTGCGGATCGTCGACGGCTTCATCCCGCCGGGCGCCACGATCCAGCTCGGCAAGAGCGCGGTCGTGTTCGACCCGCTCGACGAGTCGGTCTCGGTGCCGCTGTGGCACGAGTCGCGGCTGCACAGCCTGATCGGCGGCAGCGCCTCGATGCGCCACCTGTTCGACATGATCAACCGGTTCGCGCAGTCCGACGCGACCGTGCTGATCCAGGGCGAGACCGGCGCCGGCAAGGAGGGCGTCGCCGACGCGATCCACCAGTGCTCGCCGCGCCGCAACGGGCCGTTCGTCGTGCTCGACTGCTCGGCGATCCCCGAGCAGCTGTTCGAGGACCAGATCTTCGGCCACGAGCAGGGCGCGTTCACCGGCGCCGGGCGCGCCACGGTCGGCGTGTTCGAGGCCGCGCACGGCGGCACGCTGTTCCTCGACGAGATCGGCGAGCTGCCGCTCGACGTCCAGTCCAAGCTGTTGCGCGCGGTCGAGACCCGCAAGGTCCGCCGGATCGGCTCGACCAAGGTCATCGCGTCCGACGTCCGGATCGTCGCGGCGACCAACCGCGACCTCGCGACCGAGGTCAACCGCGGCACGTTCCGCTCCGACCTGTTCTACCGGCTCAGCGTGGCCAAGCTGGGGGTGCCGGCGCTGCGCGAGCGCCGCGAGGACATCCCGCTCCTGATCGAGCACTTCCTGCGCCAGCTGGTCGCGACCCACGGCGACCCGCGGCTGCCCGATGACTTCCTCGCCCGCGCCCAGCGCCACGCCTGGCCGGGCAACGTCCGCGAGCTGCGCAACGCGGTCGAGCGCGCCGTGCTGCTGCCGAACCACCCGACGCTCGGGTTCGAGGCGCCGCCGAAGAAGGACAGCCAGTTCGGCGAGGTCGACATCGACATCCCGTTCAAGGTCGCCAAGCAGAAGCTGGTCGACGAGTTCGACCGCAAGTACCTCGAGACGCTGCTCGAGGCGCACGACAACAACATCTCGGCTGCGGCCCGCGCCGCCGGCATCGAGCGGATGTCGATCTACAAGATGATCCGCCGGCTCGGGCTCGACAAGACCGAGGCCCGCGACGGCGACGACGAGGACGACGCAGACGGCTCGGACGACCACCGCTGACGCGAGACGCGAGGTCCGCGAGCGGCGATCTGCTTCCGCAGAGGCGAAGCCGGCAGGATGCCGGCAAGCCGATCGACAAGAGCGGCGAACGAAGGTCCGACAGCTCTTGCGGCGCGATCACCGGCGCCCGAGTTGCGAAAGATTCTGATTCCGGCGCCTGGACGGCACGTGCCCTCCGGGCGCTTGGGGTTTTTCGGCCTGGGCCGGTCACAACGTCAAACCGGCCGCATCTTCCCGACGTGACGTGCAGGAGCGTGAAATCTCACCGGTGGTTGTTCCCGGGTGACAAGGCGGGAAGATCTGTCACCACGACCGTTTGGCTCACCAGATGGAGTGCGCCGCATTGTTGACCATCCATGAGTCCGCATGGGACGGTGGACCAGTCGTGAACGCTGTCGAGCGCGCGTTCGCCCAGGCGGTGCGCGAGCACGAGGTGCTGCTGCTCGGGATCGCGCGGCGGCTGTGCGGCAACGAGGCCGACGCCGCCGACCTGGTGCACGACACCTACGAGCGCGCGCTGCGCGCGTGGGATCGCTACGCGGATCGCGGCAACCTGCGCAGCTGGATGGTCACGATCCTCAACAACCTGTTCATCGACCACTGTCGCAAGAACCGGCGCACGCCGAAGACCGAGACGCTCGAGGACGTCGAGCTCGCGGCGCCCGAGCCGGCCACGCCGCCGGCGTGGGCCCACATCACCGACCAGCAGCTGGCGACCGCGCTCGCGACCCTGGGCGCCGAGTTCCGCCGGGTCTACGAGCTCCACGCACGCGGCCGGTCGTACGATGAGATCGCCACGGAGCTCGCGATCCCGAAGAACACCGTGGGCACGCGGTTGATCCGCGCCCGCAAGAAGCTCAAGGACGCGCTGCTGCGCGAGATCGGTAACGCGTCATGACCGCGCCCGGGGATTGCGAGCACATCGAACGCACCTGCGCGCTGGTCGACGGCGAGCTGACCGGCGATGCCGCCGACGCGGCGCGCGACCACCTCGCGGGCTGCGCGGTATGCCAGGCCGAGCTCGCCGACGCGCTCCAGCTCGACGCCGCGGTCGCCGAGCACACCCGCGCGGTCGCACAGCGCGAGGCCGGCGTGGTGTCGATCGCGTGGTACCGGCGGCGCCCGGCGCAGATCGCCACGGCTGCGGTCGCCGCCGCCGCGGCGGTGGTCGTCTACCTCTCGGTGCCGCGCCACCCCGCACCGACCGATCCGGCCAGCCCCGGCACCGCGGTCGCCCTCGCCCTGGCGCCGCACCGCTCGCTCGAGGCCCGGCTGGCGTGGCCCGGCGCGGCCGGCTACCGCAGCTACGACGTGCCGCGCGCGAGCGAGGCGCCGCACGAGACGATCGCGCTGATGGCGATCGCCGAGCTCGACAAGCGCGGCGATGCGCACGGCGTCGGCGTGCTCGAGCTGCTCAACGGCGAGCGCCGCCAGGCCGCGACCTACCTCGAGCGCGCCGGCGACTCGGCCGACGCGATCTCCGACCGCGCCGCGCTCGCGCTCGCCGACCACCGGCCCGAGCGCGCGCTGCCGCTGGCCGACGCCGCGCTCGCCGCGGATCCACACCACGGCCCGGCGCTGTGGAACCGCGCGCTCGCGCTGCGCGATCTCGGGCTGTCGCGCACCGCGGCCGCCGCGTTCCGCGAGGTCGCCGCCCGCGCCGAGCCCGGCTGGGCCGGCGAGGCGACCCAGCGCGCCACCGCGCTCGACGCCGAGACCGACGCGCTGCAGCAGCGGTTCGAGCGGATCAACCTGGCCAGCGTGGCGCTCGCGCGCGGCCAGATCGAGCTGTCGGCCGACGATGCGCGCGCCATGCCGGGGTTCGCCCGCGGCATCTTCTACGACGCGATCCGGTCGGCCGCCACGCCCGCCCAGCTGTCGGCGCTCGCGCCGCTCGCCGAGGCGCTCGATACCGCCGACCACGACACCGCGATGGCCGACGCGCTCGCCCGCGCTGGCAAGGCGCTGCACCCGGCGCTGTCCAGGCAGTACGCCAGCATGATCCGCGCGCTCGCGGTCGAGATGCAGATCATTCCGAACCCCGGCTCGAAGCCCGGCCCGAAGCCCGGCCCGAATACCGGTGACGACGCCGCGGTGCCGTCCGGCGCCGCGCGGACCCAGCTGCTCGCCGCGCTGCGCGCCGCCCACGCCGACGACCTGTTGATCGGCGTGCTGATGAAGACCTCCGAGGATCGCCGGGTCGTCGACCGCGGCGAGATCGCCGAGTTCGCCAGGCTGACCGCGGCGTCGCCCGATCCGTGGATGCAGCTGCTCGGCGTGCAGCAGCAGGCCGAGGTCCTGCTCCAGCAGGACGACCTGGTCGGCGCCGAGGCCGTGCTGCTGCGCGGCAAGCAGCGCTGCGGCGAGCCGGGCGCGCCCGTGTTCCGCTGCATCCTGCTCGGCAAGCTGCTCGGCAAGCTGTACCTCGAGTGGCAGCGGCTGCCCGAGGCCCGCGCCGCGCTGTCGGCGGCGTGGCAGGCGGCGCAGGCCTCGGGCGAGTGGATCGTCCAGGAGAGCCTGCTCGAGCCGCTCGCCGGCGCCGCCGCGATCGGCGACGACACCGAGGCCAGCGGGCTGCCGCTGATCCGCGGCTACACCGAGGAGCTGACCCTGCGCTATCCGCCGTCGATGCCGGACAACCGGTGCCTGCGCGCCGAGTGGGGCCGGACGTTGCGCGCGATGGTGCTGGTCAACCAGCTGCAGTTCGCCGCCGCGCGCCGCGAGCTCGCCGGACCGGCGTGCGCCGTGGCCCAGCCACCGGAGACCGCCGTCACCCACCTGTTCGTGCGCGCCGAGCTCGCCAGTCACGACGGCAGCCCCGGCGAGGTCGCCGAGCTGCGCCAGGCGATCGCCGCGCTGCGCGCCACGCCCGGGCTGCGGCCGGCCGAGCAGATCTGGCTCGATCACAGCGAGGGCCGCGTGGTGATCGACCACGACCGCGCCGCCGGCGAGGCGCTGCTGCGCCGGGCGATCGCGACGGCCCGGCAGGTCCCGAGCTCGGTGATCCGCGCCCACAAGGCCGCGGCGTGGAGCTACTCGGTGCTGATCACGACCGCCGCGCGCCACGCCGAGGGCGCCGCCGCGCTCGCGCTGCTCGGCGAGGAGCAGGGCCTGGCGGTCCCGGCGCGCTGCGTGCTCGGGCTCGCGATCGAGGATCAGCGGCGCGCGATGGTGATCCGCGACGCGGCCGGCAAGACGATGGTCCACGCCGACGACGACCGCCGCGTGCCGGCGATCGATCCCGCGCACCTGGTGCCCGGCGATCTGGTCGCCGCGCTGCGCGGCTGCCCCGCGGTCGACGTGCTCGCGCGGGCGCCGATCCACGGGATGTCGCGCCTGTTGCCGGCCGACCTCGCGTGGCGCTACCTGTCGCTGCGCTCGCACCCGATCGCCGCGACCGCGGCAACCGCTACGACCGCCGGGCCGTCGCTCGTGGTCGCCGACGTCGAGCCGCCGCCGGGGCTCGAGCTACCGCGGCTCGCGTCGTGGTCGCCGGATCCGCAGGCCCAGCGCCAGCCCCAGCGGCTCACCGGCGCCGCCGCGACGCCGTCCCGGGTGCTCGCCGCGATCGGCGCCGCCGGCGAGGCGGTGATCCACGCCCACGGCCTGGTCAACGTCGCCGAGCCCGACGCCTCGCTGATCGCGCTGTCGCCCGAGCCCGGCGGCCGGTTCGCGCTGACCACCGGCGACGTCCGCAAGGCGCAGTTCTCGACCAGCCCGCTGATCATCCTCGCCGCCTGCCAGGCGTCGCGCGCCGCGCCGGTCTGGCACACGACCTGGAGCCTGCCGGCCGCGTTCGTCTACGCCGGCGCGCGCGCCGTGATCGCGTCGTCGGCGCCGATCCCGGACGGCGACGCCGCCGCGTTCTTCGACGGCATTCGCGCCCGGGTCCGCGCCGGTGCGCCGGTCGCGATCGCGCTGCGCGACGCCCGCCAGCAGTGGCTGGCCGGCCACCGCGGCGACTGGGTCCAGGACGTGATCGTCTTCGAATAACCAATCTGCTTTTCGTGATCTCGAGTCAGGAATTACCAATTGACCATGGAGTATCGGATGAAGCATCTAGCAGCAGTGTGTCTGTTCGTCTTTGCGGGGTGTGTGGCGCAGGCGGGTGGCGAGGAGGAGGGTTCAGCGGGGACGGCGAGCACGTCACAAGCCGAGATGATCCTCATGCCGAACCCGCCGACGATCCTGGTCCCGCGCGACGCCTCGCAGTCGGTCACCTACACGCCCGGCTCGGTCACCGCCAGTGACATCTGGCCGGCCGACCGCGGCATCACCTCGGTCGAGGTCGTGCTGACCCAGGGCCCGGTGCGCAGCGGCGGCTCGACGTACCTGGCGTTCGTGGTGTGGAACGGCAACTTCGTCGCTCACATCTACTGCTCGTACTTCGGCCGGACCGGCGCGACGCTACACAACGTCATCGCCAACACGCTGGCCGAGAACGTCACGCTCGGGCCGGACTACGGCGCGGTGATCACCGGCAGCGGCACCGGCGGCCCGATCGTCCCGACGCCGCACCCGAACGTCGACGGCGAGATCAACTTCAGCTCGAGCTACCTGACGAGCGTCAAGACGATCGCGGTCGACGCGCTCGAGACGTCGCGGACGACGATCGAGCTGCCGCAGCTCCCGATCGAGTTCCCGGAAGAATAAAGCCGAGCAGACCGAGCTCGGCCGGATGCGGACCGCGTGAGCGGTCTGCGATGTTTGCGCGTTGCAGGCCCGTCGGCTCGAGGACTCGCTGGCTCAGCGGTCCATCGTCTCGTCGAGCCGCTGCATCTTGCCGGCCTCGATGGTCACGCGCTCGGTCTTCACGAGCCCGTTCTTCTCGTTGTGGAACGAGACCCGGTAGCTGCCCGGCGCCAGGTAGAACTTGTCCGGCGTCTCCTTGGTCGTATCGCCGACGGTCACCCACGACCACGGCGACGACGACACCTGGAGGATGCCCGGGTTGGACTTGCGGTGACCGGTGGCAGCTGCCGGCTTCTTGGCGCCGCCCGGGGTCGCCGTCGGCGCGACCGGCGCAGCGGCGGCGGGGTTCGCGGGCGCGGCGACCGGCGCAACCGCGGCGGGGTTCGCGGGCGCGGCGACCGGCGCAGCAGTGACGGGGTTCGCCGGCGCAACCGCGGCGGGGTTCGCGGGCGCGGCGACCGGCGCAGCGACGGCGGCGGGGTTCGCGGTGGGATCGGGGTTCGCGGGCGCGGCGACCGGCGCAGTAGCGGCGGGGTTCGCGGTGTCAGGCGCGGCCGGGGCCGGCACCGGCGCGGTGCTCGGATCGTCGGCGATCGGCTGGGCCGGCGGCAAGGTGACCTGGCGGGCTTCCGGTCCTGGCGTCTCGGTCGCCCCGGCGGCCGGCTTGTCCGGCGTCTCGCTCGGCACGACCGGCGCGGTCGGCTGAACCTGGACCACCGGCGGCGGTGGGGTCGGCGTGGCGTCGTCGGTGTTGTGGTCGCTCTTGAGCTGGAACGCGACGGCGGCAACCACGCCGGCCATCGCCGCGGCCGCGAGGATCGCGATCGTCCACCGGTTGCCGCGGTCCTCGACCGCCACACCGGCAGCGCCGCCACCGGCGACCGTGTGGCCGCCGACCACGCTCGCCAGCTCCTCGCCGAGCTCGCTGGCGTCACGCGCGTGGGCCACCGCGACCGGCATCCGGAACGGCGGGATCGGGGTTCCGTCGGCGCGCATCATGCCGGGGAGCTGGAACATCGCCGCGGCGGCCTGCGCGGCCTGGGCCGCCTGGAGGAGCTGCGCGGCTTGCGCGGCCTGCGCGGCCCGGGCGAGCGCGACCTGCTGGGCGAGCGCGACCTGATCGACCTCGCGTGCGAAGGTCTGTTCGCCCGACGCCGGGTCGAACGCCTGGGCCGACGGCCGGATCGCGGGTATCGGGGTCGCCGGGGTCGCCAGCACCGGCGACGGGGCCGGCGGCAGCTGCGGCAGCGCCGGCGACGACCCGAGCCGCGCCGCGGACTCGAGCCGCGGCATGGTCGTGGGATGCATCGGGAACGCGTCGCGCGGCGGCGGATCGAGCGGCCCCATCGGGTACGCCGGCGGGCTCGACGGCCGCGACGGGCGGCGCGCCGGGGTGACCTCGCGCAGCAGCGACCGGGTCATCAGGGTGATCGGCCGCTCGGTGTGCATCGTGCGCGGCGCGGCCGGGCCGGCGACGTCCGGAGACTTGGGCGCGACCTCGCGGATCGCCTGCGCCAGATCCGACGCGCCCTCGCGGTAGCCGTTGACGTAGCGCTCCTCGACCAGCGCATCGATCAGCGTCTGCATCCGCGGGTAGCGATCGCGCGGATCGTGGGCGAGCGCCCGCATGCAGATCGCGTCGAGCCCGAGCGGCAGGCTCGGCTTGACCACGCGCGGCGGGATCACCCGCATCTGGTCGTCGCGCTGGCTCGCCGACACCGCGCGCCCGAACGGGTGCTGGCCGGTCAACAGCTCGTAGAGCACCACGCCGAGCGCGAACACGTCCGAGCTCGGGGTCAGCGACTCGCCGCGCGCCTGCTCGGGCGCCATGTACGCCCACTTGCCCTCGACGACGCCCTGGCCGTAGCCCTCGCGGCGCGCGATGCCGAAGTCGGCGACGCGGACCTCGCCGGACGTCGTGAGCAGGAGGTTGCTCGGGCTGATGTCGGCGTGGATGATCGCGCCGCCCGGCCGGGCGTGGGCGAACTCGAGGCCCGCCGCGGCGGCCTGCACGACGTAGGTCGCGACGCCGAGCGGGATGCCGCGCGAGCCGCGCGCCTTGATCAGCTGGCGCAGGCTCGGCCCGTCGACGAACTCCATGACCAGGAACACGTCGTCGCCCTCGCGGGCGAGGTCGAGCACGCTCACGATCTGGCCGTGCTGCATGCCGACCAGGAGCTTGGCTTCCTCGATCAGGCGGTCGACGAAGACCTCGTCGTTGGCCAGCTCGGGCAGCAGGCGCTTGATCGCGACCGGCTTCTGGAACCCGTGGTCGCCGACCGAGTAGCCGGCGAACACCTCGGCCATGCCGCCGCGGCCGAGCAGGTCGCCCAGCACGTAGCGGCTTCCGGAGCGCTTCGAACCACCCTCAGAAGAGGGGCGCGAACGTCCTGAAGGGGCAAGGCCGGCCACGACCCGTACGTGTGCAATGGATATACCGTGGACAGACGATCAGCACTCCTGTGGGTTTCGGTCGGGTTAAGGTCGTGCCGCTGTCTACCGGGGGTAACGGATCCGGGGGAGTCTCCACCACCGCTTGGGGGGCCGGGGTCCCGAGCCCTGACAGGACCGGTCAACGCGCGGAAGGGTGGATTTTTCGGACGAGTTTCGTTGTTCGCCGGCCGAGCCGGTGTGTTACGCCGCGCGGATGGAGTCGCCCAGCGCCGAGTCCCAGCGGATCTTCGCCCCCGGCATCCTGCGCGACCAGGTCGCGATCGTCACCGGCGGCGGGAGTGGGATCGGCCTCGCCACCGCGCGCGAGCTGCTCCGGCTCGGGGCGCGGGTCGCGATCTGCGGCCGCAACCAGACCAGGCTCGACGCCGCGGCGGCGGAGCTCGGCGCGGCCGGCAGCGTGCTCGCCCAGCCGTGCGATATCCGCGAGCCGGCGCAGGTCGAGGCGTTCATCAAGGCCGTGCTCGGCGAATTCGGCCGGATCGACATCGTGGTCAACAACGCCGGCGGCCAGTTCCCATCGCCGGCGCAGAACATCTCGCCCAACGGCTTCCTCGCGGTCGTGAAGAACAACCTCGTCGGCACGTTCCACGTCAGCCGCGAGGTCGCCAACCAGGCGATGATCCCGGCCAAGCGCGGCCGGATCATCAACGTGATCGCGAACATCTACCGCGGGTTCCCCGGCATGGCGCACACCGGGGCCGCGCGCGCCGGGGTCGAGAACCTGACGATGTCGCTCGCCGTC
>DATBBB010000241.1:0-6151 GCA_036271215.1 Kofleriaceae bacterium | reverse complement strand
CGCGCGGCGTTCGGCCATGCCGTGGCGTGGGTGCGCGACGCGCTGCCCGAGGCGACGCGGCTCGAGGCCGGCGCGCGGCGGTTCGCGATGACGCTCGGCCGCAGCCTCGAGCTCGCGCTGCTGACCGAGCACGCCCAGTGGTGCCTCGAGCACGGGTTCGGTCCGCGCACCGCGGCGGCGGCGCGCCGGTTCGCGCACAGCGCGATCGATCAGATCGGCCCGACCGGCGACGCGTCGCTCGACGATACGCGCCTGCTCGCCGCGCACTGAGCGATCGAGCATCGATCGCGTTGGCGGGCAGCACCGGGCTGCATCCGGCGGTAGCACCGGCAACGGCTTGACAGGCGTTGCCGCGGCGTCGACGCTCGGCGGACATGATGGAGGTGGAGGCCCGGATCGAACAGGTGACGCTCTACGCCCGCGGCGCGCGGGTGCGCCGGGCGGCGACGCTCGCGGTCACACCGGAGCCAGCCGGCGCGGCGGCCGGTCACGCAACCGCCGATCCACCGCGGATCCGGATCGTCGGCCTGCCGGGCGCGCTGATCGACGACACCGTGCGGGTCGAGGCCGAGGGCGGTGCGGTGGTCACCGCGGTGCATGTCGGGGTCGATGCCCCGGCGCCCGAGGCCGCCGCCGACGAGGCCGCGCCCGAGGTCCGCGCGGCGCAGCACCGCATGGCGATCGCCGAGGCCGAGGTCGCGCGGATCAAGGCCGCGCTCGCGATCCTGACCGCGGCGCCGATCGCGCTCAGCCCCGAGGGCGACGATCCGCCGCCGGCGTGGCACGCGATCGTCGCCGCGCGCCGCGCGCTGGTCGGCCTGCGCGCCGAGCGCGAGCTGGCGCTGCGCGATCAGGCCGCCACCGCGAGCCGCGAGCTCGAGCGCGCCGGCCGGGCGCTGGCCGCGGCGGTCGATCGCGATCGCCGCGCCGGCTCGGATCGCCGCCCCAAGCTGCACGAGGTCCGCAAGCACGTCGAGCTCGAGCTCGCTACCGGCGCCACCGGCGGCGGGACGGTGTACCTCGAATATCAGGTCGCCGCGGCGCGCTGGGCGCCGAGCTACGTCGCCCGGCTCGACGGCGACCGGGTCGCGTTCGAGCTGCGGGCCGCGGTCGCGCAGGATACCGGCGAGGACTGGACCGGCGTGGCGCTGCGGCTCTCGACCGCCGAGCCCGAGCGGTTCGGCGCGCTGCCCGAGCTCGCGTCGCAGCGGATCGGCCGCCGCCAGGCCGATCCGCCGCGCGCCGGGTTCCGTGCGCCACCGGTCGGCGCCGCCGAGCTCTACCTCGACTACGCGCGGGCGTTCCCGGGCGCGGGCGACGGTGGCGGCGACCTCGACCTCGACGGCGAGGAGACCCAGGAGCGCTCGCCGATCGGCAGCCAGGACGGCGGCCGGTCGCGGCCGGCCAGCGGCGCATTCAAGCAGCAGGTGTGGGACGAGGAGACCTCGCGCGCGAAGCAGATCCCGGTCGCGATGCCGCCGCCCGGCGCGATGCCGCCCCCGGGTCCGCCACCGATGCCGCGATCGTCCGCGCCGCCGAGCGCGGGCTACGCGCCGGGGTCGCCGGGGTCGCCGAAGTCGGCGGGCGCGCTCGCCAACGTGAAGACGATGTTCAGCGCCGCGGCGTACGGCGCGCCGGACATGAAGAAGACCGGGCCGGCCGACGCGCTCGGCGGCGGCGGAGCGCCGCGCCAGGAGTCGGGTGCGCCGGCCGAGCTGGCCGCGAGCGCCGCGCCGCCGCGGCTCGACTACGCGAACCTGCGCATGGCACCCCCCGGCTCGGCGGACCGCGGCACGCTGATCGCCACGCCGCGCGGCCCCACCGAGCTCGCGCTCGACAGCTCCGCGCGCAGCCGGGTCGAGCGGCTCGCCGAGCTCGCGCTACCCGATGGCTGCTCGACCGACTGGCCGCACACCTACGACTACGCGTTCACCAGCGACGGCGCGGTCGACGTGGCCTCGGATCGCGCGTGGCACTCGATCGCGGTCACCGCGCGGCCGAGCACCGCGAAGCTGCGCCACGTCGCGGTGCCGCGCGAGCAACCCGACGCGTTCCGGATCGCGGTGATCGCCAACCCGCTCGCCGGGCCGCTGCTGCCCGGGCCGATCGACGTCTACGACCGCGGCAACTTCCTGGTGACCAGCACGGTCGATCACACCCCGCCGGGCGCCAGCGTGGAGATCGGGCTCGGCGTCGACGCGCAGGTCAAGCTGTCGCGCAACACCGAGTTCCGCGAGGAGGCCGCCGGCATGCTGCGCGGCGCGCTCCGCCTGCACCACGCGATCCGGATCGACGTCGACAACCTGTCGGACCGCGCGATCGATCTCGAGGTCCGCGAGCGGCTGCCGGTCGCGCGCGACGGCGACACCGACGTCGAGGTCGTCGCCGGCAAGATCGATCCGGCGTGGGAGCGCTGGACACCGGATCCCGACGCCCCGCGCGACCGCCGGCTGCGCGGCGGCTACCGCTGGCGGCTGACGATCGCGGCGCGAACCAAGCGCGCGCTGCGCGCCGCTTACGAGGTGAAGATCGCCGGCAAGCACGAGCTGGTCGGCGGCAACCGGAGGGAGTCATGAACGCGCCGATCACGTCGGTGACCGTGCTCGAGGATCGCGCGTCGGTCACCCGGCGCGGCACCGTCCAGCTCGCGGCCGGCCAGCACCGCGTCGTCGTCGAGGGCGTCGCGCCGGTGCTGGTCGACAAGACGCTGACCGCGGTCGCGGCCGGCGGCCGCGTGCTCGACGTGCGCTGCGAGCGCTACCTGGCGCCGTGGGTCGATCCCGATCTCGGCTCCGATCTCGGCTCCGATCCCAGCTCCGATCCCAGCTCCGATCCCGGGGCCCGTGCCGCCGACGCGATCGCCGCGCTGCACGCCGAGCGCACCCGGCTCGACACCGAGCGCGATATCCACCTCGCGCGGATCGCCACCGCGCGCGCCGAGCTGGCCGCGCTCGCCGAGGTCGCGACCGCCGCCCTGCGCGATCTCGCGATCGCCGCCGGCCGCGCGACCGCCGCCGCGGACGCCGACCGCCAGCTCGCCGAGCTCGACGCCGCCGACGTCGAGGCGCGGGTCCGGCTGGTCAACGCCGAGCTCGCCGCGCGCGATCTCGAGCAGGCGCAGGGCCGGCTCGCGGCCCGGATCGCCCGCGCCGAGGCCGAGACCGGCACCCAGGCCGCGCGGCTCGTGATCGATCTGCAGGTCGATGCGCCGGCAGCGGTCGCGCTGACGATCGGCTACATCGTGCCGGGCGCCGCGTGGCGGCCGTATCACCGCGCCGTGCTGACCCGCGGCGCGGCCGGCCAGCCCGCGAGCGTCGCGTGGCAGACCACCGCGTGCGTGTGGCAAGCGACCGGCGAGGACTGGACCTCCGTGGCGCTGGTGTTCTCGCTCGAGCGGCCGTCGCTCGGCGTCGAGCCACCCGCGCTGACCGACGACGAGCTGGCCGCGCGGCGGCGGCCCGACACCGTCACCGTCGAGGCTCGCGACCAGGACCACCAGACCACGGGCCTGGGCACCGCCGGCCCCGCGCAGGTCCCCGGGATCGACGACGGCGGGCTCGGCATCACGCTGGCCGCGGCGCGCGCCACGGTGATCGCCGATGGCGCCCCGCACCGCGTCCCGGTCGGCGAGTTCACCGCGCGCGCCGAGCTCGATCTGATCGCGATCCCGCTGCGCTCGCCGGCGGTCCACCTGCGCGCGCGGCTGGTCAACGCCGGCAGCGTGCCGCTGCTCGCCGGCCCGGTCGACCTCGTGATGGCGTCGGGCTACGTCGGCCGCACCGAGATCGGGTTCATCGCGCCCGGCGAGCAGCTCGCCGTCGGGTTCGGCCCGCAGGCCGACGTTCGCGTCCACCGCAGCGAGGCCCGCGAGCGCGACGACGCCGGCCTGCTCGGTGGCTGGAACGTGACCACCGTGCGGGTCGCGGTCCGGCTGTCCAACCTCGGGGCGCAGCCGCGCGCGGTCACCGTGATCGAGCGGATCCCGATCTCCGAGGTCGAGCAGGTCGAGGTCCAGGCCGCGGCGCCCGACGGCTACCTGCTCGGCGCCGACGACTCGCCCGGCGGCGAGGCGATCACCCAGGTCACCGCGCGCGCGATCGACGACCGCGGCCTGGTGGCGTGGTCGGTCGAGCTGCCGCCGCTCGGCCGGCGCGCCGTCACCCTCGAGTACCGGGTCAAGGCTCAGCGCGGCGTCACCAGCGTGCTGACCACGTGACCGACGCACCCCACGCGACGGCGATGGCCATGCTGGCCAACCGCGTCCGCAAGAACGCGCGCCACCTCGGCAAGTGGGCCAAGCGCGAGCACGTCACGTGCTGGCGGGTCTACGATCGCGACATCCCCGAGCTGCCGATCACCGTCGACACCTACGACGGTGCGCTGGTGATCAACGACTACCGCGCGTTCGAGCGCGACGACGACGACGCCTGGCTCGACGCCGCGGTCGCCGCGGTCACGGACGCGCTCGCCGCCCCGGAGGTCTTCGTCAAGCGCCGCGAGCGGCTCGCCCACCACGGCGCCGGCCAGCAGTACGAGCGCCAGGCCGATCGCGGCGCGTGGCGCACCGTCCACGAGGCCGGCCACAAGTTCCGGGTCAACCTGTCGGACTACGTCGACACCGGGCTGTTCCTCGATCACCGCATCACGCGCGCCCGCGCCGCCGCCGAGCCGGCGCGCACCATGCTCAACCTGTTCGCGTACACCGGCGCGTTCTCGGTCCACGCCGCGGCCGCCGGCATGCAGACCACGACCGTGGATCTGTCGAACACCTACCTCGAGTGGGCGGCCGAGAACCTCGCGCTCAACGGCCTGACCAGCGAGCTGGTCCGCGCCGACGTCCGCGAGTACCTCGCCCTTGCCCGGCGCGCCGGCCGGCGCTGGGACCTGGTCGTCGTCGATCCGCCGACGTTCTCCAACTCCAAGCGGATGGACGGCACGTTCGACATCCAGCGCGATCACGCGGCGCTGCTCGACGACGTGCTCGCGGTGTGCGGCGGGATCGTCTGGTTCTCGACCAACCGCCGGCGGTTCAAGCTCGAGCTCGCCGATCCGTCGATCGCCGTCGCCGACCTGACCCACGCGACGATCCCGCCCGACTTCCGCGACCAGAAGATCCACCACGCGTTCCGGATCACCCGGCGCTGAGGGCGCCGGTGATGGCGCCGGTGATCGCGCCGGTATGGCGCCGGGCTCGGTCAGCCGGTCACAGCGCGGTGCTGGCCTTGACCAGGGCCAGGCCGAACGCCCAGCGGCCCGCGCCGGTGGCGACGCTCAGCTCGCCCGACCGCATCCGCAGGTAGAGCTCGCCGAGGTCCGGCGTGCCCGCGAGCGTCTCGTCGCCGGTGGCGCCCGGGTGCCCGGCGGCGCGCGCGAGGTGGAGGAACACCACGCCGCACATCGCCGCGATCAGCCGACGGTTGTAGACGAACCGCGCGGGGAGCGCGGCGGCCGGCGCGGCGCCGTCGTGCGCGGCGAGCAGCCGCAGGCAAGTCGCGTCGTCCATGCGCAGGAACACCGCGATCGCCGCCAGGTCGTAGAACGCGTCATTCGGCCCGGCGGCGTCCCAGTCGAGCAGCAGGACGCGCTCGCCGTCGTAGGTCAGGTTGGTCGGGTTGACGTCGTTGTGGCTGAGGACCACGGCGCGGTCGCACGCCGGCACCGGCTCGCCGCGCACGCGCTCGACCGCGTCGCCGACGAACCCGGGCAGGGCAGAGCTCGCCAGCGGGCCGCTCCAGATCCGCGTGAGTAGCTCGCGCGGGTCGCGGCCCGGGGTGCCATCCGGCAGCGGCAGATCGTGGACCCGGCGCAGCGTCTGGCCGAGCTGGACCAGCGCGGCCTCGTGGGTCTGCGGGTTGCCGTAGAACGCCGGGAACGATCGATCGACCACGAATGCGCTGACGATCGCGCGCCGCGCCTCGTCGACGTGGACCACCCGCGGCGCCACGCCGGCGTCCGCCGCGTGCTGCTGGATCTGCGTCCTGTGTCGCCAGCCGTCGATCGGCTCGTCGGCGCTGGCGATCTTCAGCACGAAGGCCTGCCCTGCGGCCTCGACGCGGTACACGCCGGCCCCCGAGAGTCCGGCGATGATCCGGGTGATCGCGGTGGTCGGCCCGCGTAGCTCCGCGGGCAGGCAAGCTTCCAGGTTCACCGG
>DATBBB010000240.1:0-9656 GCA_036271215.1 Kofleriaceae bacterium | reverse complement strand
TCAGATATTGTCTTGGACGCAACAATGAGTTGCTCGGCAAGATGCATCATGACTGCAGGCTTTGAACGCGCGCTGGGCTCTCGCGGCGCGACCGCCATCGTGATCGCGGTGGTCATGGCGGTCGCTGCGACCTCGATCTCGATCGGCTTTCTGACCGATGACCACAGCTTCCGCGCCGCGCTGCGTTCGACCAGCACACACGCACCCGCCGCGTATGATCTGTTCCGCTTCGTGCCCGGCGATGTCGAGGGCAATCAGCTGCGGGTACGTGTAGGTCACCTGCCGTGGTGGGCCGCGCCCGATCTGAAGATCCACTTCCTGCGTCCGCTCACCAGCGTGGCGTTCGTGGCCGACACCAAGCTGTTCGACGACGCCCCGCTCGGCTATCACCTGCACTCGCTCGTGTGGTACCTGGCGCTGCTCGGCGTGGCGGCGCTGCTGTTTCGCCGGTGGTTGCCTCCGGCCGCAGCGAACCTGGCGCTCGCGGTGTTCGGGCTCGCAGCGTCGCACGTCGAGGCCTACGCCTGGATCTCGGCGCGCCACGTCGTGATCGCGGGAGCGTTTGCTGCCGCGGCGCTCGCGGCGCTCGGTGCTGGGCGGCGCTGGCTCGCGCTGGGCTTGCTCGTCGCCGGCCTCGCCGGCAGCGAGGCGGCGCTCGCCGTGGTGCCGCTCTGGGTCGGCCTCGAGCTGGCCGCGGCCGGTCCGTGGCGCTCGCGCCTGCGGGCCTGCCTCCCGGTCGTGGCGCTCGCGTTCGCCTACCTCGTGGCCTACGCCGCGCTCGGCGCCGGCACGCGCGGCAGCGACGGCTACCACGACCCGATGTCGGCGCCGCTCAGCTTCGTCGCGCTCGCGGCGGTCCGCGTCCCGCTGCTGCTCGGCGACGCCGCGCTCGGCCTCCCCGCGGAGCTCGCCCACGTCATCGCGGAATGGCACCTCGCGCTACTCGGCCTCGTCGCGGTCGCGTTCGTCGCCCTCGCGTACTGGCTCACCACGTCTCCGGCCGCGGCGATGCCGGGCGCGTCGCCGGGCGCGTCATCGGGTGCCGCGTCTGGCGCTACGTCTGGCGCGTCATCGGGCGCTACGTCTGGCGCGTCGAGTGCGTCACCGGGTGCTGCGTCTGGCGCGTCATCGGGCGGTGCGTCTGGCGCGTCATCGGGCGGTGCGTCTGGCGCGTCGAGTGCGTCACCGGGTGCTGCGTCTGGCGCGTCACCGGGTGCTGCGTCTGGCGCGTCACCGGGTGCTGCGTCTGGCGCGTCATCGGGCGGTGCGTCTGGCGCGTCATCTGGCGCGTCATCGGGCGGTGCGTCTGGTGCGGCTCTCTCCGCGTCGTCGGGTGCATCGAGCGCGACCATCCCCGTGCTGTCCGTCCGCGCTATCCCCTGGCTGGTGCTCGGCGGCGTGGGTGGCACCGTGCTCGGTGCCGCGGGCTATCCGGCGGGGCGGGTCCTGGTGATTCCGGACCTCGCGTTTGCCGCCGTGATCGGCCTCGTGCTGTACCGCGGGCTCGGCGCCGCCTGGCCGGGGCGCATCATCGCCGCGATCCTGGCGATCGTGCACCTTGTCATCGCACCGCTCGCGACCTTGCGAACGATCGCCAAGCTCGAGCATCGCGCGCGCGCGACCGAGGCGATCGGCTCCGAGATCGTCGCGCTGGCGCCGCCATCGGGCCGCGTGTTCGTGATCGCCGCCTCGGATCCGATGGTGTTTCTCTACCCGCGCGGCATCGTCTCGGACACCGCGCCGGGGGCCCTGCGCTGCTGGTCGGTGCTATCGGCGGCGCGCGCGGGGCATCGCATCACGCGGACCGGCGAGCACACGCTCGTCGTGGAGCCGATCGAGCGCCCGCTGCTCGCCGGCTCGTTCGACCGCCTGTTCCGCGACGACAGCCGGCCGTTCGCGCTCGGCGATCAGGTCGAGCAATGCGGCGCGACGATCCGCGTCGCCGCGCTCCGCGACGGCCACCCATCCCGGCTCGAGGTCGAGCTGCGCCGCTCGCTCGACGACCCGGAGCTCGGCTTCCTGGCCTGGCGCGACCACCGGCTCGAGCGGTTCACGCTGCCGAGGATCGGCGAGACCGTCGAGCTGCCGTGGTCGCCGGGCCCGAGCGGCGCCCTGTGAGGTCCGCTGGCATGCAGACCCAGCTGCGCTCGCATGCGGTGTCGAGGTCCGTGTGCGCTACAGCTCGCGCGTGAGCAGCACGAACCGGCGATCCTCGGCGACCCCGGCGACCTTGTCGTAGAATGGCCGCGGGCCGATCCAGGCGACCTCGCATCGCGCGTGGTGCGCCGCGACGTCCACCAGGCACGCCACGAGCAGCGCCTCGCCGAGCCCCTGGCCGCGGTGGGCGGGCCAGGTCCCCGTCGGGCCGAACCAGCCGAGGCCGCGGTTGTTGCCGTCGTGCGCGGCGAACGCGCAGTACGCGCCGTCCCGGGTCGCCACGTGCACGCCGGGCGGCGCTGCCTCGAGCGCGCGCGCCAGCTCGAACGGCCACGCGCCACCGAACTCGGCCGCCACCGCGTCGAGCAACGCCGCCTCGTCGGCACGCGCCCGGCGGACCTCGTAGCCGCGCCCGGCGGCGCGCCCGGCGAGCTCGGCGCTGCGCTCCGCGGACACGCGCGGATTGCCCTGCACGTCGATCAGCACGTTCAGCCGCGGCTCGGCGTGCCGGCGCCAGCCGCGCCGCTCGAGCCACGCGATCGCCTCGACGTTGCGCTCGTCGATCCCGGGCGCCAGGTAGTTCCCCGGCTGATCCAGCGTGCGCAAGGTCGTCGCGCCCGCGCCCCGCGCGTCGGCCGCGCACGCCTCGAGCAACGCCGTGCCGGCGCCACGCCGCCGGGCCTCCGGCCGCACCGCCAGCAGCCGCACGCGGTTGCCACCGACCGCCGCGACGCCCACCAGCTCTCCCCCGGTCCACGCCCCCAGCGGCCGCGGCGCCCCCGCCGGCCCGTCCCCGAACAGCTTCTCGGCGGCGACCTCGGCGGCGCGATCGAACCGACACGCTGCTGCGAGCACGGCGGTGGCCGCGGCGAGCGAGCCTCGATCCAGCGGCGCGATCCGCACCCCGGCAGCGTACCCCATCGCGACCGTTCGACCTCGGCCTCGCCGGTCCGCCGACATTGCAGAGCGAAGCTTGGCCGTGCCACCGTGCGCGGATGCGCGCGATGCTGTTATGCGCCGGCCTCAGCACCCGGCTCGGGAAGCTGGGCTCCGAGCGGCCCAAGCCAATGTTTCCGGTGTGCGGCATCCCGATCCTGGCCTACGGCATCACCAACCTCGTCGCGCACGGCATCACCGAGCTGGTGATCAACACCCACCATCGCCGCGAGGTGATCGAGCACGAGATCGGCGACGGCCGGCGGTTCGGCGCGCGGATCCAGTACCTCCACGAGCCGGTGCTGCTCGGCACCGGCGGCGGCCTCAAGCACGCGCTGTCGCTGCTCGATCCCGGCGGCCACGACGAGCCGTTCCTGTCGATCAACGGCAAGCTGATCATCGATCTCGATGTCACCGCGCTGGCCGCGGCCCACCGCGCCGCCGGCGACATCCTCGGCACGATGGTGGTGCGCCGCGTCCCCGACGCCCGCGACTGGGGCGCGGTCAACGTCCGCGTCGACGAGCGCGGCCCGCACGTCATCGACATCCTCGGCGCCGGCGAGCACATGTTCTGCGGCGCTCACGTCACCCGGCCCTCGGTGATGGCCCGCCTGCCCGATGGCGAGTCCGACTCGATCCGCCAGGGCTATCTGCCATGGCTGCGCGCCGGCGAGCGCGTCGCCGCCTACGAGCACCAGGACGGCTACTTCGCCGAGCACTCGACCCCCGAGCGCTACCTCGCCTCGAACTGGGCCCTGCTCGGCGCCGCGCAGCTCCGCCATCCGCCGAGCCACCGGCTCCACGGCATCGACCCCACGGCACGGATCCACCCGACCGCGACCATCGTCGAGCCGGTCAAGATCGGCGCCCACGCCCGGATCGCGGCCGGCCTCACCATTGGCCCCAACGCCGTCATCGGCGACGGCGCCGTGATCGGCACTTCGCTCGCCAACACCATCGTCTGGTCCGGCGCCACCGTCGAGCACGCCCCCGCTCTCGCGGCCGGCGCGACCCTCGAGGCCGGCGCGATCATCACCGGCTGACTTGCGCTCCTGGGCTCCTGGCGTCTCTTACCTCAAGGCAGGCAGAGTGCATCGCTCGACCGGCCAGATCCGGCTAGATCGCCGGCAGGTTACGGACGACGTTGTGACCGATCATGTAGCAGTACAGGCTCGCCGGCTGGCAGTCGATCCGGATGCCATCGACCTCCACTTGTCGGGTCCGGGTCCGGGTCGTCACGATGGCGTCGGGTCGCGAGTGCGCCTTGCAGAATGTGATCAAGCTATCGAGCTCGCGCGGTGACTCTGCGAATCGATCGGACCACTTCACCTCGCAGGCCCAGGTGACCTCTCCGAAGCTCGAGCAATGGACGAGATCGACCTCGCCGTCCTTCCAGCGTGCGTAGTACAGGTCATCGTGGGTGCCGTGAAACCATTGACCGAAGATGGCGGTCTCGACCATGGCGCCCATGTCCGGGTGATCCGCGTCGATCGGCGAGAACAGGGCGGCGCGCAGCGATGGGTTCGTCAAGTACACCTTGAAGTGATTGGCTCGCTGGAACCGTCGCCCATCCTGCCCAACCCGCTGCACGCGCTTCACCAGGAACGCGGCCTCCAGGTATTCGAGGTACCGCTTGACCGTGTTCTTGGCGATCCCCGCGCGCTGCGACAGCGTATCGAGTGAGATCTCGTTGGCGGTGTTGTACGCGAGCGCGGTGAACAGCGAGTTCAGCTCCTGGATATCGGCGATGCCGTACAGGCTGGGCAGGTCGCGTAACAGCACCTTGTCGATGATGTCTTGCCGGACGTAGCGGCTCGGGTCGGCGCGAATCGCCTCTGACAGCGCGACCTCGGGGTAGCCGCCGAAGTTCAGGTAGTCGACGAACAGCTGATTCAAGGCGTCGAGATCGACGGTGGTGAACCAATCGGACGGAGATACCGGCGGGGCCACGAGAGCGTCCCGCCCGAGCAGGGTCACGTACTCGTGGAAGGCCAGCGGCGGCAGCAGGAACTCGGTGAACCTCCCGGCGCCGGACTCGTGGCTCTTGAGCCGGAGCGCGGCCGCGGCCGAGCCCGAGGCGATCCACACGGTCTGCGGGTAGGTGTCGACCAGCGCCTTCATGTGGAGCTCCCAGCTCTTCAGGTACTGGATCTCGTCGAACACGAAGACCCGACCCACGAGATGCTTTTCGCTGGTGCCGGCGGCGGCACAGCAGAGGCGAACAAAATCGTCCAGCCCCAGGCCGTTGTAGACGGGATGCTCGACAGAGACGTAGCAGATGCGCTTCGGATCCAGCCCGCCATCGATCAGCAGCTGAACCAAGTGGAACAGCAAGACCGTCTTTCCAACACGCCTCGGTCCCATCAGGATCGGAGCCCGCCGGACCGCTTCTTCGCGGATTGTGCGGACCAGCTCGGAGAACCGCTCCAGGTACGCGCGGGGCCGCATCCTGCGATGAAACACGTCGATCTCGCCGGTGATCCACCATGGGTTCTCGCTCTGTATCTTCGAAATAACCTTACTTTCTGGGATGTTGTGAAGTGGCACCCGCTAAGATTAGTCGACTGACTCTAATAATTCAACTAGAGTCAGAGCGCTGACCCTAGATGGAAAATAAAATGAAGCGACCTCAAACCGATTGGGTCGGTGCTGTCGTCGTCGCGCTGCCGGATCCACCGTTGCGCCGCACCTCGCGACTCACGCGCCAGAACTGAGCGGCTTCGGTGCGCACTTCGCGACACGCAGTCCGCCGGCCGCGACACGCGGTGCGCACTTCGCGGCGCGCAGTCCGCCGGCCGCGGTGCGCACTTCGCGGCACGCAGTCCGCCGGCGCGACACACGGTGCGCACTTCGCGGCGCGCAGTCCGCCGGCCGCGACACGCGGCACGCACTTCGCGGCGCGCACTTCGCGGCACGCAGTCCGCGGGCACGCAGTCCGCGGCACGCAGTTCCGCGATACAGGCGGAGATATGTGTCCGAATATCGGACATGAGAATATTGTCCGAGATGCGGACAATATGTTTGTGTCCGAAATACGGACATAACGTTTGCTGTCCGATCTCCCTCTGTGCATGATGTCCGGGCGGCGGACACGACCGCCGGAGAGTCATGAATGACGAGCCAACCCGGAAGCCGGCGAGCACGCATCATCTGCGCTTCGCTGCGAGTGGCGTCTTCAGGCCCCGGGGGCGCCGTGCCAGAGCCGAGATAGCAGCGCGAGCACGCGACACGACATCGCCGGCGCGTCACTCGCGGCGACGCGTCCGGATCACGGACAGCCGGAGCCGGGGAGCTTGGCGGTCGCCTCGATGCATTGCTTGACGATCTTGCGCACGCTGTCGTTGGCCTGCAGGACGTCGAGCCGGGTCGAGTCGGCGGTGGCTGCGACGTCGAGGCTGACCTGCATGGCCTCGGGGTACGAGCGCGATAGCTCGCAGTCATGCTTCATCGCCGGCACGGTCTCGGCGCACGCGCAGACCTTGGCGACGTAGGCCTTGCAGGCATCCTGGCCGCGCTTGACCTCGCTCACCGGGATCACGGGGCGAGCGGCGGTGGCCGGCGGGTCCGGCTCCGCGTGCTGCTTGCAGCCGGCGCACGCGAGCAGGACCACCAGCCACTTCATGCCGCTTCGACCCGCGCGAGCACGACCGAGATGTTGTCGACGCCGCCTTCTTCGTTGGCCGCGGTGATCAGCCGGTCGACGGCGCGATCGAGGTCGCGCTCGGTCATCAGGATGTGCTGCATCTGATCGTCCTTGACCATGCCGGTCAGGCCGTCGGAGCACAGCAGGTAGGTGTCGCCGATGTGGGGCTTCTCGGTGAAGATGTCGACCTGGACGCTCTCCTTCATGCCGAGCGCGCGGACGATCACGTTCTTGTGCGGCCAGTTCTCGGCCTCCTCGGGCGTGACCCGCTTCATCCGGATATAGTCGTTGATCAGCGAGTGGTCCTCGGTCAGCTGCGTGATCTCGGTGTTGCGCGCCCGGTAGCACCGGCTGTCGCCGACGTGCCCGATGATCAGCGAGTCGTCCAGGAAGTACACCGCGACGCACGTCGTGCCCATGCCCTTGAACCGCTGCTCGCGCTGCGAGCGCTCCCAGATCTCGAGGTTGGCGAGCATGATGCCGGTGACCATGCGGTTGACGTGGGTCCGCAGGTCGCGGTCGACCTTGTAGGGCCAGGTCAGCGTCTGCTGCTTGCCGGTCTCGTTGAAGTGATCGGTGATCAGCTCCACCGCGAGCCGGCTCGCGACCTCGCCCGAGGCGTGCCCGCCCATGCCATCGGCGACGATCGCCAGCCGCTCGGCGTCCGGGAGCGCGATCGAGTCCTCGTTGTGATCGCGCTTGCGGCCGATGTTGGTCGACCCGGCAAAACGGACCCGGGCTCCGTCGAGTGGAAACGACGTGCTCATCCGCGCCCAGTCTACCAGAGCGTCGCACGGCCTGGTCGATTCCGGCCCACCGCAACGCAAGGTTCACACAGCGGTCGAAGGCGGTCTACGACTCACCATCCCGCGATGCCCCTTGCGCGACGCGACCGTTGACTCCAACCGGCGAGCCTTCCATCCTGTAAGGAATCCCATGTGGGGCTACGCTCAAGGCAACACGACCGTTGTAGGCATCGTGGTCGTGGTCATCGGGGCCGCCGCGATCGGGTACGTCGGCCGCCGCTTGTGGCGGCGGGGCCGATAGCGTGACCGAGCTCGCGCGGGGCAGCGTCGCGGATCGTCCGTGGGGGCGAACCCTGGCGGCGCTCGGCCTGCGTGGGGTCAGCGGGCAGCTGACGCTGGTCGCCGACGGCAAGCGGTTCATCGTGGCGTTCGAGCACGGCGCGGTGGTCGCCGCGTCGTCGCCGCTGACCTCGGACGCCGCGGTGCGCGTCGCGCTGACCGGGCACCTGGTCTCGTCGTCGCAAGTCCCCGAGATCGCGCGGCGCCAGGCGCTCGCCCCCGACCGCGACGAGATCGACGTGATCGCCGAGCTGGCGCGGCTCGGCCCCGACCACGCGCTGCGCCTGCGGCGGCGGGTGATCGCCCAGCGCGCCGCACGCACGTTCTCGCTGAGCCAGGGCGAGTTCCTCGTCACCGATCGCAGCTCGCTGCCGATCCTCGCCGGCTGCGCGCTCGACGTCCGCGCCGTGATCTACATGGGCGCGCGGACGAACCTGTCCGAGCACCGGCTGACCGCCGAGCTCGACCAGCTCGGCTCGTGGTTCCGGCTCAAGCCGTCGCTCGACGACGATCTGCCGCAGTTCGGGTTCGCCGACCTCGAGCAGCCGGTGATCGAGCGGCTGCGCGACGGCGGCACGCTCGAGGAGCTCGAGGAGTTCGCCGTCAGCTTCGTCGACGCGCGCACCGTGCGCGCCGTGGTGTACGCCCTCGCGTCTTACAATGCCTGCGACGCCGGCCCGCCCCGGCCGCGCCGGATCGAGGAGGCAGCGATCGCGAAGACCGGCGAGATGCCGCGGCTCGACGCCTCGGGAGCCGTGGTCCCTCAGCCGGGTTCGCGCGGCGCTGCCCCCATCGTGCGAACCTCCACGCCGCAGTCGCGGTCCCAGGACCCGTCCGAGCTGACGCCGATCTCGATCGCGCGGATGACACCGGTCTCGGAGCTGACGCCGACCTCGATCGCGCGGGTGCGGCCGATCTCGGAGGCGCCGCGCCCGGCCCGGCCGACGCCGATGCCGTCCGCTACGCCGCGCCAGCCGTCGCGGACGACGCCATCGGACATGACCCCGCTCTCGATCCCGCGCGCCGGTCGCCCGACCCCGGCGCCGGCGCCAGCGGGCCGGCCGGCTGGTCCGGAGCCGGGGCCCACCGCGTCGCCGCGCCAGCGGCCGGTGACCGAGGGCACCCCGATCTCGATGCCGCGCGCAGCTCGCCCCACGCCGATGCCGACCTCGGCTCCGGGGGCTGCCACGTCGCGTCCGATCCAGCCGATCTCGCGCCCGGCCACGCCGGGATCATCGTCCCACCGAACGCCACCCACCAGTCCGGGCGGCCTCCACGGCGACCCCGACGCCGCGCGCGCCGCGCAGATCGCGATGTTCGACGCCCCGACCCAGCGCGACAGCTCCGCCCACGGCTCCGATCCGGGGCTGCGTCCAGCCCACGACATCCCCGCGCCGCGCGACGCCTCGATTCCCGGCCCCGGCCCCGGCCCCGGCCCCGGCCTGCGCCCTCTCGACGCGCGTGCCAGCTCGGATCCGGCGTTGCGCCGACCGCAAGACGGCTCGAGCGCGGGCCCGGGGCTGCCGGATACAGCGGTGGTGCGTGGGGGAGCGGAGGCCGGTCGCCGGTCGCAGGACGGCTCGAGCGCGGGGCTGCGGCTGCCGGATGCTGCGGCGGAGCGAGGCGGAATGGAGGGCGGTCGCCGGCCGCAGGACGGCTCGAGCGCAGGTCAGCGGTTGCCGGATGCAGGTGTGGCGGGGGGCGGAGCGGAGGCTGGTCGCCGGTCGCAAGACGACTCGAGCGCAGGGCTGCGGCTGCGGCTCGACGCGGAGGGCGGAGCGGGGGCTGGTCGCCGGTCGCAAGGCGATTCGAGCGCAGGGCTGCGGCTGCGGGAT
>DATBBB010000239.1:0-20049 GCA_036271215.1 Kofleriaceae bacterium | reverse complement strand
GCTGCGCCGTACGGATAGTCGACCGGCGCGAAGTCACCGGTGACGGCATGCGGGTGACCCTTGTAGGACCGGATCTCGAAGACGTAGTCGGCGCCGGCCTGCAGCAAGGTGCCGTCGATCAGCACCGACGGCGCGGAGTTGTTCGCTGGTGTCGGGACCGTGTAGATCCGTTCGGTGGTCAGGCTACCGCTGACGATCTTGTGGAGGATGACGTCGTAGTAGTCGCCGCGCAGGTTCGCGCCGGCCTCGGGTGTGAACGCCAGCGTGAGGGTGCCGCTCGCTGGACCGATGTCGACCTGCTCGGTGGTGCCGTCGAGCGGGATCGTGCCTTTGGCCGGCGTGGTCAACGTGATCGCCATCGGAATCGGAGCCGGAAACGCCATCGTGAAGGCGCTACCGGTCGACGTGAGCACCGTTTCCATGCCGGAGGCCAAGGTGGCACCGAGCGCCATGCGGCTATCGACCAGCTGGACGTGCAGGATCTGAGGGAACTGGTCGAGGCTAGCCGGCTGTGCGGTTGCCGGAAATGGATTCGTATTGTACGGGCACTGCAGCAGCGTCACCATCACCGGGACTGGTAGAACGGCGGAAGCGACTTGCATCGCAGCGGGGCCTCCAGCGAGGCCAGGCATGTTGATGCTGGCGGCTGCACCGAACAGGATCGGTGACGACGCCTTCGTCACGGCGACGTCCAGGTTGCCAAGCGCGGTCGGGAGGCGCGTGATAAGTGTGCTGTCGATCGTGTCGGCCGTCACAGCCTTGAGCCCTGCGTCCCACGCTGGCGCGACGGCACTGTGGAATCCGAGCGGGAGCGTCGGGTCTATCGCTCCCGAACCCGTCGCGATCCGGCAGCCGCTGGTGCCATCATTGATATAGTCGACGACCAGCGCCTGGTCACCCTTGGTGGCATCGGGCCTCGCCTTGGGACCGCTCAGCGAGACCGAGTTCGAGAAGTCGTAATCGATCGTCGACCCCGTCGGCAGCGGCGTCGGGACCTTGCCCTCGGACCATATGCCGGTCGTGAACACGCGCGGGAACGTGTAGCTGCCCGGCGGGTTGGTCGGCGTGATCGTGTAGCCGGCGCCCGGCGGCGGCTGGTCGCGATCGAGCCGGCCGAACAGCGGGACCGCGATGTGTCCAAGCTTGTCCTGCGGCTGCCACTGGACCTCGTGCGGGATGCCGTCGGTAAGCGTGTACTCGAGCCGCCACGGCTTCATCATGAAGTCGCGCGGGATGGCGATCGTGCCGTTGGTGCTGAAGTAGCCGGTCACCATGAATGCGCCGAGCGCGCTGGGATCGTCGGGATCGTTGAGCCGAGCGATCCGGATATTGGGCACCGGCGTGATCGGCGCGTATGTCGGCTGCGGATCCGGGGCACCGGTCGACGCATTCACCGTCGCGATCTGCCAGTCGAGGGTGATGAACGACTGGTCAGCCGAAGAACCGTCGGTCGACGCATCGGTCGACCCGGAGATCCGCTCGAGTGGCGGATAGCCGCACGCCGGAAGCGCGATGCTGATGACGATCGATATCCACCGTAGCTGCTCTGGGGCGCCCATCATGACCTCTGTGTGCTGTATCGGCCGGCTCAGTGCCTGGTTGCCTGGTACCAGTCGGCGACCTCTTGCGAGTTGAACGCGCGGCTCCAGAGGGCGGCGTCGTCGATCAGGCCGCCGAGGGCGATCTGGGGCTTGGTGGCGATCGGCTGTTCGGGCAGGCAGCCGATCGAGAGGTCGTTGGGGTAGGGCGTGAGCGAGGCCGAGGTCTCGGCGAGCACGGCGTCGAGCACGCCGTCGATGTAGATCTGGACCCGCTGAGCAATGGGGAGCGAGCCGTCGTAGACCGCGGTGATCTGCTGCCACTGGCCGTTGAGGATCGGCTTGTTGCCGTGGTTGCGGTCGTTGCGGCTGTCGAGGTCGACCCAGACCGTGTTGTCGGTCCACAGGAACATCGTGTACTCGGCGTCGTCCATCGTGTAGTCGCTGCGCTTGGCGATCACACCGTAGGGGTTGACGGCATCGAGCGACTGGGGATAGACCCACGCGCTCATCGTCAGCGCGGTCGTGGCGTGGAGCGCGGGGGCGTCGGGGATCTGGATGCAGCCGGACGGCAGCGGGAAGTTGCCGGCGCGGCCGCGGGTAGGGTCGTCGATCCGCGCGGCGTTGCGGATCGCGGTGCCGTCGTGGCCGCTGCAGCTGTCGATCACCTCGCCGGGCGCGCCAGTCCACATCGGCTCGTCCAGGGTCAGGCCGACGATGCAGCCGGCGCCGAAGTCCACGGGAATCGCGGCGGGGCCCGGGCCGTCCGGGCGGCCGGCATCGTCGCCGCGCGCCGCCGGATCGAACGCGAGCCGCCCGCAGCCGGCGAGGATCGCCACCGTCGCAGCGACGATCGCTCTGGCCACGACAGACACCCGCACGGCCGCAAGTATCGCACAGCCGCCGGCTGCACAGCGGTCGCACAGCCGGCTGCACAGCGGTCGCACGGCCGAGGGCGCCGTGCTAGATGGTCGAGGGTGTCGGAGTTGCGCTGGATCACGGTGTGGAGCCGCGCGGTGGTGGTGCCGGCGTGGCAGCGCGGCGTCGCGACCTGGCTCGGCTGTGCGATCGTCGGCGCCGTGGTGTTCGGCCCCACGGCGATGCGGCCCTCGGATCTGACCGGGCTCGCGATCCACGATCCGGGAGTCGGCGCCGTGCTCGGCGGGACGTGGCTGCTGGTGTTCGTGCCGACCGCGCGGATGATCGTCCGGCCGCGGGTCGGCTACCTCTATAGCTTGCCGGGCGATCCGCGGGCGGCGCGGGCGGTCGCCGTGCTGGCGCTGATCGGGCTGCAGCTGCCGTGGCTGGTGCTGTGGCTCGCCGGCGCGGGCGCGCTCGGCGCCGGGGTCGTCGCTGCGACCACGGTCGTGGCCGCCGGGCTGGCGCGCTGGCAGCCACCGCGGCGGTCACCGCGGACGCCGGGGTGGCGGCGAGCCGGCGCGGCGCTGCGCGCGATCCATGTGCGGGCGCTCGGCCGGCGCGCGGGCGATGCGCTGACCCGCGGGGCCGGGCTGGCGGTGCTCGCCGGGATCGCCGGCGGCCTGCTGGTGCGCAACAACGAGCTCGTGGGCGGCGCGGCCGGCGTGTTCGGCGCGAGCGTGATCGCCGTGGTGAGCATCCCGGCGCAGGCCGGCGCGGCGCTGGTCGCGCTCGCCACCCATCGCGAGACCGCGTGGCTGGCCGCGTCGTCGGGGATCTCGCGCGCCACGCGGATCGGTTCGCTGATCTATGCGGTCGCCGCGATCCACCTCGCGGTCGCCGCGATCGCGTCGCTGGCCGCCATGATCGTGGCAGGCGCGAACCCGTGGCTGCCGGTGCTGGCGCTCGCCACCGCGCTCGCCACCGCGCTCGGCGTGGTCCGCGCGATGCTGGTCCACGAGGCGTCGCCGACCGTGGCCGCGCGCGTGGTGATCGGCGGGATCGTGGCCGCGGCGGCCGTCGTGCTGTGCCTGTCGGTGCTCGGCGAGGCCGGCGCGCTGGCCGCGATCGCGCTCGGCGTGTTCGCCGTGCTGATGGTGAAGCCATGACGCTGGTCGTCGACGGCGTGACGGTGCGGCGCGGCGCGCGGGTCGTGATCGACGACGTGTCGTTCGAGGCCGCGGCCGGCGAGGTCGTCGGCCTGGTCGGCAAGAACGGCTGCGGCAAGTCGACGCTGATCATGGCGATCGCCGGCGTGCTGGCGCCGCGCGACGGCCGGATCACGGTGGTGGGGGCGTCGATGTGGGGCACGCAGCGCGAGCGGTTGCGCGCCCGGCGCGCGCTCGGCTACGTCCCCGAGGGCGCAGACCCGCCGGGGTTCCTGCTCGGCGGCGAGCTGTGGGCGCTGGTCGCGGCCACCCGCGGCACGCTGCCGCCTCCCCCGGCGCTGTGCGACGCGCTCGGCCTCGACGAGCTACGCGCGGTCGCGCTCGAGCGGATGTCGCTCGGCCAGCGCCGCCGCGCGTGCCTGGGCGCCGCGCTGCTCGGCCCGCCCGATCTGCTGGTGCTCGACGAGCCGGATAACGGGCTCGACGTCAAGCGGCTCGACGCGCTGGTGACCCTGATCCGCGACCACGCCGCGGCGGGCGGCGCGTGCCTGCTCGCCTCGCACGACGGCGCGCTGCTCGATCGGCTCGGCGCGCGCGTGGTCGAGCTGGCGACCTGAGCGGCTACTGGACGAAGTCGCCGATCCGCTTCGACTTGAGGCCGAGCTTGGACTTCCACAGCTCCGGCTGGAGATCGAGCTCGGTATACGACAGCCAGATGAACAGCGCCTTGCCCTTGATGTTCTCGAGCGGCACCGAGCCCCAGTAGCGCGAGTCGTTCGAGTTGGCGCGGTTATCGCCCATCACGAACACGTGGCCGTCGGGGACGACGTAGTGCATCTGCAGCTCGCACGCGCCGGCGTTGGGCTTGGTCTCGACCAGCTTGCCCGGCTTTTGGTTGTGCGTGCCGGAGACCACGCCGTTCGCCATCACCGGGCAGCTCGGTGGCAGGTGCGGATGATCGACCAGCGGGAAGTCGTGGATGTCGCTGGTGTCGAGCATGCCGTCCCTGGCGAGCTCGGCGTCGCGCCCGGGGCGCCACGGGTCGTGATAGGTGCGGTAGAGGTGGCCGTCGACCTGCTCGGTGTACTCGCTGCACTCGCGGCGCGACCACAGCAAGGTCTCCTCGTCCTGATCGTCGTACGTGCAGCCCTTGCCCTGGACCAGCCGGTTCTCGACCGCCACGCCGTCGACGTAGACCACGTTGCAGCGGACCTCGACGGTCTCGCCCTCGGTGGCGATCACGCGCTTGATGTAGTCCTTGTCGGGCTGGCACGGCTGGATGAACACGATGACCTCGCCGCGGTGCGGCTTGCGCCACTCGAACAGCTTGGTGGTCGTGTACGGGATGCGGAACCCGTAGAGCAGCTTGTTGACGAAGATGTGGTCGTTGATCTCGAGCGTGGGGTACATCGAGCTCGACGGGATCTTGAACGCCTCGAGCAGCACGACGCGCAGCGCGAACGCGACCAGCACCGCGGTGACGATCGACTCGACGTAGTCCCGGGTCGACGATTTGTCCGGCCGGTGGATCACCTCGTCGACCAGCGCATCGAGCGCCGGCAGCTCGCGGCGCACCGTGCGGTAGTCGCGGGCGGCGAGCGCGGCGTCGACGACGCGGACCACGGCCTCGAGCGGCGCCGGGTCGCCGCGCAGGTGGGTCTTGCGGAGCAGCTCGATGCGGGCCTCGCGCGTGAGGAGCTCTGCTTCCTTGCGGACGCGCTTGTCCAGGCTGGCCACACGCATGTCAGGGGACCTTAGCACTTCGTGCTAGGCTCATCCTCTATCCATCTATCCGGAGGCTAGCCCGTGAGCGATACCGAACAAGAGGATAATCAACAGTACACGGTGGTCAAGAACCACGAGGAGCAGTACTCGATCTGGCTGGCCGAGCGCGAGCTCCCCCTGGGCTGGACGGCCGCCGGCAAGGTCGGCACCAAGGCCGAGTGCCTGGCGTACATCGAGGAGGTGTGGACCGACATGCGCCCGCTCAGCCTGCGCAAGGCGATGGAGAACAAGGGCTCCTGAGTCAGCCCTGGGTGGCACCATGAGCGGCAAAATCCGCCGCCTGCTTCTTGCCCGCCTCGCCGCTGCGGATCAGCGCGCTGCGCAGCAGCACCGGGAATACCAGGACGTTGACCCCGAGCAGGCTGAGGATCATCACCGAAGCCGCCGCGCCGAAGCTCGGGAAGTTGTTCTGGATCGTCACGTAGAGCGCGAGCGATAGCCCGGCCTGCGGCACCAGGCCGATCCAGCTGTGGCGCGTCACCGCCGGCGGCGCGTGGGTCCACCGGCAGGCGAGCTGGGTCCCGATCGCGAACCATCCGGCGCGCGCCGCCGCGAGGATCAGCACCGGGATGATCCCGGCCCACAGCTGTGCGAGGTCGAGCTGGGTCCCCGACAGCGCGAACCACACCAGGAACACCGGCAGCTGCGCGCTCTCGAAGCCCTCGAGCAGCGCGCTGGCATCGGCGCGCGAGAAGTTCTCGAGCCAGATCCCGGCGGCCAGGGTCACGATCAGCGGATCGAGGTGGATCCGGCTGCCGATCTGGGCGACGATCACGCAGATCAGGAGCGCGAACATCGTGGCGCCGCGCGGTACCGAGCGCACGAACTGGCCGATCAGCATGCCGGCCGCGACGCCGACCGCCATCGAGCCGAACAGCTCCCAGCTGACCGAGGTCACCAGCTCCTGGGCATCGACCCCGCCGCCGAGGATCCCGCCGGCGACCGCGGCGGCGATCGCGTAGCACAGCACGACGACCAGATCGGCGATCACGACCGACGCGAGCATGATCTGGCTCAGCGGGCCGTCGGCGCGGGTCTCGGACAAGAGCGCCATCACCACCGCCGGCGATTGCGGGGTCAGCGCGACCGCGAACACCACGCACACCGCGATGCTCTCGGTCGACCTCAGCGCGTCGAACATCGGCAGCATCGGCCGCATCAGGTACAGGGTCGCCGCGAGCACGCCGATCCCCCCGAGCACACCGATCACGATGATCCAGCGCAGCGTGCGCATCACCGGCCGCACCCGCGTGAGGTTGAGCTCGGCGCCCGCGGTCAGGCCGAGGATGCAGGTCGCGACCCCGTTGACGATCTTGAGCGACCCGGTCATCTCGCGGGTGACCAGCTCGAGCACGAACGGCCCGCCGATCACGCCGGCGAGCAGGTAGCCGGTGAGCTTGGGCAGCCCGACCCGGCTCGCCAGCCGCGCCATGAAGAACGCGGTGAGCAAGAGGAAGCCGAACGCCAGCTCGGTGGCGCTGGTGCCGCCGGTCGCGGTGAACGTCCGCGCGGCCTGCATCAGGCCGCCGATCGCGAGCAGCAGCAGGATCGGGATCATCGCCAGCGCCGGTTCTTGCGGCCACGGCCGGCCGGCGCCGCCGGGCGGGGCGCGAACGGGTGGGGCCGCGAGTCGTCGTCGTGGTAGATCGGCCCGGCGTAGCCGCCCGAGCGCTCGTCGAGCTCGTCGATCGGCTGGGGCGCCGCGCTCGCCAGCGCGAGGCCGCGCGCCGCGAGCGGGCTCGCGCCGGCCGCGCGCTGGGTGCGCTGCACGAGCAGCTCGTTGGCGATCGCGCCGCCGATCACCGCGGTGACCACCCACGACAGGCCGGCCTCGGGCGACAGGCTCTGCACGCTGATCACCAGCGCGATCGACAGCCCCGACATCGGCGTCACGACCTGGCGCTGATCGGCGAACCCCTGCGGCAACAGGCCGCCGACCCCGGTCTTCGACGCCAGCACGCCGCTGTACTTGCCGATCACGCGGCCGGCGACGAACAGCGGCACCAGCGCCCAGCCGCGCCAGTCGTCCGGCTTCCACACCGCGCCGGCGATGATCAAGAACAGCAGCTGCACCGGCCGCTCGAGGTGGTGCAGGATCTTGAACAGGCTATCGCGCTGATCGTTGGGGAAGTTGGTGACCAGCACGCCGGCGAGGAAGCAGATCACGATCGGCGACAGGTAGAGGTAGCCGGCGAGCCCCGAGGCGAACGCGATCCCGCCGAGCACCACCGCGAGGAACTCGGCGTTGGACACCGGGACCCGGACCATCGCGAAGATCAAGACGCCGATCGCGACGCCCAGGCCGAGCGAGATGAAGATCCACGCCGTGCTCGGTAACGCCCAGGTGCTCGACGTCGCGTCGCGGAAGTACGCGGTGATGAACAACAGGCCGATCACGCCGACCAGCTCGTCGAGCTGGCCGAGCAGGACGTCGACCCCGCGGCCCTCGTGCCAGGTCCGGTTGGCGAACCCGCGGAACTTGCGCGGCGCGGTCATCGCCGCCGCGGTGCCGAGCAGGATCACATCGCGCCAGACGTCCGGATCCGACCACGACAGGCCGAACACCAGCATGACCGCGCCGCAGCCGGCCGCGGTGATCCCGAACGGGCCGAGCGCCTCGACCAGGATCAGGTACGCCGTGCCCTTGGGCACGCGGTCGAGCACGCGGATGTCGAGCTGCGCGCCGATGATGAAGCCGAGCCAGCCGAGGCCGAACTGCAGCACCGGCCGGAGCCGATCGATGATCTCGGGGCCGAGGATGCCGATCGACGGCCGGCTCGCGATCAGGCCGAGCGCGACGAACGGGAACCCCGCGGTGATCACGCCGCTGATCCCGAGCCGGTCCTGGAACTGGACGACCCGGCGGTGGCCGCCGAGGTAGGCGAGCACGAGCAGCCCGACCAGGCCGCCGATCACCTTGATCGCGAGTAGCGTGTTCATGGTGGGGGCACGGGTGGGGCCACGGGCGAGGCGAACAGCGCGTCGAGCGCGTGGCGGAACGCAGCGTCGGTCGCGCAGGCCGCCATCGTGGGCGCGTGCATGACCGCGGTGGCGGCGGTGGTGAACGCCTCGGCGTGGGGCTCGAGCGCAGCGCGCAGCGCGGCGGCGCGGCCGTCGTGCACGACCTTGGCGCTGGCGGTGACGACGTCGCGGTACGGCGCGGCGAGCTGGTCGAGCCGGGTGGTCGCGGCGGCGCAGTCGCCGGCGGCGGCGTCGAGCGCGGCGGCGACGTCCTGGTACAGCGCCAGCGAGCGCGCGATCAGCCGCGGCAGATCCTGATCGAGCGGGCCGTCGGCCGCGGAGCCGGGGGCCGCGGAGCCGGGGGCCGCGGAGCCGGGGGCCGCGGAGCCGGGGGCCGCGGAGCCGGGGGCCGCGGAGCCGGGGGCCGCGGAGCCGGGGGCCGCGGAGCCGGCGGCGGTACCGGCGATCGCCGGGCGCACCGGCGCGGGCGGCGCGGCCGCCGGTGCCCCGCTACACGCAGCCGCGACGGCGGCGATCCCGAGCCCGCGCAACATCGAGCGCCGATCCTCGCACGCCGCGCCAGGCCGAGCCACTCACAGTGACCACTCACGGCGAGTAGATCGTGACCGTGGTCGGCGTGTACAGCACCATCTCGTCGACGCCGTCGCCGTTGAAGTCGCCGATCGCGAAGTCCATCTCGGTGGTCGCGGTGACCCCGGCCGGCCCGCTGGTCATCGCGGTCAGCGGCGCGCCGCTGACCTGCTCGGCGAGCGAGACCTGGAACACCCGGCGGCGCGCCCCGGCGGACATGTCCCACATCAGATCGGTGTCGCCATCCTGATCGAGCTTGCCGCCGAGGATCTTGGTCGGCGGCGCCGCGGTGTCGAGCTCGGTGCGCTCGACCAGCTTGAACGAGTTGCCATCGTGCGCGAGCACCGCCTCGAACACCACGGTGCCGGTCGCTTGCAGCCGGGTACCGGCGAACCGCTTCTCGACCGCGCCCTGGCTCGTCACGCTGACGAACCCGGTGCCGCTGAGCTTCGACGTCGGGATCGGGTTGGGCTGGGTGTTGAGGTTCTTGTCGGCGACCAGGTACAGCGTCGGGTCGCCGGATGGCCCGGTGGTCACCACGCCCTGGTGCTCGTTGCCGTCGACGTCGACCACGCAGCCGCCCGAGAACGCCTCGCCATCGTTGACCGCCGACAGCGCGAACCCGGCGGGCGTGTAGAATTGCTCCTTCTCGAGCAGCGCCGAGGAGGTAAGCGCCGAGCCGGTGGTGACGCCAACCGCCGCGATCGAGCCGGCCTGCTGGCAGCTCGGCACGTAGACGACGTTCTGCAGCGCGCTGGGGAACACGACGGTGGTGCCGGTGCCCGGCGCGTCGAGCTTGTACCAGTTGCCTGACCCGGTCGGGTCGGCGCTGATCACGTAGACCGAATCATCAGGGACACCCGGACCGCTGTCGTGATCGACGACGACCGCGAACTGGTTCTTGATCGTCGCCGGCAGCGACTTGGCGGTCGAGGTGTACGCGGTGCCGCTCCACGCGATCTCGACCGCGTCGCGGTGGCCGCCGACGTCGGCCTGGGTCAGGCACACCAGCGTCGGCGGCTTGCCGGCGTGGCCGCGCACGTCGCACGACGGGTGCAGCCCGGCCGACACCGCGCCGGCGAGTGAGATCGACGGCGCGCTGGTCAGGTCGAACGCGGTGACCAGCGGCAGCGGCGCGGTCGCCCACGGCGCGCGGATCCGCAGGCCCTCGGGGCCGGGCACGCCGAGATCGGATACCCGAAACTGTAGCTCGCCGGTCTTCGTCATCATGCCGGCCGACGCCGGCTGCTGCGGCGCGCCGGCCGGGCCGCTGAGCTGCCACGAGATCATGCCGTCGAGCGCCGTGCCGTTGGTGTCGCTCATCGTGACCAGGATCGGCCGCTCGCCGAACGGCCGGTCGGGCTGCGCCGGATCGATCGCGACCACCGCGGTCGGCTGGGTGTCGATCTCGACCTTGGTCGTGCCGGCGATCTCGCCGAGGTCCTTGCAGCCGGCGGTCACGAACCGGTGCTGGGCGTCGAACCCGCGCGCGACCAGCGACTTGCCGCCGAGCCGGTCGACCTCGATCCGGCCGCCGCCGGTGACGTCGACCTCGTCGACCGTGATCGCCGCGAGCTCGGCAAAGGTCCGGTCGCCGTACTCGATCGCGTCGCAGCTGATGTCGCCGCCGAAGTACACGGTGACCACGGTCTGGGTCACGCCGTAGCCGTTGGGGTGATGGACCGCGAGGTCCAGCGTGGGGTCGCCGCTACAGGCGCACACCACCGCGATCAGTAACAACCCGCACGGCCGCATTCGCAGGACCGTATCATTCATGTCGGCTAGGACGCGGAGCCAGGTGGTACGGGTTAAGCTCTGCATGTGAGTCTCGATCGGCGCACGGTGCTTCAAACCGGGCTCGCGACGAGTACGACCAAAGGTCGCACCGCGGCCCGGTCGTACACGCTTCAAGTCCTGGGCCATGGCGGGGCCACGCTGGCGCTCGGCGCCCGGCCCATCGTGGTCGGCGCGCACTCGTCGTGCGACCTCATGCTGGTAGATCCCCAGGTGTCTCGCCGACATGCCGAGCTCGCGGTGGTGCCCGAGGGGATCCGGATCAAGGACCTCGGCTCGACCAACGGGACGTGGTGGCAGGGAACCAAGGTAGGAGAGGTGGTGGTCCCATCGGGTGCCACCGTGCAATTCGGCGCCACGCCGGTCCGGATCTCGGCGGCCGAGGCGATGTCGCTGCCGCCGAGCGAGAGCGATCACTTCGGCGCGATGGCGGGCAAGAGCGTCGCGATGCGCGAGCTGTTCGCGGTGCTCGAGATGGCGGCGCCGTCGGAGGCGACCGTGCTGATCGAGGGCGAGTCCGGCACCGGCAAGGAGCTCGCGGCGCGCGCGGTCCACGAGGCGAGCGGCCGCGCCAAGGGCCCGTTCGTCGTCGTCGATTGCAGCGCGATCTCCGAGAACCTGTTCGACTCGCACCTGTTCGGCCACGTCCGCGGCGCGTTCACCGGCGCCGAGCGCGATCGCAAGGGCGCGTTCGTCGAGGCGAGCAGCGGCACCTTGTTCCTCGACGAGCTCGGCGAATTGCCGATCTCGGCCCAGGCCAAGCTGCTGCGCGCGCTCGAGGCCCAGACCGTGCAGCCGGTCGGCGCCGACCGCCCGGTCCAGGTCGACACCCGGGTCGTCGCGGCGACCCACCGCGATCTCGCGCGCATGGTCGCGGCCAAGGAGTTCCGGTTCGATCTGTTCTACCGGCTCGCGGTGGTCCACGTCGCGCTGCCGCCGCTGCGCGAGCGGCTCGAGGACCTGCCGCACCTGATCGCGACGTTCTACCGCGGCCGCGGCAGCGATCCGGGGCCGATCGATGGCGACAACCTCGAGCGCATGCGGCGCCACGCGTGGCCGGGCAACGTCCGCGAGCTGCGCAACGTGCTCGAGCGCGCCTGGGCGCTGTCGCCGAGCGGCAAGTTCCGCGACCTCCGGCTGTGGCTCGATCCCAACGCCGCGGCGCCCCAGCTCTCGGAGGTCGTCGACACCGCGCTGCCGTTCAAGGAAGCCAAGGAGCGCTGGAACGATCACTTCGAGCGCCGCTACGTGGCGATGGTGTTCACCACCAATGCCAACAACGTCACGCGCGCGGCCGATCACGCCGGGCTGTCGCGGCGGCACTTCCGCGAGCTGCTCTACAAGCACGGCATCGTCGAGCGCCCCGCGGAAGACAGCGACGCGGACGCCTGACGTGGCCAAGCGATTCGGCGCCTACGAGATCCTCTACGAGCTGAAGACCGGCGGGATGGGTGCGGTGCTGCTCGGCCGGCGGCGCGGCCCGGGCGCGTTCGAGCAGCTGGTCGCGATCAAGACGATCCTCCCCGCGCACGCCAAGACCGAGGCGGTGCGGGCGATGTTCCTCGACGAGGCGGCGATCCTCGCCCGGCTCAACCACCCGGCGATCGCCACGGTGCACGACTTCGGCGAGGACGGCGGCACGCTCTACATGGTGATGGAGTACGTCGCCGGGATCGCGTTCCGCGACGTGATCGAGCGCGGGATCCCGGCGTCGATCGCTGCCCGTGCGGTCGTCGAGGCCTGCCGCGGCGTGCACGCGGCGCACGAGCTCCACGATCTGGGCGGCCACCTGCTCGGCGTGGTCCACCGCGACATCAGCCCGGACAACCTGATGCTCGGGTTCGACGGCCACGTCAAGGTCATCGATTTCGGGATCGCGCTGGTCAAGAACCGCCAGGCCCCGGTCACCGAGTTCGGCACGGTCAAGGGCAAGCCGCCGTACATGTCGCCGGAGCAGGTCAAGAACGAGGCGATCGATCGCCGCAGCGACGTGTTCTCGCTCGCGGTGGTGCTGTGGGAGATGCTGACCGGGCGCGGGCTGTTCGAGGGTGACTCGATCTACGCGATCGCGCGCGCGGTCGAGCACCAGGAGATCAAGCCGCCGTCGCACGTGCTGGGCGCGCCGCTGCCGCTCGGGCTCGACGCGGTGGTGATGAACGCGCTCGACCGCGACCTCGCGCGCCGCACGCCGAGCGCGGCGGCGTTCGCCGAGCAGCTCGAGGACGTGATCCAGTCGGCGGGCGACGAGACGCTCGAGGCGTGGGCCGCGCGCATGCTCGACGAGCCACGCACCGCGCACCGCGCGTGGCTGGCCAGCGTCGCCGCCGGCAAGGACGCGCCGCGGCCGCTCGGCCGGGCGACCGGGATGGTGACCGCGCTCGCGCCGCAGCTCGGCAAGGCCGCGACGATGCTCGCGCCGGTGGCGCTCGCCGTACCGCCAGCGACGGGCGGCATGACGGGCGGCGTGTTGGCCCCGGTGGCTCCCGGGGCGTCCGCCGGCGAGAACGCTCACGCGCCGGAGCCGCACATGTCGACCCACCTCGCGCCGCTGACCGAGGACGAGCTCGCCGCCGCCGAGCTCGCGCCGCGCCGCAGCCTCGCGCTACCGATCGTGCTCGGGCTCCTGGTCCTCGCGCTGGTCGGTGGCGGGATCGCGCTGCTGGGCCGGCCGCCCGATCGGGGCATGCAGCCCCGCCCTGGGATCGATGCCGGGATCGATGCCGGGATCGTCGATCCGCGCGACGCGGCGCTCCGCGACGCCGTGGTCGTCGTGCCGCCGGCGAGCGATGCCGCGGTCATGGACGCGGCGGCGCCGGACGACGCCGGGATCCCGATCGAGGTTCCAGTCGAGGTTCCGATCGACGTTCCGATCGACGTTCCGGTCGACGCCGGCCGGCGCCACACGGTGCGCCCGCTCGACGCCGGTCACCGCGCCGGCCACGACGCCCAGACCGCCGCGCCGGCCGGCGCCGAGACCATCCCGCAGGGCTTCGGCAAGCTGATCGCCAAGCACACCGGCGAGATCTATCTGAACGTACTGATCGACGGCAGCATGTTCGGCCCGACCCCGGTGATCGGCGAGCCGATCCCGACCGGGACGCACGTCATCGATCTGGTCGACGTCGCGACGCACAAGATCGTGGTCCACCGGACCGTGACCGTGCACCCCGGCGAGACGATCCTCGTCACACCGTAGCGTCGCGCACGCGCTGGTACGTCGAGGTGCCGCGATCCAGGCGCGATCCGGGCGCCCTGGAACCCAGGCGTTCCACGCGGGCGAGGTCGGTCAAGCGGCGCGCTGACTTACAAGTTGGCCAGGTCGTTGCTCATAGGTCTCTGCGTTCAGAACTTAAAGACTTACAGGAGCAATCATCATGTCGCGTAATCTTTCTATCTCGTTTGCTTTGGCCCTCGCCCTCCCCACCGTCGCCTGCGTCAACCACAGCAGCAGCGGTGACGACGACTCGCAGGACGTGTCGAACGCCCTCGAGCAGACCAATGGCGGCCTCGATACCGCGGATGAAGCGCCGCAGTTCGGCGCCCAGGACCAGATCGCCGCGGCGGCGATCGAGGCCGACGCCAGCGCCGACGACTCGCTCGCCACCGATCCGGCGACGACCGCGATGGACACGGCGTCGGCTGCCGCCGGGTACCGGCTCGCGGTGGTGTGGGGCAAGATGCCCGCCGACAAGGGCGCGCAGGACAGCCGCGACTGGACCGGCTCGTTCAAGATCTCGCGCGGTGGGCTCGTCGTCCGCCGCACGATCGGCTTCGAGGACGCGACCGACAAGCTGCTGCCGCGCGCGAATCTGCAGACCGTCAACTTCCAGTCGGTGACCCGGCCGGCCATCGACGGCCTCGCGCTGACCGTGCTCGACCCCACGGCGGCCACGGCGACCGCGCCGCTGACCCTGACCTACACGCCGGCCAACACCAGCACCACGGCCAACGCCGGCACCACGTACTCGATCGACCTGTCGCAGCTGGTCGCCGGGCCGGTCGTGATCGACGCCGGCGACGGCTACAAGATGGTCGCGGTGGCGCACCGCCGCCAGGCCGCGGCGTGCGACCGCGGGTTCATGCGCGGCCGCTGGCACGCGCTGTCGCCCCACCTCGGGGACTTCCTCGGCGTGGTCACCGACGAGAACGGCGCGCCGGATGGCACCGTGCGCGGGATCTACGGCCAGCGCCAGAACGGTGACTCGGTCGTGTTCGGCAAGTTCATCGACCTCGCGGGCAAGTTCCGCGGCCTGCTGATCGGCTCGTTCGAGAACGGCGAGTACCACGCGCGCTGGATCGACCGCCAGGGCGACCACGGCAGCGCGCACGGCGCGTACTCCGAGGGCACGACCGTCACCGGCGGCGCGTTCCTCGGCCGCTGGGCGGAGTCGAGCTGCTCGGACGATCCGCCGACCACGACCCCGCCGACCGCGACCCCGCCGGCCTCGACCACCCCGGCGTCGTGAGCTGCTACGCGGCGACCCCGCGCAGCTCGCGCAGCTCGTCGACGGTGTGAAACTTCCCCTTGGCGTCCTTCGCGACCTTGCCGCACGCGATCTCTGGATCGTGCGTGAAGAATAGCCGCCCGCCGCGTTGCTCGAGATCGCCGAGCAACGCGGCTTTTTCGTCGATCAGGAGCTCGGGGAACCGGTCGTAGCCCATCGTGATCGGCAGGTGGACCCAGGCCCGGCCGGGGATCAGGTCGGACATGAAGACCACCGGCCCCGCCGGCATGTCGACCTCGGTCAGCAGCAGCCCCGGGGTGTGGCCGGAGCAGCGATGGAACCGGTAGCCGTCGCCGAGCGCGGCCGAGCGCTCCGAGGCCGCGAGCTCGAGCCGGCCGCTGGCGGCGAGCAGGCTGGTCAGCCCCGGGATGAACGAGGCGCGATCGCGGGCGTGCGGCGACACCGCGCGCTGCCAGGCCTCGGCCCCGACGACGTAGGTCGCGCGCGGGAACACCAGCTCGAGCCCGGCGCCGGCGGACCATGCGGCGAGCGCGCCGCCGGCGTGATCGAAGTGGAGGTGGGAGAACACGACCACGTCGATGTCGTCGGGGGCCAGGCCGAGGTCGGCGAGCGAGCGCAAGAGCACATGGTGCTGCTCGACCACCCCGTAGCGCTCGCGCAGCGTCGGCTCGAAGAACGCGCCGATGCCGGTCTCGAGCAGGATCGTGCGGTCGCCGTCGCGCACGACCAGGCACCGGCAGGCCAGCGGGATCCGGTTGCGATCGTCGGGCGCGATCCACTTTTCCCACATGGCCTTCGGCGCATTGCCGAACATCGAGCCGCCGTCGAGCCGTTGCGAGTTGCCGAGGACCGAGGTGAGGGTTCGCACGAAGCTTTCGTACCACAGGCGCGAGCCGGCCGACCTGGCCAGTCGAGGAGCCACCGGCGCGGTCTTGGCGCACCGCGTCCGAGTCGTTATGCCTCGAAGTTCGAACAACATGTTCATTGTTAAGCCGCGACTCGCGCTATCATGCGCGCCATGAGGATCGTGATCGGGGTGATTGCGAGCTGCGCGCTGGTGGCATGTGCGAGCGGCCGCTCGGGCAACAGCGGCGGCGGCGGCGATGACGACGGCAGCGGGGGCAGCGGCGCCACCACGGCCACACTGGCAATCTCGCCGCAGACCACCGATCTGACGATCGAGAATGGCGCGCCGGCACACGCGACCTACACCGCGATGCTGACCTACCACGACGGCACGGTGCGCGACGTCACCGATCAGACGCAGTTCTCGATCAACGAGAGCTACGGCGCATTCGATCACAACACGCTGTCGATCGGCAACGCGATCCACACCCAGGTGTTCGGGCTGTACGCCGATGGCATGGTCAGCGCGACCGCGAGCGCGGACGTCACCGCGCGGGTCCACTCGGTGCGGGTGGTCGCGCCGCTGCCGGCGAACACGCCCGATCAGTTCTCGACCGATGGCGTCGCGGCGCTCGCGCCGCAGATCGTCTATCCGCCGTCCGGCGCGATCATGCCGCGCAACCTCGGCGACTTCGAGCTCCACTGGACCGACGCCAACAGCAACAACGTGTTCGAGATCTCGCTCCATAACGAGCTCGCGGATGTCCGGGTCTATGTCCCCGGCGGCAACGCCGGCGCCACGTCGTCGTGGGCGGCGTTCCTGCCCGAGGAGTGGTCCGCCGCGGTCGGGTTCGAGAACGAGGTCAGCTATCAGCTGCGCGGGATCAACACCACGCTCGGGGCCACGCCCAGCGTGGTCGGCGCCGCGGCGCCGGTGACCGTGGAGCTGTCGACCACCGCGATGGACGGTGGCCTGTACTACTGGGCCACGGCGTCGACCGACAACGTGATCGGGATCTACCGCCACGACATGGCCAAGCCGGGCCAGGCGGCCGAGCAGTACCTCACGACGGACCAGACCGCCGGGCGCTGCGTCGCCTGCCACGTGCTGTCGCGCGACGGCACCAAGATGGCGGTGACCTACGAGGATACGTCGATGCCGCCGGGCCCGGCGACCCTGGTCGACGTCGCGACCAAGGCGCTCGCGCCGCAGACCCAGAGCTGGAACTTCGGGACGTTCACCCCCGACAACGCGCAGTTCCTGTCGGTCGAGCACGGCGTGCTCGTGGTGCGCGACGCGGCGACCCAGGCGGTGCTGACCACGATGACCTCGTCCGCGGTGTGGGTCACCCAGCCGGACCTGTCGCCCGACGGTACCCAGCTGCTCTACGTGCGGCCGGTCAAGTGGAACCTCGACTATGACTTCCGCAACGGCCAGATCTACGTCCGGACCTACAACCAGGCGACGCGGACGTTCGGGCCCGAGACCCCGCTGGTCGCCGACACGCAGAACGCGTTCTATCCGAGCTGGTCTCCCGATGGCCAGTGGATCGCGTTCAACAAGAACGATGACACTGCCACCAGCGATAGCTCCTACGACGACGCCAAGAGCCAGACCTGGATCATGAAGGCCGACGGCACGCACGCGATGCCGCTCACCGCGGCCAACACCGCCGGCAACCTGACGATCGGGGTCACCAACTCGGCGGTGCGCTGGGCGCCGTTCGCGCAGGTCTACGGCGCGACCGGCGAGCCGATGTTCTGGCTCACGATGTCGTCGAAGCGCGACTTCGGCGTGCGGCTGACCAACACCGGGCAGGCCCAGCGCGCCAAGCGCGCCCAGCTGTGGATGACGCCGTTCTTCCCGGCGCGGGCGATGCAGGGCTTGGATCCGAGCGCGCCGGCGTTCCGGCTGCCGTTCCAGAACCTGAGCAGCAGCAACCACACCGCGCAGTGGACCCAGAAAGTGATCGATATCATCGAGTAGCCGTGCGCGGCCGGCGGCGGCCGGGACTCAGCCGACTCGGCAGGCTCAGTGGACCGACACGCTGCCCGAGATCTTGTCGGGCGGCGCGATCGTCAATTCGTACACCGCGATGCCCACGCTCGCCGCGACCACGCTGCCGACCACGGCGACGAACCACGCACGCTTGTACAGCGGGGTCGGCGGATCGTAGCGCAGCGGGATCTCGCGCGGCCGGGTCGCGTCGGCCCAGGTCAGCACCTCGTTGCCGCGGTCGTCGTACGCGCGCAGGTACAGCTCGAGCGACACCGGCTGGGTCGCGTCGATCGCCGGCAGCACGACGCGGCGCTCCGCGGCCCCGAGCGCGACGTCCGCCGCGCGCCAGCCGGTCTCGCCGTGCGATCGCACGAACAGGGTCGCGCGCCGCAGGAACTGCTTGGGATCGGCGACGATGTCGAGATCGATCGGCACCGGATCGCCGACCCGCTGGCCGTGCGGCCAGTTGACGTCGAGCGCCGGCACGCCGTGGGTCCGGGCGTCGTTGCGGACCTTCTCGAACACGAACGTCGCCTTGGGGCTCAGCGTGTAGCTGAGGAAGTGGCTCGGATCGAGCGCGAGCAGCATGTCGAACGCGGCGCGCGCGGTGGGCTCATCGTTGACGTACGCCGCGGCGATGCCGCGCTGCTCCCACAAGGTCACGTTCGACTCGTGATCGAGCGGGCCGCCGAGGTCCGCGGCCGCGAGCGCGGTCCTGGCGGCGTCGACGTCGAGCTTGGCCAGCGCCTGCTTGCCGGCCGCGACCTGGGCCGCGGCATCGCCGCGCGGCTTGCACGCCGCGCCGTCCCAGTACTCGGTGTCGGCGCACGCCGGGCGCAGCGCCGCGAGCGTGCTCGGGCCGGTGCCGGCGTGGCACCCGGCGAGCGCGGCCAGCAGGCCCCATCGGCTCATCGGGCGGCTCATCGGGCGGCTCATCGGGCCAACCATCTCATGGTGCTCGACGCTAGCATGGTCGCAATGGTCTCCGGGGGCGGTCACCGCGGGCACGGGCTCTCGGCCTCCGGGTAGCTGAACGACACCGAGCGGATCACCGGCACGCGCTTGGCGATCGCGGCGTCGAGCTCGTCGGTCCGGGCGCCGTATGGATACGCGAACGCGTGGACCTCGTAGCCGTCGTCGACCAGCGCCTGGATCGACGGATCCATCTCGTCGCGCAGGTAGGCGTCGAGCCCGTGGTCCTCGACGTAGTCGGGCGCGCGCAGGTGCATCACGGTGTGGGCCTCGATGTCGTGGCCGTCGGCGGCGAGCAGCTTGAGCCCGTCGTGCGCGGTCGCGCTGAGCTGGCGATAGTGGCTGATGAAGAACGTGAGCCGCGCGTGGTACTGCTGGAACATCGGCCGCAGCGCGACCCACGCTTCGACGAACGTGTCGTCGAACGACAGCGCGAGGCCCGGCTCGGTGTCGGTGTCGTCCTTGATCGCGAAGTCGCGGTAGGTCACGAACGACAGCCCGCGCGCCTGGGCGCCCGCGAGCACGTGCTCGATCTCGTCGGGCGACACGGTGCCGCCGGCGCCGGGGTCGTGCGCGTAGAGCTCGACGACCTCGCTGCGGTCGCGCGCGCGGTCGAGCCCGGTGTCGATGCTGGCGTTGCCGTTGCGCGCGCTGGTGTCGAGGTCGACCGCGCAGTGCACGAGCCGGTCGTCGCCGTTGTAGAACACGCCGTCCATGTCGCCGATGTTCTGCTGGCAGCCGGCGAGCGCGCCGGACGTTGCGGAAGCTGCGGCGGCTGTGATGACTCCGGCCGCGGCGGTTGCACGGATCGACGCGCGATTCACGACGCTCTTGAGCGTAGTGCGAATCACCGGCGGCGCCAGGGCTTCGCGGTTAAGACTTGCGTGACGTCGCGGGCTCGGGCGTAGTGAAAGGCATGGACGCCGGTTCCGGCGCGTGGACGCGCTACGCCGAGGCGGCGGTCAGCGGCGCTTGCTCGCGGGTCTGCAGGAACCGGAGCTGCGGGTAGTCCTGCTTGGCACGGTTGAGCTGCCACTCGTTGCGCGCGAGGAACACCGTGGCGCCCGAGT
>DATBBB010000238.1:0-2734 GCA_036271215.1 Kofleriaceae bacterium | reverse complement strand
CGGTACGCCAGCGCGGACCCGACCTGGATGATCGTGCCGCGGTTGCGCGGCCGCATGTAGAACAGCGCGGCGCGCGTGCCCCACACGAAGCCGTGATAGCAGACGTCGGTGATGCGCTGAAACTCCGACGGCGCGATCGCCTCGACCGGGCCGACGGCGGTGACCATCGCGTTGTTGATCCAGACGTCGATCGGCCCCAGCTCGCGCTCGATCCGCGCGGCCGCCGCCTCGACCTGCGCCGCATCCGCGACGTCGACGGTGAGCCCGAGCGCACGCCCACCGAGTAGCTTGATGTCCGCCACGGTCGCCGCGAGGCCTTCGGCTCCGCGGGCCATGACCGCGACCGAGTCGCCCTCGCGTGCAAACCGCCGTGCGGTGGCGCGGCCGACGCCGGCGGTTGCCCCCGTGATCGCGATGACGCGTGGCATGCCGACTAGCCTTGCAAATCAGGGTCCCGCAGATCAGCTCGTCCACGCGCAGCGCAGCGAACGCGGCTGGGTCTTGAAGCGAGCTCGAAGCACTCGAAGCGAGATGGGATCGCAACCGGGTGGCTCGAGCGCCCGCGAGGCGGTGGCGGTGGTGCGGACGTCGGGCACGGATGGGGCACGCAATGGACAGGCGCTCGCGCACGCCGCGACCCGGGCGCACCCTGCGAAACCAGCGTAGGTGCGGGCACGCGCGGTGACGCCGCTACTTGTCGCCGGCGCGCGCGCTGGCGAGGCCGCGCTCGACACGGGCGCCGTATTCGGGGTCGGCCTGCTTGAAGTGCGCGATCTGGCGGAGCTGGATCGGCTCGGGGATCGATCGCATCGCGCCGACGAGGTTTCCGACCAGGAGCGTCCGCTGGTCGGCCGACATCAGGCGGTACAGGTCGCCGGGCTGGCTGTAGTAGTCGGTGTCGGCGCGCTGATCGTAGCGCTGGACCGGGCCGGTGCCGGCGCCGGCGCCGGTGCCGGCGCCGGCGAACGATGGCAGCGCGGCGCCCGCCTGCTCGGTCACGCCGTCGAAGCTGTTCGGGTGGTAGCTGGGCGCGGCCCCGCCGTTGCCGTCGACCCGCCCGGCGCCGTCGCGGTGGTAGCTGTGGACGTCGCTGCGCGGCCGGTTGACCGCGATCTGGTGGTGGTTGACGCCGAGCCGGTAGCGCTGCGCGTCGGCGTACGCGAACAGCCGGCCCTGCAGCATGCGGTCGGGCGAGAACCCGAGGCCCGGGATCACCGACGACGGCGCGAACGCGGCCTGCTCGACGTCGGCGAAGTAGTTGGCCGGGTTGCGGTCGAGCACCAGCTCGCCGACCTCGATCCGTGGATAGTCCTTGTGCGGCCAGACCTTGGTGACGTCGAACGGGTTGATCCGGTAGCGCTGCGCGTCGGCCTCGGGCATGACCTGGATCGCCATCGTCCAGCGCGGGAGCTCCTTGCGCTCGATCGCGAGGAACAGATCGCGCTGCGCGTAGTCCGGATCGGCCCCGGCGAGCTGGGTCGCGGTCGCCGGCGGCAGGTTGCGGATCCCCTGCTTGGTCTTGAAGTGATACTTGACGAAGAACCGCTCGCCGGCGTGGTTGACCATGCTGTAGGTGTGGCTGCCGAACCCGTCCATGAAGCGGTAGCCGTCGGGGATGCCGCGATCCGAGAACAGGATCGTCACCTGGTGCAGCGACTCGGGGTGCAGCGACCAGAAGTCCCACTGCATCGTGGGGTCCTTCAGGTGGGTCTGTGGGTGGCGCTTCTGGGTGTGGATGAAGTCGGGGAACTTCGACGGATCGCGCAGGAAGAACACCGGCGTGTTGTTGCCGACCAGGTCCCAGATCCCGGCCTCGGTGTAGAACTTGAGCGCGAAGCCGCGCGGGTCGCGCTCGGTGTCGGCCGAGCCGGCCTCGCCGCCGACCGTCGAGAACCGCAGGAACACCGGGGTCTGCTTGCCGACCTTGGCGAACGGCGCGGCCGTGGTGTAGCGCGTGATGTCGGCGGTCACGGTCAGCGAGCCGAACGCGCCCGAGCCCTTGGCGTGCACGACGCGCTCGGGGATCCGCTCGCGGTTGAAGTGCGCGAGCTTCTCGAACAGGTGGAAGTCCTCGAGCACGATCGGGCCGCGCGGGCCCGCGGTGAGCGAGTTCTGGTTGTCGGCGACCGGCGCGCCGGTGGCAGTCGTCAGGTGCTTGGTCATTGGATGAGCTCACCGTAGCGAGCTCGGGAGATAACCTCCAATACGCAAGGCTGCATGCTCCGATAGGCGCTGCCTATCAGGGATCTTCGTCAGCGGGTGCGGCTGGTGGCCCACAGGCGGAGGCCGAACACGAGGGCGGCGCCGAGCAGGGCGACGCCGGCGGCCATCGTGGCCTGGACGCCGGAGCCGCCCAGGACGGTCGAGGTCCGGGCGACGAGGTCGGTCGAGCGAGCCTCGGCGTCGAACCGGCCGCGCGCGCCGCGATCGCCGGCGACCGGGGCGAACAGGTTGGCCGGCGGGTGGGTGTTGGGCGCGGCGGTGAGCTGGCCGGTGTAGCCGGCGGTGGCGAGGTAGCGGTCGACGGTGCCGGGGATCAGCTTGTTGCCGACGATCGCCTTGATCGCCGGCCAGCCGAGGAAGATCTCGCGCCTGGGGTGCAGCGAGGCGTGGTGGATCGCGTCGGCGACGATCTCGGGCTGGAAGATCGGCGACACCGGCTCGAGCGCGTGATCGGTGCGGTTGACGCACCAGTCGAACTGCGGCGTGTTGACCGCCGGCAGGTGCACCATGC
>DATBBB010000237.1:0-3690 GCA_036271215.1 Kofleriaceae bacterium | reverse complement strand
TGACGAGCTTGGCCGCGTTGTAGTTGCGCCTGTTCCAGATCTGCCAGAACTCTTCCTCGCTATAGTAGTTGTGCGCGATCAGGGTCTTGATGCCGCCGAGCTCGCGCAGCTTGTGCTCCATCAAGCGATGGTAGTTGTGCGGGCCGTGCTGGCGCATGCCGTAGATCGCGATGTCGAGGAACAGCTGGTCGCCGAGCTTGGCGTAGAACGAGCTGTCGAGCCACTCGTAGTCGCGGACGCGGCGATACGGCACGCACCACAGCGGGTAGAAGTTGAACGTCTGCTCGTACCAGGTCAGGAACGCCGGGACCTTCGAGATCGGCACGAAGGTGTCGAGCGTGACGGTCGGCTTCTCGCTCGATAGCAGCCAGCGCAGCTTCTCGCCGAGCCGCAGCCACTGCGACGATGCGAGGAACTTGCCGAACAGCAGGCGGCCGATGAACGAGCGCGGGCGTACGTTGGTGACGCCGCGGTCGTAGCGAAACAGGTAGTCGGGCGTGGTGAGGTAGTCCTCGGTTCGCGTCCGCGTGCTTTGATAATAGACCTTCATCCAGCTGTAGTCGCTGGTGTACGGCGCGGTATCGGTGAAGTCGCCGGTCGCCAGCACGTAGCAGGTCGGCGAGTGGATGATGCCGTCCATGAAGTCGACGTCGCGCGCGTCGAAGTGGCGGCGGATCGCGGCCAGGTACGCGTCGAGCGTGGTGCAGGTCTCGTAGCGCAGGTGGACGAACGGCCGGGCCGGCACCAGCTTGAACGTCAGCTTGGCCAGCACGCCGAGCGTGCCGAACGTGCCGTGCATCATCTGGAAGACCAGCTGGTGCTCGTTGTCCGGCGTGCAGGTCAGGACCTGACCGTTCGCCGTGATCACCTCGTACTCGAGGCAGGTGTCGTGGAACCCGCCGTGGATGTAGGACATCGACTCGATCGAGCAGCCGGCGACCGCGCCGCCGATCGTGATCGTCTCGAGCTCGGGCACGACGATCGGCACCAGGCCGTGAGCCAGGGTCGCCGCGACCAGATCGACGAACGTCACGCCGGACTCGGCGACGCAGATCCGGCGGACCGGGTCGATCTGCAGGATCTCGGTCAGGTCGGAGATGTCGATCTTGGCGTCGCGGCGCCGCAGGTCGTTCGGCTTGGGCACCTGGTGCGACACGCCGTTCTTGCGCAGCGACACCGGCGTGCCGCGCGGGTGGTCGCGGAGCTGGCGCGCGATCCGGGCGACCTTGGCGCGGTGGGGATCGGGAAGCTCGCGAGGCGACAACGAGTCGAGGACGAGGGTCATGGGTGGGCTCTCGGCGCGGTCAGCGACCGCGACCGTTGTGGCCGTGCTCCCATCCTCGGCGGGACGCGTCGGCGTGACCTTGCGGATCGCCGAACCAGCCGCTCGAGCCGTGATCGGCGTTCTGCCAGCCGCGGTGAGACGCCTCGGCGTGGCCTCGCGAATCGCCGAACCAGCCGCGACCTTGATCCGAGCTGCCGCGATCCGAGCTGCCGCGATCCGAGCTGCCGCGGTGATCCTCGTCTCGACCACGCGAAGGAGACCCCTGGTATCCCTGATTGCCGTCGTGGGAGAATCGGCCGCGATAGCCACGATCGTCGTCGCTCGTGAACCGGCCCTGGTCGTCGCGGTCGCGCATCTGCGAGGAGCCGCGATAGCCGCGGCTATCGTCGCGGCCGAACGAGCGATCGCCGCGGCCATCGTCGCGGCCGAACGAGCGATCGCCGCGGCCATCGTCGGTCATGAACCGGCCCTGGTCGCCCATGAACCGGCCCTGGTCGCCCATGAACCGGCCCTGATCGTCGCGGTCGCGCACCTGGGAGGAGCCGCGATAGCCGCGGTCATCATCCTGGCGATTGCGATCACCATAGCCGCCGCGATCACCATAGCCGCCGCGATCATCGTCGCGACTCGATCCGCCGGTATACTGGCCACCACCGTACTGATTGTTGCGATATCCTTGACCTTCTCGTTGCATGCTCGAGCTCCCTTTTGGCGTTCTGCGTTCTGTTGATAGGCATGGTTGCCACTCACCCTCGAACCCGCTCGACCAGGTACTGACAGGTATTGCCCGGCACTGCCCGGCACTGATCGGATATCCGATAGACATATTATTGATCGGATATCCGATAGACATATTATTTTGTGCAGATCTGATGCCGGTGCAATTGGCACGGGAGTACGTCACCTCGCGCCCGGCTTCGTTCGCTGCGCGACGTTTCCTGTGATCTGACCCGTGGTGCGATATCGATCGTGCGTCGTGGGCGCGCAGCACGCCGTGCGCTGCCTCCGAGGCGCACGCTGCAACGTCTCGAAGATGGGGCGCCGCCCCCGACGCCGCCCGCGTCGAGCTGGGTTGCCGCCGCGTGGATGCCAACATCCTCGACCTCCGACGCGCGGCTGCGATCGATGTGCCAGTCGAACAGGCGCGTGGGTTGCGTGCCTCGGCCTCCGTGGGGCGCCGATGGCATGCTGCGTGACATGCGCGTGATCGCTGCGCCCCGGAGTGCCTCGCTGCCCGGTAGCGCGCACCGGCCGCCGCAACAGAGTCCATTGGATCGAGGCGCTGGGGTCGGATGTCCCGAGCGCCACCGCACGCCATCGCGCGCCCCCGCGCCCCCGTGCGCCCTCGCGCGGATGCCTGGGTAGTTTTTTGATTCGGCGCTGGCGCCGGAGGATCTCATCGACGAAGGTAGCCCATGGTTGCGACGGCTGTCCCATCGACGATCCGGGTCGCCGTGATCGGCGCCGGCGGCCCGATGGCGGTCGAGCAGCTGTTCCAGTCACTGCCCCCGCGCTGCGGGTTCGCGATCGTCGTGGCCTGCCCGGCGGAGCCCGCGCTGGCGGCTCGGCTCAGGCCGCGCGCGCCGATGCCGGTGATCGCGGCGCGCGGCACGATGGCGCTCGAGCCCGATCAGATCTACATCGTCCCCGCGGATTGCGAGGCCGCGTTCCAGCGTGGCGAGCTGGTGGTCGCCGCGATGAGCGCGCGGCCCGCGCCGATCGATCGCCTGCTGCGCTCGCTCGCCGACGATGTGGGAGCGCTCTCGGCCGGCGTGATCCTCGGCGGCCTGGGGAACGACGGGGTGATCGGGATCAAGCGGCTCAAGGAGGTCGGCGGACTGACCATCGTGCAGACGCCCGATGGCGACGCCGACATGTCGCGCACCTCCATCGCGACCGGCGCGGTCGACATGGTGCTCGACCTGCCGGAGATCGGTCCCCGGCTCGCGGAGCTCGCCCGCGATCGCGAGGATGAGACGCCGGCCACCGACGAGGCCGATCGCCGCGGCCAGGACACCTCGTCCGACGCGCTCCGCGACATCCTCGCCATGGTCCGGATCCGCTTCGGCCACGACTTCAGCTCGTACAAGCGAGCGACGCTGTATCGCCGGGTATCGCGCCGGATGCAGGTGTGTCAGTGCGAGTCGATCGCCGCGTACTACAGCTACCTGCGCGAGCGTCCGAACGAGCTCGGCCATCTGCTGCGCGATTTCCTGATCAGCGTCACCAACTTCTTCCGCGACCGGTCGGCGTTCGACGCGCTGGCGTCCAGCGTGATCCCGAAGCTGTTCGCCGGCAAGGGCGCGGACGATCAGGTCCGGGTCTGGGTCGCGGGCTGCGCGACCGGTGAGGAGGCGTACTCGATCGGTATCCTGCTCTGCGAGCACGCGGGCAAGCTGCACGAC
>DATBBB010000236.1:0-25139 GCA_036271215.1 Kofleriaceae bacterium | reverse complement strand
GCCGGCCACGGTCGCGAGCGGCGCCGAGAACTTCGCGATCGATCTCAAGCGCGGCCGCGGCGTGGTGTCGTTCAACGGCACCGACGACACCGCCGGGCTGTGGGCGATCGCGCTGCAATAGCGCCGTCGGTAGCGCCTTCGGTGGTTGTTACGTGGCGATGACGCTGCGATGGCCGGGTGGTCCGGGCCGCGTCGGTGATCGCGCAAACCGGGGAGCCGGGGCTCCGATCGCCGATCCGGCGTCACCAGCGCGCCGGTAGTTAGCGCGGGCATACACCTCGCAAGCGGTCGATGGCGATGATCGCGACCGCGCGCGCGGGATCGCGACCGACGGCGAGCGGGTCTACGTGGCGTCGCGCCGCGGTGGCTGCGTGCTCGTGTTCCCGCTCTAGATCTCGTCTTCGATCTTCTCGACCACCGCGATGTGGTGCGACTGCGGGAACAGCACGATGTACGCCCAGCGCCACTCGTGCGCGCCCGGCGCGACCAGCCGGCTGCCGGTGAACTCGTGGATCTGCACGACCTCGCCGCTGGCGCCGAGGCTGGCGGCGAGCGGCGCGACCAGCTGCTGGTAGTACGGCTGGAGCTCGGTGGTCATCCCGGTGACGGTCGGAACGCCGTCCTCGACCCACGGCCAGTCCGCGAACTCCCGGATCCCGAACACCGCGGCCACCGCGTCGTCGAGCGTCGGCGTGCCGGCCGGGCACGCGAACTGGTAGGCGTCGACGGTCAGCGAGCAGCCATCGCAGTCGCCGGCGTTGGCCGACGCGAGCTGCGAGGCGAAGCTCGGCGAGAGCGCGAGATCGACGATCGCGACCGGGCAGCTCTGCGGGCTGAGGCTGTTGGCGCGGCCCGGCGTGCCACCGGCGACGTAGTTGCCGAGCGGGTCGGCCTGGCCGGGCGCCACCGTGGTGAACCCCCAGTTCGCCGCGCTCTGGGTCGGGCCATCCGGATCGATGCGCTCGATCGAGACGTTCTCGGCCGCCTCGCCGAGCCCGAGCGTCGCGTAGTTGAGCGAGTCGAGGATCACCGGCGTGGTGCCGGTGCAGCGCAGCACCGTGACCTGGTCGCCGTGATCGTTCAGCACCAGGTCGCCGAAGAACACGAACGAGTTGTAGTTGAGGTTGCCGGGCTGGTCGGTGATGCCCGACAGCGACGCGTGCCACAGCGTGAAGTACGCGCCGGGCGCGACCGAGGTGCCGGCCGGGATCCGGTACACGCCCTCGTGGTCCGACGGCGCGGTGTTGGCGCAGATCGAGGTGAAGTCCTGTGAATCGGTGAACAGCGCGCCGCCGAGGTCGACGGTGGTCGAGCCGTTGTTGTACAGCTCGGTGAACTCGTAGCGGCCGATCGTCAGCTGGCTGTGCGGCCGGTACATCACTTCATTGATCACGATGCCGGCATGCGCCGTCGACGCGAGCGCCATCACCGAGACCACCGAGACCACGATGCCATTGAGCAAAGGTATACGAATCATCAGGCGGGCGATCTAGCACGGCCCTGCGACTCCCGAAAGCCTCCACGCCGTCGAGCCGGCCGGTGAATGGCGCTACCGTGATCTAGCGTACTTCACAATAGCCATTGTTGCAGGCAGGCTTGTCTGACGGGCAATCTGTTGTCTACCCCGGTGCGCGAGCCCGACGGTTGGTAGGCGCTCTGGTACTTCGTCGTGCCGGCGCCAAGGATCTTCGCGACGACCGACATGAACGGCTGGACCGCGGTCGAGCCGCCGCCGAGGATCGTCATGCGGTTCGCGGGATCGACGCACAGCGCGAACCCGGACTCGTCGTCAGAACCATGGACGTCCGGGGCCAACTCGTCGAGATGAACCGGCCTGCCAGATCCCGGCGACGTCCCGGCCTGGGCTCATTGTCAGCGCGCTCGCCAACCCAGCGTGCTGAGAGCTATGCGTTTTTTTCTGCCACTGCGGCGATGATCTCGGCAGCCGATCGGGCGACGAAGATCTCGACCCACCTGGCGAGCTCGCTGTCATCGTGGGTGCGTTCGATGGCGGCGCGCACCTTGCGTGGCACGGATCCGAAACGCGTCCGGTAGATGGTCAGGAGGTTGTTCTGCATCGCCTCGTGTCGCCCCTCGTGTCGCCCCTCGTCCTTCAATCGCTGCACGATGTCCTGAGTGTCCATGAGAAATTCCTCGTCCTCGGGGGTGCGCGTCGGCTGATCGAGAAGTGCTACGCGGTATTCTAGCAGAGCGGGACGCAGCTCTCGATCTCGGCCGGGCCGGGCGCGGCGCGGAAGACCTCGAAGGCGCACGCACGCGAGGTGAGGCGGTCGAGCAGGTCGCGTCGGCGCGCGGCGTGAGCGCGGTGGGGGACAAAGTAGCCGTCGAAGCGCTGGGCGTCAGGGCTGACCTCCATCTCCGCGGTGAAGGTTCCCTCGGATTCGAGGGTCCGGTGGAGGAGCTTCTTGGCGAAGCGGTCGTGGCGATGGCGCATCGAACCGCGAACCTGCATGGATGTCGCGACCGGGGCAAACAAGTGGCTCGCGGGCGACGGCCACGTGCAGCATGAGCGCGGTGCGTTCGCCGACGCTCGCGAAGATGCAGGCAACGCGGAAGGTCGGCCGGAGCGCCGCGCTGCAAATAGATCGCCCGGGCGCCTGCGGCGGGCGCGCTTTGGATCGATGATCGCGCGATATGGGAATCAGGCCTTGGTTGTGGATCGTCGTCGCGCTCACCGGCACTGCCTGCGGCGGATGGAGCTCGGATGCCGGACACCCGGCACCGTCGTCGGCCTCGGCGCTCGAGCAAGCCCGTGTCTACGAGCGCGGCACCGGCGTCGCGCGCGACTATCACGCGGCCGCCGAGGTCTATCGCACCGCGTGCGACAACGGCCACGGCAACGTCGCGGCCTGTGGTGCGCTGATCCGGGCCCAGCTCCGCGCCCGCGGCGTCGAGGCCGGCCGCAGCGCGAGCCGAGCGCTGGCCGACGCGGTCTGTCTCGAGCGCCGCGATCCGTTCGCCTGCGTCGCGGCCGACCTGCTGGCCGACCACAAGGCGGCCATGCCGCAGGCGCTGCGCGACGCGATCAACGACGTCACCTCCGACCTGGAGCCGTGCGATATCGTGCACCTCAGCGAGTGCCAGGCGCGGCTGCTGGCCGATCAGGACGACGGCCGGCTCACCGGGCGCCGGCGCAGTCAGCTCCGGCTGCAGAGCTGCCGGGTCGGGATCGTCGAGGGCTGCGCCGCGATCCTCCAGCACGCGCGCGGCGCCGACCACAGGGAGCTCGCCGAGGCGGGCCGCCAGCTGCAGACCGCGTGCGATGTCCACGACGCCGACGCGTGCGCCGCGGCACCCGATCGCGCGCCAGTCCCGCCCCACGATCTGTGCATGGCGGCGGACTACGAGGCCTGCGCCGCGCTCGGCTGCCAGGGCGACGCCGCGGCGCGGCAGCGTGCGGCCAGCCACGGGGTGGACGTCACCAACTGCCATCGCTTTGACAAGCAGCCAGAGCGCAGCCGGAGCGAGGAGGCGATCGCCAAGATGGCCGAGTTCAAGGACAAGATGTGTGTGTGCGTGGACAAAGCCTGCGCGGACCGCGTCACCGAGGACATGACCCGTTGGGGACAGGAGCAGGCCGGGCGGGTTGATCTGGACGTTCGGATCAGCGAGGACGATACCAAGGCGATGGCCACCGTCGTCGAGGAGATGACCAGGTGCATGACCAAGGCGATGATGGCTGGCTCGGTCAGCCCGTGAGCGCCGCCGCCGGCCGTGGCATCAGGTGATCCGGGCGCTCGCGAGCACGACGAGAGGATGCAACATGCTGCCTGCAGATCACGTTGCCCGCATGGCTCGCGCACGACTCGCGCTCGAGGGGCTCTCGGTCGGCGATGCGTTCGGCGAGCGCTTCTTTGTCGCTCCGGAGACGGTCGAGGGGCTGATCGACGCGCGCGCGGTGCCGCGCGAGCCCTGGCACTACACCGACGACACCGAGATGGCGCTGTCCATCGTGGAGGTGCTCGAGCAGCATGGCCGGATCGATCAGGCCGCGCTGGCGACCGCCTTTGCGCGCCGCTACCGTGCGCAGCCGGACCGCGGGTATGGCGGCACCGCCACCAGATCGTGGGGAGTGTCGTGGTCCTGACGGCAGGCTACCATCGATCCCCGTGGCCTGGATCCAGGCGCGCGAGCGCTTGCCGGGCGCGCCCTGAACAGCAAGGTGTATCGACGTTCCACACGACGTCGCCTCGGGGCCTCACGACTGTGCGCGCTATCGCGCGCTCTGCAGGATCGCGATCGACGCTTGCTGCGGATCGAGCCAGCACGCGAACCGGCCGACGTTCGGGATGTCGGTCGGCGGCACGGTGACCTGCGCGCCGAGCTTCGTCGCACGCTCGCACCGCTCGTCGGTGTTGTCGACGTGCACGTACGGCAGCCAGAACGAGTGCGGCACGCCCGGCGGCGACTTCATCATGCCGCCCGCGCCGATCGGTCCGCCGTCGGGACCCTTCGTGCCGGGGCGATGGAACAGCGTGTAGGTCATGCCGCCGCCCATGTCGACGGGCTTCGGCTCCCAGCCGAACACCTCCTGATAAAACGCGGCCGCGCGCGCCGGATCGGTCGACATCAGCTCGTCCCACGCGAACGCGAACAGCGGCGGCGGACCTTGCCGCTCGGCATCCTCGCCCGGCCGCGCGCTCTTCCACGGCGCGAACACGCTGCCCGTCGGATCGGCGGTGACCGCGAACGTGCCGACGTTGTCCATCGTGGTCGCCGGCATGAACACGTTGCCGCCCGCACGCTGGATCGTCGACACGGCGCCGGCGACGTCGTCGACGCTGATGTAGCCGAGCCAGCTCGTCGGCTGCGGCTCGTTCGGTCCCAGCTGCCGCATGCCGCCGATCATCTGATCGCCGGCCGTGATGTGCAGGTAGTCGTCCCCCTCGAGCTTCCAGCCGAAGATCTCGGTGTAGAAGCGCTTGGAGCCTGCCAGATCCTTGGTGTTGAGGTCGTGCCACACGAACCGATGCTTGTTCATGCGGCGAGCCTACACGCTCTTCACGCCGTTGCGGACCGGTGCCGCCGGGCCGTTCGTCGCGGTCCATCGCCACCGCGATGAGCCTGGGGCTCCGGGGCCGACCGAGCTACCGCGACCGGTAGCCGAAGTGGTGTTGGTGCATCTTGCGCAGGAAGCTATTCGAGATCGATGCGATCGACGCATCGCCGAGCACGGCGTCGATGCCGCACCCCGGGCACAGCGCAGTCGTGTTGGCGTCGATCCACGCCTTGATCTCCGAGCTCTGGAAGTCGCGGAAGCAGAAGAAGCAGGCGCACCGCATGCTGGCCTCGATCGCGGCCCGGTGGCGCGACGCATGTACCTTTGCGGCGATCAGCGGCGCGGCAGCAGCAGCAGCAGAGGCAGAGGCAGCGGAGGCAGCAGTCGAGACGGCCGTGCGGGTAGTCATAGATGACCGGCGGATCACCGACGGTCACCGTTCATACCACGCTTATCCTGTTCGACCTCGATCAATTCTCACATTGGCTCCGGCGCTTGCATCGCGTCGGTGCCGTCGAGCCACGATCGCGAACCGGGTCCGTTCGTCCGGGGTTCGGACACCGACAGCATCGATCCCAGCGATCAGGCCTAGCGATCAGGCCCAGCGATCAGGCCTGGCGATCAGGCCAGCGCCGCTCGCCGACAGCAGTTGCGGTACCGCTCGCCGCTACCGCAGGGGCAGGTGACGTGGCCGGCCGGCGCCGGCGTGCCCGGGGGTGGCCGCCACGGCAGGGAGGCGCCGCCTCGCTCGCTCGGTGCCGCGGGTTCCTGGGCGAGCAGGTCGTCGAGATCGACGTCGTCGGGTAGCGCGGCGATCGCCGTGATCTTGTCGAGCGCGAGCGCGACGGCGGTGCCGTCTTCGAGATCGTCGCCGAGCACGAACCACATCGAGCCGCGGCGTGCGACCTGCTCGATCTCGATGAACCGCACGCTGCCGCCCACGTCGAGCGCGATCCACTCCGTGCGCTCGGCCGCAGCCTCGAGCCGGGGCCGCAGCTGCTCCTGTTGCCAGAGGAGGACCGGTCGCCGCCGCCCCGCCCGCGGGCTACCCGAGCTCGGGCCCGTCGCCCGGGGCGGGTGCGAGATCGCCGGGGGCCGGCCGATGCCGCGCTGGGCCACGAGCTTGGCCACGTTCTTGATCAGGTCGTCGAGGCTCTGCGCGCCGGAGAACAGCTGGTCGATGTCGCGCGCAGACAGCTGGGCCAGGACGGGGCCCATCGGGCCGTCGAACAGGTGGTCGATCACCTCGGCGCTGTCGTCGATGCCGTGCGCGCCAACCCACTCGACGAGCCGAGCGAGCGGATCGAGGGCGGGGCGCCGCGCTGCCTCACCGCTCGTCGGTGCGGACGCCTGGAGGTTATCGAGATAGCTGTCGCGGACGCCTTCGAACGGCTCGCCGCGCCGCCACGCCATCACCTTGCCGCGCAGCCGCGGGGCGGTGAGGCCGGGCTCGGCGGGCGGGTTCGGGGTCGTCGGCCGCGAACGGGCGGGCGCGCCGGGATCGAGCTGGATCCCCGCCGCGAGCAGCGCCTTGGACACGTCGCGCGCCGGGACCGCGGAGCCGACCACGAGCACACCCGGCGCGACCCGGCGCGGATCGAGCTTGCCGAGCGCCGCGAGCGCCTGGCCCTCGACCGCGGCGTCGACGACGACCACATGACCGGTCGCGAGCGTCGCCGGAATGACCGCCCGGGCCCAGTCGCGGATCGCGACCTCGACGTTCTGCGGGATCGGATGCTGGCTCGCCGACGCGAGCCAGCCCAGAACCTGGTCTCCCGTGGCCCCGGCCGCCAGCGCGCGAGAGACCGCGGGCCTGGTGATCCGGGCCACGAGCGCGCGATCGAGCCGCACCCAGTCGCAGCACGCGCCGACCTGCACGACATCGACCAGCCGGGACTCGGGGGGCAGGATTACCTCGAAGCTCGGCGTGATGTGCCCGCTCGCGCTGCCCGCGGGCGTGCGGTAGGAGAGCGCGGCCTCGCCGTCCACCGTGCCGATGGTGAACCCCGGCAGGTAGGACAGGCCGTCGCTGATGACCCGCGCAACCTGCAGGAGTGCGCTGCGCTCGCACCATCGGAGCGCGGCGTCGCGTTCGATCGGGCCGCTGGCGAGCAGCGCCTGCAGCGCGGTCATGCCGGTACTCGCGGGGTAGTGTCCCGCCGCCGTGGCGACCAGCGCGGAGGCGTCGGGCCGGACGAGCTCACCGTCGGGTGCGACGAGCTTTGCTTCGAGCGCGACGCGCAGCATGCGGTCGGCGGCGCGCTCGTCGACCCCGACCTGCTTGGCCAGCCGCTTGACCGCGCCGAAGTGGAGGTCGCCGCCCTTGTTCAGCTTGAGGTCGAAGTGGCGCGTCGCGATACACAGCGCGAGGAACGTACGCGCATCGGCGCCGGCCGGCGCCTCGGGGACGAAGGCGGTGAGCGACAGTGGTGTGATGTCGAGATCGACCACCTGCGGGGCGACGAGCTTGGCCGCGGGCTGAACGAGTGCCAGCGCGCTGCCGGCAGCTCGGGTCGAGAGCGGCACGACGAGCGCCGCGCGTAACGCCGGCAAGACGGCGTGACGGTACAGATCCTCGCGAAGGCCGTAGCGCGCCTTCGCCGCCCGCGCGAGGTCGAGGTCCGTGCCGATACCGCCGCCTTCCGCGAGGAGCTGGAGGATCGACAGGGTGGCCGCCGGCAGCTTCTCCAGGGCAGCCTCGACCCACGCCGGTTCGCGCTGCTGCTCCGCGAGCTTGGCGCGCCGGGCAGGCACCTGGTCGGCCGGGATGCCCAGCATGCCGGCCAGCGCGAGATCCGGGATGTCGTCGAGTAGCCAGCCCCCGGAGGGCTGGTGCCAGCTAGTTGAGGAGATCGCCATCGTCTGTTCCTCGATTCGCGCTTCGTTCGCGGCTGCCGGGGACCGCGGCGTGATCGATCTCGGGGCCGTCCGGCATGTCCTCGATGAAGAACCGGTAGCCCTGCTCGGTCAGGAACAGCTGGCGGTGCAGCGCCAGATCTTCCTCGCAAGATCGCCGGCTCACGATCGTGTAGAAGCTCGCGCCGCCCGGCTTGGGCCGCAGCACCCGGCCGAGCCGCTGCGCCTCCTCCTGGCGCGACCCCATCGTCCCCGAGACCTGGATCAGCACCGCGGCCTCGGGCAGATCGATCGCGAAGTTACCGACCCGCGAGAGCACCAGGATCCGGGTCTGCCCGGTGCGGAAGGCCGCGTACGCCGCCTCGCGCTCGCGGTGCGTCGAGTCGCCGGTCAGGATCGGCGCGCCGAGCGCGGCCGCGACCGCGCGCAGCGAGTCGAGGTACGTGCCCATGACCAGGATCCGCTCACCGAGGTGGCGCTCGACCAGCGCCTGCACCACCGCCAGCTTGGCCGGGTTCTCTGCCGCGATCCGCGGCTGCTCGCGGCGCTCGGCAGCGGCGTAGCGCTCGATCACCGAGCGCGGCATCGCCACGCGAACCTCGAAGCACGTCGCCGCGGCGATATGGCCCGACTGCTCGAGTGCGCGCCAGCCGATCTCGAACCGCTTGGGGCCGATCAGCGCGAACACGTCGGTCTCCCGGCCGTCCTCGCGCACCAGCGTCGCGGTGAGCCCCAGCCGCCGCCGCGCCTGCAGCTGCGCGCTGAGCCGGAAGATCGGCGCCGGGACCAAATGGACCTCGTCGTAGATGATGAGGCCCCACGGCTCGTGCGCCAGCCGATCGAAGTGGCTATAGCCGGTGGTGCCGCCGCCGCCCTTCTTGCTCACCATCGAGTACGTCGTGATCGTCACCGGCGCCACGGTCGCACCGCGGGCGCCCTCGTAGACCGCGACCGCATCCTCGGCGAGGTGCGTGCGGGCCCGCAGCTCGCGCCGCCACTGCGTTGCGGCCTCGCGGCTCGACGTCAACACCAGCGTGCGGGTGCCGAGCGCCGCCATGGCGAGCACGCCGATCACCGTCTTGCCTGCGCCGCACGGCAGCACGATCACGCCGTGGCCGGTGACCCGGAATGCCGCGACCGCCGCGGCCTGATACGGATACGGCGTGAACGTATCGAGCTTGACCGGCACGTCGAGCGGCGCACCATCGACCAGCCCGGCGACGTCATCGACAGGGTATCCGGCGCCGAGCAGGCCGCGCTTGAGCGCGCCGCGATGCGCGATCGGCACCGCGAAGTGCTCGCCGCGCGGCGCGATCAGCTCGGCGAGCTTGCGATCGCGGGTCAGCCGCAAGCGCACGTCCTCGCTGGTGACCCGCAGCTCGAGCTCGCTCGGGTCCGGGCCGTCGACGAGCCGGCATGTACCATGGCGACCCATCAGGTCGCGGATCTCGTGCTCGACGTTCGCGGGCAGCTCGAACCGGCTGATCGCGCGCAGCCCATCGAGCACCTCGGCCGTGGTGACCCCGAGCGCGGCGGCGTTCCACAGCGCGAGCGCGCTCAGTCGGTAGGTGTGAACATGCTCCGGAGACCGCTCGAGCTCGGCAAACCGGCTCAGGATGTCCCGGCCCGCCTCGTATCCGGCGTGCTCGACCTCGAGCAGCACCGTTCGATCGCCTTGCACGATCGCTGGCCGTTCCGTGGACACCGGCGTTGCTTACCATGGCCCCCTGTCATCGCGCGCGTGCGGTCCTGGACCGGCACTGCTCGTGCACACAGGCGATGGGGTGCGCCGCCACGGCGCTCGACCGTTACGGTCCTCACCGTGACGACTCGATCGAGCTGCGTCGCCGGACGGCCACCTCGCGGCGCCGCCCGCGCGGCTACGGCTGGTAGACGAGCGTGAGGAGCTTGCCGTCGGTCACGTTGTCGTTGAACGGGTTCCCCGGCGTGCCGGTCGGCGCGTTCCAGCCGCAGAAGCCGCCCCCGCCGACCGTCGCGCGCTGGTTGTTGCTGCTCGGCTGGAATGACGAGCCCGCTTGGTTGCCGCCCGCCGCGAACCCGGCTTGCCCGGTGAGCGCGAACGCCGTCCCCGTGAGGTCGATCAGCGCCACGCCGGTGCTGCTGTTGGCGGTGCGGCAGTCCATTGCCACGCCGTACGGCATGCTGGTGACCATCGTGCCCGTGTTGCTGTGGTTGAGCATGCCTTGCGACGTGGCGAACGCGCGATCGCGAATGTCGATCTTCAAGCTCGCCGGATCGAACCGCACCTTGGTGTACGTGGTCTTCACGTTGGTGCCGGGGCTGGAGCCGCCGGCGGTGTACTGCGCCGAGTTCGCGCCGGTCAGCGACAGGTACTCGAGCGGGGCGGTCGCCATGCCGGCGCAGTACGCCTGCCACGGCTTGCTCGCGTTGCCCCCGAGGTACAGCGTGTAGCTGCCATCGGCCGCGGTCGGGACATGGAGCTTGACGTCCGCGCAGGTCGCGGGCGCATAGCACGTGAAGCCGCCGGGGGTGTTCTGGCACGCCGCGGGGCACCCGCCGTTGGCCGTCGTACATTCGTCGACGTCGCTGCACGTCATGCCGTCGCCCGCGTAGCCGGAGTTGCACGCACAGGCGGCGCCGCCGATCGTCGTGCACGTCGCGTTCGGATCGCACGTCAGGTCGCCGCACACCACCGGCGGACGCTGGTCGGGCGACGAGTCCGGCGGCGGCGATGACTCGCCGACCCGCGCCGGGGTCGCCTGGAATCCGCACGCGGTGACCCAGAGCACCAACACAACCGTACGGGCGAGCATCTGGAGATCCTAGCGATCGACTGCGTGGATCACCATCGGGATCCGGCGGCGATCATGGTCTGGGACGGCAACGTGCTTGCCCGATGTCAGTCCGATCACACGCGGACCCCGTGTGACGGCCGTTCTACGCGTCCCGCGACCGTCGCTGGCAGCGCGTCGCGCACCTCGCCTCGCGCGGCTCGCCTTCGCCGTCCTCGCCGACGGGCCGGGCGCCCCTCAGCGCTACCTGCTGACCTCCCATTCACCCTGCTGCGACTCACCGGTTCTGCGCCGGCCACCGGATCCACGGCACGCTGCGATGGCTGTTCGCGGTCACCACTTGCTCGCCCGCCGGCTCCCTCGCAATGAAGGCCTTCGTCGTCCGCCCGTCAGGACGGGCATGCGGGCACTTGCGGACCGTGGTGCTGCACACTCGGCACTCAAAACATGGCAGTCACCGACTTCGCACTCGTCATCGTCACTTGACATTCATTCGGGCTGCCGATTGTACACTGCCCGCCCCAGCTGCGAAGTGTCCCTCCGGTCGCCTGAAGCGTGACGACCGTACCGGCGTCGTAGGGCGCCGAACATACCTCGTTCCCGGTGCATACGACGTCGCCGTCTTCCGATCTCACAACACCGTTCCCGGTGACACTGATGGTGAGCGTGAACTGCTGAACCTGCGTGAAGCTCGCGGTGACCTGGACGTTGCTGTCCATCGTGACGACGCACGTGCCGGTACCGGAACAGCCACCACCGCTCCAGCCCGTGAAGCGGGAATTGGACGCCGCCGCCGCCGTCAACGTGACCTGGGTGTGCGCATCGTAGGCCGCGCTGCACCCCGTGCTGCACGAGATGCCGGCCGGGCTCGACGTCACCGTGCCGCTGCCGGTGCCGGCGAATACCACCTGGAGCGTGTGCTTCTGGAGCGTGAACGTCGCGGTCACCATCACCGCCGCGTTCATCGTGACCTGGCACGTGCCCGTTCCCGTGCAGCCGCCCGACCAGCCCGTGAAGGTCGAGTCGCCGGCCGCGACCGCAGACAGCGTCACCACCGTGCCGGGCGCGTAGCTCTCCGTGCAGTCACTGCCGCACGAGATGCCGGCCGGGACCGACGTCACCGTGCCGCTGCCATTGCCGGCCCGCGCCACGATCAGCTCGTTGTCCGCCGCGAACGCCGCCGTCACGCTGGTGGCGGCGGTCACCGTGAATGTGCAGGCACCGGTGCCGCTGCACGCGCCCGACCAGCCCAGGAACGTCGATTGGCTGTTCGGGCTCGCCGTGAGCGTGACGACCGTGCCGACGTTGTAGAGCGCCGAACAGCTCGAACCGCACGAGATCCCGGCGGGGCTCGATGTCACCGTGCCGCCGCCGGTCCCGGTGACGGCGACACTGACCGTGAACTGCTTGAGCGTGAACGTCGCGGTCACCGAGATCGCGCTGTCTGTCGTGACGACGCACGTCCCGGTGCCGGCACAGCCACCGCCGCTCCAGCCTGTGAACACAGAATTGGCCGCCGGCGCGGCGGTCAACGTGACCTGGGTGTGCGCGTCGTAGGCCGCGCTGCACCCCGTGCCGCACGAGATGCCGGCCGGGCTCGATGTCACGGTGCCGCTGCCATTGCCGGCGAGCGCCACCTGGAGCGTGTGCTTCTGGAGCGCGAACGTCGCGGTGACCATCACCGCCGCGTTCATCGTGACCTGGCACGTGCCCGTCCCGGTGCAGCCTCCCGTCCAGCCCGTGAAGGTCGAGTCACCGGCTGCGACCGCAGACAGCGTCACCACCGTGCCGGGCGCGTAGCTCTCCGTGCAGTCACTGCCGCACGCGATGCCGGCCGGGACCGACGACACAGTGCCGCCGCCATTGCCGGCCCGCGCCACGATCAGCTCGTTGTCCGCCGCGAACGCCGCGGTCACGCTGGTGGCGGCGGTCACCGTGAACGTGCAGGCACCGGTGCCGCTGCACGCACCCGCCCAGCCCAGGAACACCGAGTTGACCGCTGGTGATGCAGTCAACATGACCTGGGTGTGCGCGTCGTACGCCACCGAGCAGATGCCCGGGCACACGATCCCGGCGGGGCTCGAGGTCACCGTGCCGCCGCCGGTCCCGGTGACAGTGACGCCGACCGCAAACTGCTTGAGCGCGAACGTCGCGGTCACCGAGACCGCGCTGTCCATCGTGACGAGGCACGCGCCGGTCCCGGAGCATCCGCCGGTCCAGCCGGTGAACACCGAGTCGGCCGCGGCCGCGGCGGTCAACGTGACCTGGGTGTGCGCGTTGAAGGCCGCGCTGCACCCCGTGCTGCACGAGATGCCGGCCGGGCTCGACGTCACGGTGCCGCTGCCATTGCCGGCGAGCGCTACCTGGAGCGTGTGCTTCTGGAGCGCGAAGGTCGCGGTCACCATCGCCGCCGCGTTCATCGTGACCTGGCACGTGCCCGTTCCCGTGCAGCCGCCCGACCAGCCCGTGAAGGTCGAGTCGCCCGCCGCGACCGCAGACAGCGTCACCCCCGTGCCGGGCGCGTAGCTCTCCGTGCAATCGCTGCCGCACGCGATGCCGGCCGGGACCGACGACACGGTGCCGCCGCCATTGCCGGCCCGCGCCACGATCAGCTCGTTGTCCGCTGCGAACGCCGCCGTCACGCTGGTGGCGGCGGTCACCGTGAATGTGCACGCGCCGGTGCCGCTGCACGCGCCCGACCAGCCCAGGAACGTCGATTGGCTGTTCGGGCTCGCCGTGAGCGTGACGACCGTGCCGAAGTCATAGGGCGCCGAACAGCTCGGGCCGCACACGATCCCGGCGGGGCTCGATTGCACCGTGCCGCCGCCGGTCCCGGTGACGGCGACGCTGACCGCGAACTGCTTGAGCGTGAACGTCGCGGTCACCGAGACCGCGCTGTCCGTCGTGACGACGCACGTCCCGGTGCCGGCACAGCCACCGCCGCTCCAGCCCGTGAACACAGAATTGGCCGCCGGCGCGGCGGTCAACGTGACCTGGGTGTGCGCGTCGTAGGCCGCGCTGCATCCCGTGCCGCACGAGATGCCGGCCGGGCTCGACGTCACGGTGCCGCTGCCATTGCCGGCGAGCGCCACCTGGAGCGTGTGCTGCTGGAGCGCGAACGTCGCGGTCACCATCGCCGCCGCGTTCACCGTGACCTGGCACGTACCCATCCCCGTGCAGCCTCCCGACCAGCCCGTGAAGGTCGAGTCGCTAGCCGCGACCGCAGACAGCATCACCACCGTGCCGGGCGCGTAGCTCTCCGTGCAGTCACTGCCGCACGCGATGCCGGTCGGGACCGACGACACGGTGCCGCCGCCATTGCCGGCCCGCGCCACGATCAGCTCGTTGTCCGCCGCGAACGCCGCCGTCACGCTGATATCGGCGGTCACCGTGAACGTGCACGCGCTGGTGCCGCTGCACGCACCGCCCCAGCCCAGGAACGTCGATTGGCTGTCCGGGCTCGCCGTGAGCGTGACGACCGTGCCGAAGTCATAGGGCGCCGAACAGCTCGGGCCACACGCGATCCCGGCGGGGCTCGATTGCACCGTGCCGCCGCCGGTCCCGATGACGGCGACGCCGACCGTGAACTGCTTGAGCGCGAACGTCGCGGTCACCGAGACCGCGCTGTCCATCGTGACGACGCACGTATCAGTGCCGGCACAGCCACCGCCGCTCCAGCCCGTGAACACGGAATTGGACGCCGGCGCGGCGGTCAACGTGACCTGGGTGTGCGCGTCGTAGGCCGTGCTGCACCCCGTGCCGCACGAGATACCAGCGGGGCTCGACGACACCGTGCCACTGCCGATACCGGCGAGCGCCACCTGGAGCGTGTGTTGCTGGAGCGCAAACGTCGCGGTCACCATCGCCGCGGTGTCCAGCGTGACCTGGCACGTGCCCGTCCCCGTGCAGCCTCCCGACCAGCCCGTGAAGGTCGAGTCATCGGCCGCGACCGCAGACAGCGTCACCACCGTGCCGGGCGCATAGCGCTCCGTGCAGTCGCTGCCGCACGAGATCCCGGCGGGGACCGACGACACGGTGCCGCCGCCGCTGCCAGCCTGCATCACGATCAGCTCGTTGTCCGCCGCGAACGCCGCCGTCACGCTGATGTCGGCGGTCGCCGTGAACGTGCACGCGCCGGTACCGTTGCACGCGCCGCCCCAGCCCAGGAACGTCGAGCCCGGCATGGCCGACGCGGCCAGCGTGATCGCCGTGCCGTACGGCACCACCGTGGTACACGCGTCCGGGCAGGCCACGCTGGCGGGCGTGGAGGTCACCATGCCGCCGCCACTCCCGAGCAGGCCGATATTCACCGTGAACATCGCCACGTCAAATCGCGCGGTGACGGCGACATCTCCGGTCACGGTGAGCGTGCACGTCGAGTCCATCCCCGCGCAACTGCCGCCCCATCCACCGAACGCAGCCCCGACATCGGGGCTCGCCATCAACGTCACCTGGGCCCCGACCGGGACCGTGGCCGTGCAGGTCTCGGTGCACGACAACCCGAGCCCCTGTGCCGAGACGACGCCGGTCGCGGCGCCGGTCCGGCTGATCGTGACCCTCGCCGTCTTGGGTGCGTCGAGCCCGCCGCCATACACGCCACCGTCGTCGCCGAGCGGCGTGTAGCTGACCGGACGCACCGAGCACGCGGCCAGCGCGACCGTGCCGCAGAACGCGGCGAGCCGCGCGAGCTGGACAACCAGACACGCGCTCCATCCACATCGTGGGGAAGTCATAAACGACGTTTGTAATGGAATTACCGATGATCGTCAATCACGACGCTCGGCCTGATAAGAATTTAAGGTCATACTGAACAGACGAGCGCATTAATCCAAATCGGAACATGTTGTTCCGGACGCGCAGCAAAACACCGCAGCAATCGCAACAATTGGCGCGCAATGCCATAAACTGAACCTGCCGCGAATCGCGGCGGGCCGATTGCCCCAATCTACGCTGAGCTGGATTGGTGTCGCGGCGACCACATATAGTGACTCGCTGCCCGGGCGCGGTCCTGCGCAACCACCTGTGAGCGCTCGCTAGCCTCAGGCGATGAACGGCCCTGGGCGATCGATCGCATCAGCTCACTTCGCGGTGCAGGGTGGCGCATCGCCGGGCTGCTGGGCGGCCCATGCGCGCAGCTGGGCGAGCGTCCACTCGGGGTGACCCGACAGCTTGCGCAGCGCATCGGTCGCGTACGACGGATCGAGCGCCGGATCAGCCATCGCCGGCAGCGCGCAGGTCGCGCCGAGCGCCGCGAGCGTCAGCAGGAAGTAGCCCGACTCGCGGTGGGTCGCGATCAGCGTGACGATCGCGGGGATCGTCGTCGTCATCCGGTGGGCGGACACGATCTCGGAGGTCGTGCGATCGACGTCGCCGCGGGCGAGCGCGGCCGCGATCATCGGCTCGGCGAGCGCGGGCGCGCGATCGCCGGCGATGTTGACCGCGCGGACCCGGAGCTGGCGATCGTCGTCGTGGCGCGCGAGCCGATCGAGCGCCTCGACGTCGGCGGCCGCGAGCGTGCGCCGGCCGGCGAGCTGCAGCCCGACCGAGCGCACCAGCGCGGCCTCGTCGCCGAGCAAGCTCGCGAGCGGGACGTCCGGATCGACGATCGCGAGCAGCGCGGTGGCCGCGTTGTAGCGCGCGGTCAGGTTCGGCGAGCGCAGGACATCGCGGATCGCGGCGGCGTGGCCACGCAGCGCCGCCATCGCGCGCGGGTTCTCGGGCCCCGACAGCGACGCCGGCCCGTAGCTCGCGAGCGCCGCCGCGGCCTCGGACGCCACGAACGGATCGTCGTCGTCGAGCGCGGCGAGGTAGTCCGGGACGCCGTCCGCGGCGATCGCGGCGGTCAGCACGACGATCGCGTTGCGCCGGACCTCGGGCCGCGCATCCGACAGCGCCGGGCGCGCCTTGTCCGCGCCGCGCTGCCCCGAGCCGGCGAACTGCTGGTACAGCTCGCGCGACGACGCGCCATCGGGGACGACCAGCCAGTCGTTGTTGTGATCTGCGGTCATGTGCCTTCCGTGCGCCGTGGTCGTGTGGTCGCCGTCGCTGGCCGGGCACCCCGCGACGAGCCCGAGGGTCGCGCCGATCGCGCCGAGCACGCCGATCGCGCACCGGCGCGCCATCGCTAGCCGAGCCCCGGCGTGTTGATCCCGTCGGCGGTCTGCAGCGCCGCGCCCTTGTTCGGCAGGTGCTTGTTCGCCACGTCCTGGACGTACTGGTGACGCTTGGCGAAGTACGACTTCATCGGCGTCGTCCCGACGTCGACCGGCACCTTGCCCTTGGCGAGCTTCTGCTCCTGGTGGGAGTACTTCGACGACGCCTGCTCCTGGTGCGTGTCCGGCGCCTGGAGCAGCGTGAAGTTCTTCTTGATCATCTCCCACAGGTACTTCGTGTCCGCGAACATGATCTCCATGATCTGCGAGCCGTTCGCCAGCGTGAGCTGCGTGTGGCCGGGATCCGGCGTGTAGGCCCACACGTCCATCGGGTTCACCGATGCGCCGGTGTCCTTGACCTGCGTGATCTGATCGCGCGACGCCAGCACCGCGAGCGCGATGATCTGGCGCGCCTCGGGCGCCTCGGACGCGTGGTCGTCGCCCTTGATCATGAACGTCATGCCCTTGCGGTTGTGCACGATCATGCCGCGGGTGTTGTAGTAGTCGTGCACGACCTTGGCGCCGATGCCGTGCAGCGCCTGCGGATCGCCGAGCTGCTCCTTGAGCTTGGCCTTGAGCTTCGAGCGCGCCGCCCAGCCGAACACGAAGCCCCGGACGCCGCGGCTGTAGCTCCAGAGGTCTTGCAGGTCGCCCTCCGGCTCGGGGCGTTCGGCGTCGGCGTGCGCGCCGTGCTGGACGACCTCGACGATCTTGTCGAGGAACTTGTCGATGCCGCCGTGGTCCTTGGCGAACTTGTCGGCGATCTGACCGACCGTGCTGCGCACGATCTGGTGGCCGGCCGCGAACGCGTCGGTGAGGTAGTGATCGGCACCGGCGTTCTCGAGGTACGCGTCGTTGCTCTTGCTCGCGACCGTGACCTCGCTCGCGGTCCGGCTCATGACCTTACCGTCGACGCCGATGATGCTGTTCTGCTTGAGCCCGGTGCGACCCTGGTACGCGTCCTCGAGCCCGGTGTCCGGGGTCGCCTCGTGGACCCGCACGGCCGGCCCGGGCTGCGGGTTGGTCATCAGCTGGTACGCCTCGCGCGCGTAGCCGAGCGCGCGCGCGTGGCCGTCGAGCCACGCCCGCTCGTTGCCGTCCGCGGCGTTGCCCTGCGCGCCGCCTGCCAGCGCCGCGACCGCGCCCGGATCGGCGTTGACGCGGACCTCGAGCCCGTGCTGCTGGGTCGAGTCCTCGCCGAAGTGCGCCTGGTTCTGCTTCGCCATGTCGAGGTAGCTGTCGTGGTCACCGCCGGCCGCCTCGCCGCCGGTGCCGACCTGCTGGCCGGCCACGAACACCGGGTGCTTGCGCCACTCGGTCGCCTGCTCGTACTGCATGTCGAAGTTCGGCGGGTGCTTGGGATCGGCCTTGCCGGCCGCGACCTGGCGCTCGAACGCGGCCTCGGCGTCGACCGTGCGCTGCAGCGCCGTCACCTCCCAGGTCGGCGCCAATCGCAGGTTCGCCATGCTGCTGTACAGATCGCCGGTCATCGCCGTCAGATCACCGAGCGAGACCGGCACGTCGTAGCGCGCCGGCTCCTTGGTCGAGCGATCGATCTCCATCGCGAGGTACGGCCCGGCCGCGTCGCGCGCCATGTTGAAGTTGCGCAGCGACAGCTTCTGGTCGCGCGCGCCGTCGATGAACCGGTCGCGCGCGAGCATCTCCGCCAGCTCGGGCACCGCCACCGACCCCGGCTCGCCCTCGGCGGCGTGGGCGCCGTGGGCCACGCCCTTGCCGGCTTGCTCGTTGCGGGTCTGCTCGGCGCGCTCGGTGTGCGTGACGCCGCCGAACAATGCCTGATCGCCTTTCTGGGCCTGCGGCTCGAGGATGTCGTGGACGCGGTTGCCCATGTCCTGGTGCTCGGGCGAACCGAACGCCTGCGCGACCGCGCCACCGGTCCGCAGCTTGGGCGCCGCGGTGCCACCGGCCGCGATCCGATCACCCAGCTCGTGCGCCTCGCGCTCGAACGCCGCGCGATCCGCCGGCGCGCCCGGCGGGGCCGGCGCCGGATCGGTCTGCTGGACCACGTGCACCAGCTCGTGCGCCAGGATCCGGCGGCCCTCGGCACCGGACGGATCGACCGACAGCGCCAGGAAGATGTCGTGACCCTCGGCGAACGCCACCGCCCCGCGGCTCCGCGCTCGCTGGTCGCCGCCGGCATCGGCATGCACGCGCACCCCGTCGACCGGCCGCCCGAACCGCTGCGCCAGCGCCTGCACCGCCTGCGTCGCCGTCTGCTGCCGCGCCGGATCCGCCTGCGGCCCGACGCCGACGTCGATCATCTCGACGCGCGTCTGCTTGCCGGGCGCGTTCGCGCCGGCGGTCCCCGCACCTGTCCCCGTTCCCGCGCCGCCGGTTCCGCGACTCTGTTGCTTGTCATCGTACATTGCCCACCGCCCGCGGCCATCCTAATCGAATGCTCGCCGCCTGCGCACTACCAAGCGACCGCGTGTGACGAAGCCCCAGCGACGGAGCCGTACTCCGCGTGGGCCGGGTTACAAACCAAGCCCATCAAGCGGAACACTGCCGGGTGTTCCTGATCCGGTACACCGGAACATCGAACCAGATCGTGCCGCCAAAGACCAAGTAAGGAGCTCACCGATGCGCAATACCTCGCTTCGAATCGGATCGGCGCATCAGGCCGGGCCCGCGGACCAGCTGGGGCGCTCCACACCGAACTGCTCGGCGTACTCGGCGTTCAAGCGCTGCCAGCCTTCGAACTGCATGGCGTCGGGGCCGACCAGGCGCCCCACGGGCCGACCGGCGAGCAGCCGGTCCATCACATCGAGGCAGATGTGCCAGCCCGCGGCGCCCATCGAGATGAAGCGACGGTCGATGTTGTGCCACAGCGTGAGCCGCGTGCCGCTGTCGCCCAGCGGCTCCAGCTCCCAGCGAATCTCCTGTCCGCCCCAGCTGAATTCGAGCAGCTTGGGCGCGTCCGCCCGCTTTATCTGGGTCTCGGACACCATCGGCTTCGGTGCCCCCACGGTCGTGAGCTGTGCGGCGCCGACGGTGCCGAGGTTGCGGTCCGCGTCGAACGGCGCCCATTCGCGAAGGTGCTCCGGGGCGGTGATCGCCGTCCAGACCTTGGCAGGCGGGTGGGGGAGGTCGCGGACCAGGACGAGCGTCCATTGATCTCCCGCTTTCTGAACCTTGGCGCCAGCAGCGGCACCTGGCGAGTATTGCTCACGGCTTGTCATGGTTCTGCTTTCCTTTCACAGCGGGCACTTGGTCCATCTTGGTGTCCATCTTGTTCAAATGTTGCTCCAGGGCATCGACGTGCTTCGACCAGAAGCGCCGGAACGGAACGAGCCAGGCGTCGAGCTCCATGAGTGGCTCCGGTCTGAGGCGATACAGGCGGCGCTGCGCCTCGATGCGAGCTTCCACGAAGCCGGCCTCTCGCAGCACGCGCAGGTGCTTGGAGACCGACGGCTGCGATAGCTGAAGCTCGTGCTCGATCTCGCCCACGGAGCGCTCCGCCGCGAGCAGCAGGCTCAAGATCGCCCGCCGGTTGGGCTCCGCGATGACGGTGAACGATGATTCCACGATCGACATATGGCTCCTCGCGTTCGACTCTTATGTTGTCATCCTGGAAATAGCCAATCGAGGGCCGCGGGCTCGCATGCCTGTCCGTGGTCCCGATGCTGGCAAGCGATGATGCCACGCCAGACATATATCCGAACGTTCATATTCCTGTCAAGGAATATTCTGGCTCGGGGGCAGGTCCGGCGGGCGCCGTCACCTCGGCTCACCTTTCGGGCGCCACGTCCAGTTTTTTCGATCTCGGTGGGCGCCTGACGCGATCCTGACAGTCGAGGCGACGCTCACGATCGACAAATCGTCGTCGAATCGTCGATCACATGCCGATTCCGCTCGACATGGCGGTGTTCTGAGAGCAAACAAAGGCCTTGGTTCTTTCGGTGGGGATTCACCAATCGATGAGCCAAGCTGCTACAGGAGATTTCGAATGGCTCAAGGTACGATTAAGCGTCTGACTGACAAGGGTTTTGGCTTCATCGAGAACGGCACTGGCACCGACATGTTCTTCCACATGTCTGCTGTCGAGGGCGTTCGCTTCGAGGAGCTACGCGAGGGCCAGAAGGTCTCGTATAACGAAGGTCGCGGTCCGAAAGGGGCGCGCGCCGAGAACGTTCGCGTTATCTGACGCGACGAACAACGTAAACGTTGAATGACAGGCCGGCGACTCACCTCGCCGGCCTTGCTTTTTTCGGACGATGCTGATCAGCTTGGACGGGACGCGCGGACGGCCGCAGCGAAGTCGGTCGCGCGTGCGGCGCTCCGTCGTGCGTGTAGGCGACCGACACCACGCCCTGCGCGCGACACGTCACGTCGGCAGGAACGGGATCCACGGATCATGTCCGTCCGAGCGTGGCGATTGCGCCCGCGCGTCCGTGGCGAGCGCCGCCGACACCGCTGCCGCCGCGAGCGCAGCGCGCACGACGATCCAGGAGACGCTCATGCTTCACCTTGGTTCCTCGTCATCTTCCACCTTCTTTGGAGAGATCGGCTCCCAGCATGCGGAGCGCCAGCTGAACGTGGACCTCGGCGAGCTCGACGGCGTCGAGCCCGAGATCCGGTGAGTACCAGTACGGAATGCGCACGCCCATCGCGCCGATCGCCGCTGCGACCACCTGTGTATTCGGATGCGAGAACCGCCCCAGCGCGGTACCGCGCTCGATCACCGCGAGCAGCAACGCGATCGACTGGTTTCGCAGCGCGAGCCCGGGCGCGGCCAGCTCCGGAGACAGCGCCTCCAGCTCGGTGTTCACGATCACCGCGAGGTCGGGATAGCTGGTGTGCATGCGCACGTGCGCGCGAACCAGGGCGCACAGCTGCGCGACCGGATCGGCGCTGGCCTCCAGCATCGCCAGGCGGATCTGCTCGTGGTGCACTTCATGGCCGACGCGCACGAGCTCGGCCAGCAGGTGCTCCTTCGAAGGGAAGTGCACGTAGATGGCGCTCGGCTGGACCTCGATGACCGACGCGAGATCTCGCATCGACGCTCCGTGAAAGCCGCGGGTCGCGAACAGGTGCAGCGCGCCTTGCAAGATCCGCCGACGTACGCCCACCGCGGCGCAGCTGGGCGGCAGCAGGGCGGCCGTCCGCTGTGAGCGCAGGCCAGAACGTTCGTTCATTCACTGAGCTATTATCTTGGTTTTTAAAGATATTCAATTGAATACTTGAAGAACATTCGTTCTCGTCACGGGTGCGTCTGGCTGCGATCGTCGGCCTGGCGTATGGGTTCGCGATCAGGGCGTTACCGGGGCGGGGGCGCTCTGGCAGGTCGACGGCGGTCTCGCCGGCAAGTGCCGTCGGGCCGGCCTCACCGTGCGCGCGACCGCGACGGGCCGTGGTCGCGAAGAAAACGTGCAAGGTCGCGTGGCGTTCGCCCACTCCTGGCCGGGTGGGTGCGCAGGGGCGTGCCTGCCGGCTCGCCACTTTCGCAAAGGATCTCGCATGCTCGCTCGCCTGTCACTGCTCTCGCTCTCGCTCTCGCTCGTCGTCGTCGGCTCGGCCGGTGCGGCCCACGCCAAGAAGCCGGCCAAGCCGGCGCCGAAGTACACCGCCGCCGATTGCGACACCGCCATCGCCAAGCTCCGGCCCGTGGTGGAGGAGATCGCTGCCCAGGCTGCCAAGGAGGCCGGCCAGCCCGCCACCAAGCCGGACATGACCGAGATGCTCGGCGAGTGCAAGGCCAACGTCGCGAAGGGGGAGGACCCGGGCATCGAGTGCGTGCTCCACGCCGGCGATCGCGCCGCGGTCCGGGTCTGCGTCGACGAAGGCGTGAAGGCCTACCAGGCCCGGCTCAAGCGCATCGAGGCGTCGATGGCGCTGAGCAAGCTCAGGCGCCAGCTCTCGCTCGTGATGATGGAGACCGCGGGGTTCCCCGCCGGCAAGGCCCGGACGCTGCCCGACAAGCCGTGCTGCCCGCAGCCCGACCAGCAGTGTGCGGTGACCGGCGCGTGGGCCAAGGATCCGGTGTGGACCAAGCTCGACTTCCAGATCGACGAGCCCAGCCGGTTCCAGTACAGCTACCGCAGCGACGGCCTGACCGCCCACATCACCGCGGTCGGCAACCCGATGTGCAGCGGCACGCCGATCACCTTCACGCTCGACGCCAAGATCGTCGATGGCGCGCCGGTGTTCACCCAGGCCGATCCGCCGGGCTGAGTCCGTGAGCTGACGATCATCCGCGCCGGCTACTGCGCCACGTTCCGGATCGCCTTCATTCCCGAAGCGTACTCGACGAGCGCCCCGACGGGCGCAAAAGGGGCATCCGCGGCGATGATCACTGTGATATCTGGATAGACGTAGCGGTCCTGGGGCGGAAACGCGAAGTGCTGGTCCGAGGACAGGACTGCGCAACCGCGTGGCCGGAGGACCGCGCGCAGCTCGGCCCCCATGCTCACGCAGAGCGCGTTGTGGCGCGGCGTCCCGCCGGCCATGGCAAAGACCTCGCCGTCGAAGAACTCGTGCTTGGCCGGCTGCGCGCGCTCCCACGCGAGGTACTCGGTGGCGGTCAGCTGGGAACGCTCGGCAACACGGCCCATGTGAAACAGCGTACCACGCGCTCGACGTTGAGCCCGACTACGTGATGGCGTCCCAGGCGCTGCCCCGGTCGAGATCGCGTAGCGTCACGGTGACAGCGCGATCGCCAGCCTGTGGTGCTCGACGCACCGCTCGTCTGCGAAGCTGTGGGAGCTACTCGACCTGCGCACCGCTGGCACCCTTCGAGCGCCGTCATCAGCCGCGGCGCTCGCGTCACCGCGCCATGTCATCATTCGAAGCATGCGGATCGTCGATCACCAACCCTCCTCCTGGTTTCTCGCCGAGGAGGACGGCGCGCTCTTCCTCGACGTGAACTGCAGCCAGGGCCCCTCTGGCTTCAGCCTGCTGACGCGGCTGACGGACGACGAGCGCGTCCGCATCGTGCGCGAAGGTCGCAGCGCGACAGACGCGATCGCGCGGCACCTGGAACACCACGCCACGACGTTGTTCGCGGAGCGCGACCTCGGCCCCGACTGGCAGGCACGCCTGAGCGCGGCAGTGACCGACTGGCAGGCGGCGAAGCGATCCACCTAAACTCAGGGTACTCGAGGCTGATGTGGTGATCGCGCCCGGACCTCATCACACAGACCCGCGCTGCGCCATCGCGCCTGACTCCGCCTTCACCCACGTCGAGATCGCCGCTCTGATCGCGCGCGCGCCTGCGCGATCCCGCGTGACGCTGACGCGGTTGACACCGGGCGGCGTTGGCGTAGCAATCACCAGATGTCGGTCCAGATCTCGAAGTTCCTGTCGCTGGTGCTGCGCCACGATCCGGCGAAGATCGGAATCGAGCTCGACGACGCAGGCTGGACCGAGGTCGATGGCTTACTCGAGGCGTGTGCGGCGCACGGCGTGGCGATCCTGCCGGACGAGTTGCGCCACCTGGTGACGACGTCGGACAAGCAGCGGTTCGCGCTGTCACCCGATGGGACGCGGATCCGCGCCAACCAGGGACATTCGGTGCCCGTCGAGCTCGGCCTCGTCGCGGTGGCGCCGCCGGACCGGCTGTATCACGGCACCGTGCACGAGGCGCTCGACGGTATCCGTGCTCGCGGGCTCGAGAAACGCGCGCGCCACCACGTTCATCTGTCGGCGGATGCGGCCACGGCGGCCAAGGTAGGCCAGCGCCGCGGCGCGCTGTTCGTGCTCGAGATCCGCGCCGGCGAGATGGCACGCGCCGGCCATGCGTTCTATCGCTCGGACAATGGCGTGTGGCTCACCGATCATGTGCCGGTGGCCTTCATCGACGAGCCGGCCGCATTGCGTTAGCCGGCGAGAGCGAATCACGCACCTGGGCATGGGCCGTAGCGGCATCGATGAGTTGCTGTACCGTTTCTCGATCTCGGCATTGCTCGATGGTGACGAGGTGCTCGCCGAGGCGCGGGCCTGGCTCGACGCGCAGCGCCGGTGAAGCCGTACCGATTCCACCGCGAGGCGCGAGCCGAGTACGCGCTGCGCTGACGTGGTACGCGGCACGTTCGCTGGATGCGGCCGATGGCTTCTCCGATGCGATCGCCCACGGCATCCACGGGATCCGCGAGCTGCCCAAGGCATGGCCGATGTGGCCAGGGCGGTCCGATGTTCGCGCGCGTGTGGTGCGACGCTACCCCTACTCGATCGTGTTAAGCGCTCGGCAAGCCAGCGTGCTGAAGGCTACGCCTTCTTCTCGGCCACTGCGGCGGCGATCTCGGTAGCCGATCGAGCCACGAAGAGCTCGACCCACCTCGAGAGCGCGGCGTCGTCGCGGGTGCGTTCGACGGCGGCGCG
>DATBBB010000235.1:0-6913 GCA_036271215.1 Kofleriaceae bacterium | reverse complement strand
GGACGGCCCCAACGGCAAGAAGGACTACGGGGTCAAGCTCGCCTACGTGCTCGACCCCAACCAGAAGGTGGTCGCGCACTGCTTCGAGGATGCCAAGCTCGACTGCAAGTCCGGCAACCACGACCCGGTCGGCCCGGCGTTCGGCGCGCTCACCGTCGAGACCTGGAAGCAGGCGCTCGCCGGCTGGAAGGCCGCCGCGGCCGGCGTGAGCGAGCCGCTGATCAAGTTCGACGCCTCCGACGGCGATGCCCACTACCGGGTGTTCGCGTTCCCGGTGTTCAGCGGCGCGCCGCCGACCGCGGCCGCGGCGATCGCCCCGGTGCCGTCGGAGCAGCGGATGGGCTACGTGGTGCTCGGCTACGACCTGGCGCCGATCGACTGGTTCTCGCAGACCGCGGCCGAGCAGAAGGCGACCGCGTCGACCCGGGCCGCGCTGTACACCGGCGCGGTCGGTGCGCTGTTCGCGCTGATCGGCACCGTGCTGGCGATCCTCCAGGGGCTGTCGATCTCGCGGCCGATCAAGCAGCTGGCATGGCGCGCCGATCAGATCGCGCGCGGCGACCTGGTCGCCCGGGTCGACGTCACGTCGTCGGACGAGATCGGCCTGCTCGGCACCAACTTCAACTTCATGGCCGACCAGATCTCGATCCTGCTCGAGCAGACCGCCGAGAAGGCGCGGATCGAGCAGGAGCTCGAGGTCGCCAAGACGATCCAGGACACGCTGGTCCCGACCTCGGATCCGGTCGATCACGGCATCCTGCAGTTCGCGGGGTTCTACCAGCCCGCGGCGCAGACCGGCGGCGACTGGTGGACGTGGAGCGACCTGGTCGGCGGCAAGATCCTGATGGTCGTCGGCGACGTCACCGGTCACGGCGTGCCATCGGCGATGATCACCGCGGCGGCCAAGGCGGCGTGCGACGTGGCGCGCTACGTCTACCGCGACGACGTCACGGTGACCGGCCTGCTCGAGATCATGAACCACGCGATCTTCGAGAGCGCGCAGCGCCGGTTCGTGATGACGTGCTTCGCGTCGATCATCGACCCCGGGCGCCGCACGATCACGTACGCCAACGCCGGCCACAACTTCCCGTACCTGTTCCGCGCCAGCGAGGGCCGCGGTGAGTTTGGCTCGCTGATGATCCGCGGCAACCGGCTCGGCGACGATCGCAGCTCGCGCTACGAGGCCAAGACCACCGAGCTGCAATCCGGCGACGTGCTGGTCTGGTACACCGACGGCATCGTCGAGTGCGAGAACGCGGCCGGCGAGGAGTACGGCGAGAAGCGGTTCCGCAACTCGGTGCGCCGCGCGGCCGGCCTGGGGGTCGGCGACATGCGCAACACGATCGTCAGCGACGCCGTGGCGTTCTTCGGTGACATGCCGCGCAAGGACGACATCACGATGGTCGTCGGGAGGATCCAGTGAGCCTTCGCCTGGTCGGGATCCTGATCGCGTGCGCCGCCGCGACCGCCGGGCTCGCGGTCGTTCAGACCCCGCGCGCCGCCGCCGCCGTCGAGGACGACCTGCGCGACGGCGACAAGCTGTTCGAGGACGGCGACTGGCACAAGGCCGCGGCCGCGTTCGATCGCGCGATCGCCAAGGCGCCGGGCGAGGTCTCGGCCGAGGCCTACGGCAAGCGCGCCGCGGTGTTCATCATCCTCAAGGACTACCCCGGCGGCCTCGACTTCATCGCCAAGGCCAAGCTCCGCTACCCGACGGCGCCCGAGATCCTCGAGCAGGAGGCGCTGATCCTGTGGGAGACCGGCCACAAGGACGAGGCGGTCCAGATCGCCGAGACCGTGGTCGCGACCCGGCCGCAGGCGTTCACCAACCAGAAGCTGATCGGCGAGTTCTACGCCGCGCGCGATCCGATCAAGACCGTCGACGCGTACGAGCACTACCTCGCGAACCGGCCCGGCGATCTCGAGGGCGGCGACGTGCTGCCGCGGGTCCGGCTCGGGTTCGCCTACCTGACCACCGCGCGCACCGCGATCGCGGGGGGCGACGAGGCCAAGGCGCAGCGCCAGTTCGCCAAGGCCGCCGATCAGTTCGACGTGGTCGAGCGCAAGTTCGCCAAGAAGCCCAACGCCCAGGTCAACGCCGACAACGGGCTGTGCGCGGCGCTGACGGGCCTCGGCCGGTTCGATCAGGCGGTCACGGTGTGCGAGCGCGTGGTCGAGGATCCGCAGCACGTCGATAGCACCGGCTCGGTGTGGTTCAACCTCGCGACCGACTACCTGGCGCGCCGCCAGACCCGCAAGGCGCGCACCGCCGGCGGCGAGTTCTTGAAGCTGCGCAAGGGCGAGGCGCGCGGCTACATCCTGCTCGGCGACACCTACTTCGCCGACCGCGACTGGACCAACGCGCTCGATCAGTACCAGCGCGGCGAGAAGCTGCTCAAGCCCAACCAGAGCCACGACCAGATCCAGCTCTCGATCCGCATGGGCAAGACGTATCGCCGGCTGCCGCCGCCCGCCAACGGCGCCAACGTCAACCTGACGCTCGCGATCGACAAGCTCAGCACTGCGTTCGCCGCCAACCCGGGCAGCACCGAGCTGGCGCTCGAGCTCGGCGGCGCCTACCTCGAGGCCCGGCAGGACGCCAAGGCCGTGGCGCTCACCGACCGGGTGCTCGCCAGCGCCGAGCTCGGCAAGACGCCCGGCGACGCGCGCGGCAGCATGCTCGTGCTCGCCGGCAAGGCGCTGTTCAACCAGCACAAGCTCAAGGAGGCGCGCCAGCGGTTCGAGGCGGCGCGCGAGCTGCGGCCCAACGACGTCACGGTGCAGCGCGGCCTGGTGTTCGCGATCAACGAGCAGGCGTTCGAGGCCGACCGCGATCCGCGCGCCGCGCAGGGCCTGCTCGAGCAGGCGCTCGCGATCGACCCGCAGTCGCCGGTGACGATCTCGAACCTCGCCGTGCTCGCGATCGATCGCGGCGAGTGCGACGCCGCCCGCCAGCAGCTCGCCCGGCTCGAGTCGATCCGCGGCCACGACACCGTGGTGCGCGCCCGGCTGCTCGCGCGAACCTACCTGTGCGGCAGCCGGCCCGACGTCAAGCAGGCCGGCCTGGCGTACGCGGTCGCCGAGCGCGAAGCCAAGAAGGCCAACGCGGCGATGGCGCTCGCCGAGATCTACACCGAGTGGGCGCCGCTGACCTGGGACAACGACCTCGGGGACGCGGTCGAGAAGCTCGAGCTCGCGGTCCAGACCTCGGCGCAGGACCCGGTGATCGCGACCGCCGCCAAGCGCAACCTGGCGCTCGCGCTGTTCCGCCGCGGCTGGCGGCTGATGCGCGACAACAAGCCCACCGAGGCCGCCGCCGACTTCGAAAAGGCGGTCCGCGACCCGGGCGTGTTGCACGGCACCGAGCCGCCGGCGCTCGAGTTCTCGCTCGCGCTCGCGCTGCTCGACACCGGGCGCGCCGCCGAGGCCGCGAAGCTGTTCCGCGCGCTGTCGGCCAAGGGCAACCAGGGCGCGTACCTGCGCGGCGCCTACGCGCGGTTCGGCACCCAGCTGTTCGCGGCCTACGCGAGCTACCGCAACGGCTCGATCGCCGCGCGCCAGGCCGCCGCCGCCGAGTTCGCCAAGCTCGTCACCGAGGGTGGGCTCGGCGACAAGGCCAAGGAGCTGGTCGCGTCGTGCTGGGAGATGATCGCGGTCGACCAGTGGCGCGCCGGGCAGCCGGCCGGCGCCGCGCGCTCGCTGTCGAGCGCCGAGAAGTACGCCGCCGGCGACCTCAAGCGCCGGATCGCGATGGACCGCGCCGCGCTGTCGCTCGGCAAGTCCGACCTCGGGATGATGGAGGGCCTCGCCGGCAACCCGCCCGAGTCGCTGGTCAACCTCGGCATCCTCTACGACCAGCTCGGCCGGGCCAAGGATGCGTACGACGCCTGGGTCAAGGCGAAGGCGCGCGGCGTGCAGACCCGCGATCTGCAGCGCTGGATCGACGCGAAGAAGCGGATCTACGGGTTCTAGCCATGGGGATCACGATGATCAGGATCTCACCGCTCTGGCCGCTCCGGCCGCTCCGGCTGCTCCGGCCGCTCCGGCCGCTCCGGCCGCTCTGGCCGCTCTGGCTGCTCTCGCTCGCCGCGCTGATCGTCGCCGCTGGGCCGGGCGCCGCCGCCGCGCAGACCCCCGACAAGATCACGATCGGGATCTACGCGCCGACCGTCGAGTTCGGCACCGCGCAGGCCCGGCTCGCCTACGTCCAGGGCCTCGCCAAGGCGGTCGAGCAGAACACCGGGATCAAGACCGAGGCGCAGTCGTACGCCAACGTCGCCGCGCTCCGCAAGGACGACGTCGACTTCGCGATCATCGACGGCATCTGCTACGCCAGCAACCTCAACGGCCGGCTGCTCGCGACCGCGAACATCGGCGGCGGCACGACCCGATCGTGGGCGCTGTTCTCGAGCGCCGGCGACACGATGACGGCGCTCAAGGGCAAGAAGCTCGCGTTCATCTCGACCGGCTGCAACGACGCCGGGTTCATCGACAACGCGATGCTCGAGTCCGAGGTCGATCCGGCGTTCTTCGGCGCGCGCAGCGGCCGGCCCGACCTGACCGCGGCGATCGCCGACGTGGTGTCGTACAAGGCGTCGCAGGCGGTGTTCGCGCCGACTGGCTCGGCCAAGGGGCTCGCCAAGGTGTTCGACACCGGCGCGGTGCCCAACCCGGCGTTCGTCGAGCTCAGCGGCAAGTTCCCGGCGAGCATCTCCGACCGGGTCGCGGCCGCGGTGGTCGGGTTCGGCGGCGCGGGAGCGATCGCCGGCTGGTCCAGGCCGTCGCGCGACATCTACACCGCGCTCGCGGCGCGGATGACCCGGGCGACCAAGGCCGGCGTGCTCGCCAACCCCGAGCCGGTGCGGATCGACGCCAAGGACGCGCTGATCGAGCCGGCGACGCTCAAGGACACCGCGCTGATCGATGTCCGCCACCACTTCGTGCGCCCGTCGGGTGGCCGGATGGAATAGCGATGTAGAGTGCTCGCGATGGCGAAAGTGGGTAAGCGCGCGATCGCGCAGGACGTCCGGCCTACGGGATCGTTTGTGCTGCGGACACCGCTGCTGTCGCGCGACGAGCTCGACCGCTGGGGCGAGGGCCTCGCGGTCCCGGCCGCCGGCGACGATCTCGCGCAGCTCGCGGCGGCGATCGACGCCGATCGCGCGGTGCTGCGCGCGCGGCTGGTCGCGCTGGTCGCCCGGCCCGAGGTCCGCGAGGCGATCTTCGTCGCGTCGCCCAACCTCGAGGCCAGCGTCGATGCGTGGCTCGCCGAGCCGACCACCGAGGCCGGCCAGAAGACCGAGCGCAGCCTGGTGCGCTACCTGGCGCGCATGGCCGCGCGCCCGACGCCGTTCGGGCTGTTCGCCGGCAACACCGTGGGCGCGCTCGGCGAGACGACCCACCTCGAGCTCGCGCCGCGCGCCGGGTATCGCCGCTACACCCGGATCGACGGCGACTACCTGTCCGATCTGACCGACGCGCTCGCCGCCGACAAGGCGGTCCGCGCGCGGCTCGTGCACCGCCCCAACACCAGCCTGTGCAAGGTCGCCGGCCGGCTGCGCTATGCGATGCGCCGCGAGGGCGAGAGCCGCAGCTACTCGCTGGTCAGCCTCGAGCCGAGCGACTACCTGGTCGCCACGATCGAGCGCGCGCGGCCGGGCGCCCTGCCCGCCGAGCTCGCCGCCGCGCTGTGCGACGACCCCGAGATCACCCGCGCCGAGGCCGACGACTTCATCCAGGAGCTGATCGACAGCCAGGTCCTGATCTCGGACCTCGCGCCGCTGGTCACCGGCCCCGAGGCGGTCGACGACATCCTCGCGCAGCTCGCGCGGATCGCCGGCCCCGGTGACGACACCGCGGCGACCGCCACCGCCGGTGCGCTCGGGGCGCTGCGCCAGACGCTCGGCGAGCTCGATCGCGGGCTCGGCAACCCGCCGGCGCACTACCGCGCGGCGGCCGAGACCCTCGCGCCGCTGCCGACCGTGCCCGAGATCCACCGCCTGTTCCAGGTCAACCTCGTGCCGGCCGGCGCGCGGGTCGAGCTCGGCCGCGACGTGCTCGACGAGCTCGGCCGCGCGATCGACCTGATGCGCCGGCTCGCCCGGCCGCGCGGCGCCGACGATCTGTCGCGGTTCCGCGATGCGTTCGCCGAGCGCTACGAGGGCCGCGAGGTGCCGCTCGCCGAGGTGCTCGACGAGGAATCCGGCATCGGGTTCGCCGCGTCGCAGGCCCCGGCCGCCGCCGCGTCGCCGCTGCTCGACGGCCTCGCGTTCCCGGGCGGCTCCGGCGAGGACACCACGGCGTGGAGCGCGCGGACCGGCCACCTCGCGCGCCGGATCGCGCTCGCGGCCGCCGCCGGCGCGTCCGAGATCGAGCTCGACGACGCCGACCTCACCGCGATGGACGTCGCGGCCACGCCGGCGGTGCCGCCCGACGCGTTCCAGGCCATGTGCTCGCTCGCGGTCGGCGCCGACGGCGCGCCGTGGATCTCGCTCAGCTCGGTCGGCGGCCCGTCGGGCGCGGCGCTGCTCGGCCGGTTCTGCCACAGCGATCGCGCGCTGCACGACGCGGTCGCCGCGAACCTCGCCGCCGAGCAGGCGCTGCGGCCCGACGCGGTGTTCGCCGAGGTCGTCCACCTCGCCGACGGCCGGCTCGCCAACATCTCGGCGCGCCCGGTGCTGCGCCAGCACGAGATCGTCTACCTCGGGCGGTCCGGCGCGCCGCTCGAGCACCAGCTGCCGATCACCGACCTGATGGTCTCGGTGCGCGACGGCCGCGTGGTGCTGCGCTCGATCTCGCTCGGCAAGGAGATCGTCCCGCGGCTGACCAACGCGCACAACTTCGGCATGGGCGCGCTCGGGCCGTACCGGTTCCTCGCGTCGCTGCAGGGCCAGGGCCTTTCGCCGATGTACTT
>DATBBB010000234.1:0-14554 GCA_036271215.1 Kofleriaceae bacterium | reverse complement strand
CGTGTCAACACACGTTCAAGATCTGCGGGTTGACCACGAGCTTCTCGCCGTTCGTCGTCGCCTCGGGCACCCAGATGACCAGCACGTTCCAGCAGACGACCTATTCGGGGCCGAGCGGCCCGATCCAGAGCCTGACCGTCCCCGCCGACGCGGTCTATCACATCATTGCCAATGGTGCGACCGGCGGCAAGGCCACGACCGGCACCACCAAGAGCGGCGGCTGCGGCGCCCACATCACCGGTGACTTCGCGCTCCACCAGGGCGATGTCCTGCAGGTCCTGGTCGGCCAGCAAGGCACGTCCACCGCGCAGAACGGCGGCGGCGGCGGCGGCACGTTCGTGGCGCTGAACGGCGCCCCGCTGATCGTCGCCGGCGGCGGCGGCGGCATCCGCACGGGTGCCACCGTCAATGGCCTCGACGGCAGTACGACCTCGACCGGCGGCACCGGCTCGACCAGCGCGGATCACACAACCGGCCTGGTGCTCGGCGGCACCGGCGGGCTCGGCGGCAAGCACGCCGCCGGGTTCGGCGCCGGCGGCGGCGGCTGGTCCGGCAACGGCGAGGCCGACGGCGTGCTCGGCGAAGGCGGCTGGGCGTTCCTGGCCACCGGCGCCAACCAGGGCAAGGGCGGCGTCGGCAAGACGTGCGGCACGCTCGCCAACGGCGGGTTCGGCGGCGGCGGCGCCGGCAACGGCTGCTTCGGCGGCGGTGGTGGCGGCGGCTACTCCGGCGGGGGCGGCGGCCGCGTCGCCGGCGGCGGCGGCTCGTGGAACACCGGCGCCAACCCGACCGCCGGCACGCGCTGCACCGCGAATGGCCAGGGCTTCCTGATGATCACCCCGCCGTCGACGACGCCATAGCCCAGCTCCGCGACGCCGGCCGGCGACGCGCTCCCCGCCGCGGCCAGACCGCTACGCCGGGCGCGGCGCCGCGCCGCCCGGCTCGCCCCGACGCGCGCGGTAGCGCCGGGCCCCGAGCACGATGCAGCTGACGAGCGTCATGATCGCCATCCAGTGGGAGTAGCGATAATCGCGGCTGTGGACGAGCGGCACCAGCGACGCCTCCATGACCAGGCCGCTCAGCAGCATGGCGAGCACGTCGCGCTGGCGCCACGCGAAGGGCAATAACACCAGCGTCAGCACCAGATAGATCCACGGCACGTACAGCGGCGTGTGGCGCGAGATCCAGCGCATCATGCGGGTCAGCGCGAGCTGGGTGTGCGACGCCTGATCGTGGAGGCCCAGCGCCGCCGCCTCGTAGGTGTAGCGCAGCTCGCGCGGTACGACGCCGCCCATCGAGCGCGTGACCCGCAGGTCGAGGACCTCGGCCATCACGGCCAGCCGGTGCTCGATGAACGCCCCCGGGTAGGTCTCGACGACGTGCAGCCACGCCCGCTCGATCGCGTCGCGCTGGGCCGGCGGCGCCGGCTCGTAGCCGTCGATCGGCAGGGTCCACAACCCGTGCCCCGGGTTGGTCGGGTTGGTCAGCAGCGGGAAGAAGTCGCGCGGGGTGTACGTGGCGCGGATCGCGGCGTGGAGCTCGTGGTCGACGGCGAACCGCGTGCCTGCGAGCTCGTCGCGCAGCTCGGCGTCGGGCAGCGTGCCGTCGACGTGCGCGAGCGTGCCCGCGATGTCGAAGATCGCGAGCGAAGAATGCCAGTAGTGCATCTGCTTGTCGGTCAGCGCGCCGTTGATCGCGAACGCGGCGAACGTCGTCGCCAGCCACGCCGCGGTCGCCAGCGCGTAGCGCGGCAGCCAGCGCATGCCCGGGCGCCACTCGAACAGCAGCACGACCAGCGGCAAGGTCGCGCCGAACGCGTTGTAGCGAAACGCCGCCGCGCCGAGCATCGCGAGCAGGCCGGCGAGCCTGGCCCACCGCCGCGCCGACAACAGGCCCGCGAGGCCGACCACGAGCAGGCCGGCCATCATGCAGTCCTTCCAGATCACCGCCATGATGGTGAGCACCGGCGGGAACACGAACACCGCGGCGGCCCACCACGCCGCCGGCCGCGGCGCGAACGTGCGGCGCAAGATCAGGTACAGCCCGGCGAGCAGCAGCCCGCTCTGCACCACCAGCATGCCGGCCGGCCCGGAGACAACGAGCTCGATGACCCGCCAGGTCACGTTGATGATCGGCGGGTGTGCGTCGCTGTACACGCCGGCGCGGGCCTCGCGCAGGTGGTCGTACGAGTCGAGCGTCATCTGGCCCGGCCATGCGTAGACCAGCAAGCACGCCCACGCCGCGGCGAGGATCGCCCACGCGGGGATCGCGCCGGCCACCCGCCCGACGCCGCGGCGCGCGCGTGGCGCGGCGACCGTTGCATCGCCGGCGGTCGTGGCGTCGACCGCAATCGCCGGGTCGCCCGCGGCAGCCGGGTCGCCCGCGACAGCCGACGCGCTCGCGGCCTCGCCGTCACCCGCGGCAGCCGGCGCGTCCGCGGCCTGTCCGTCGACCGTGGTGACGCTCGCGCTCGCGGCCTCGCCGTCGCCCGCGCCCATCACGCTGGCTCCGTCCCCGGGGCGCGCTCGGCCGGCGCATCGCCACCCGGCCGCCCGGCCTCCGCCGCGGCGAGCCGCGCCTCGACGCGATCGAGCTTCTCCTGCAGGATCGCGAGCTCCTGGGTCAGCGCGATCGAGCGCAGCTGGACCCGCGACAAGGTCACCAGCGCGCGCAGGTGCAGGATGATCAGCGCCGCGATCGCCGCGCAGAAGAAGAAGTTCGCCAGGGTCGAGAACCCGAGCGCGTGCGCGACCCAGCCGGTGACGTCGGGGAACACGACCATGCCGCCGAGCACGCCGAGGAACACGAGGTACGACATGCTGCCCTGCAGCGTGATCCGCTCGCGCAGGATCAGCCGCATCAGCACCAGCGCGATCGCGAGGCACACCGCGGCGAACACCCAGTTGCCGACGCCGTCGCTCAGCCGCCAGTACGCCTCAGCCGAGGACATTTCCACCCTCGGGGCCGCCCTCGGGGCCACGCCCGGTGCCGCCCCCAGCACCACCCTCGACGAGCGCGCCACCCGCCGGCACCGGCCGCCGGGTCCGCAGGTACGCCAGCACGACCGCGACGGTGACCTTCAGCATGTAGTACGCCGACTTGAAGCCCGAGATGCTCGACTGGCCGCCCTGGCGCTCGCGCATCGTGACCGGGGTCTCGACGACGCGCAGCCCCGCGGCGCGCGCCATCGCGAGCGACTCCGGCTCGGGGAAGTCGTAGGGATAGGTATCGGCGAACAGCCGCAGCGCGCGCGGCCCGTACAGCCGGAACCCCGACGTCGGATCGCTGATCGTCAGCCGCGGCACCACGCGCAGGATCAGCCGCAGCCACGCACTGCCGAACCGGCGCAGCGCGGTCGAGCGAAACCCGCCGGCGCGATCGCGATAGCGCGTGCCGACCACGAGGTCCGGCGCGCCATCCTCGGGGCCAGCGCCGGCGCCGGCGCCAGGGCCGCCCGCCCCGCCGCGCGCCGCCGCCAGCAGCCGCGCCAGCTCGCCCGGTGGGTGCTGGCCATCGCCGTCGATCTGGACCGCGAAGTCGAAGCCCTCGCGGTGCGCCAGCACCAGCCCGGCCTGCACCGCGCCGCCGATCCCGAGGTTGCGACACAACCGCAGAAGCCGCGCCCCGCCGGCGCGCGCGACCTCCGCCGTGCGATCGGTCGAGCCATCGTCGACCACCGCGGTCTCGATCGCCACGCCCGGCTCGCCCGGCAGCGCCCGGATCTCGCGCAGCAAGCCGCCGAGCGCCGCCTGCTCGTTGAACGCGGGGATGATGACGAGGAGCCGCACGGCGAGCTTTCGGAAGCGTCATACCACCGACGCCAGACGCCGTGCCAGACGGCGTGCCAGACGCCGTGTATGGTGCCACCGCGATGTGCGGCATCTTCGGTGTCCTGTGTTCCAGCGACCGGCCGGCGGACCGCCAGCTCGCCCGCGAGCTCGCGATCTCGCTGCTCCGCCACTCCGAGACCCGCGGCCGCGAGGCGGTCGGCGTGGCGATCCACGACGGCGCGCAGATCCACGTCCTCAAGCAGGCCGGCTCGGTCACCGACTTCCTCGCCCACGGCAAGCTCCACGCGTTGCTCGACCGGGTGCTCGCCGGCGCCGCGCCCGGCGTGCCGCTCGCGATCACCGGCCACTCGCGGCTGGCGACCAACGGCGCGCAGTCCAACGGCGATAACAACCAGCCGGTGGTCACCCACGGCGCCGTCGCGCTGCACAACGGCATCATCGTCAACGACCGCGCGCTCGCCGCGCGCTACCCCGTGCTCGCGCCCCAGGGCGAGCTCGACAGCGAGATCCTCGCCGCGCTGCTGCGCACCAAGCTCGCCGCGTCGCGCGACCTGATCGCCGCGACCCGCGCCACGTTCGCCGAGATCGAGGGCTCGGCGTCGCTCGCGATGCTGTTCGACGACCTCGACACCCTGCTGCTCGCGACCAACACCGGCTCGCTGTTCCAGATCACCACGACGCCCGCCGGCGCCCCCGGCGACCAGCCCGGACAGCCCGATGGCGCCGGCGAGCCCGGCCGGCCCGCCGGTCAGATCACCCTGTTCGCGTCCGAGCGCTTCATCCTGCAGCGCGTGATCGACGACAGGTCGACCCAGGCGCGGCTCGGCGACGTGCAGATCGATCAGATCCGCGCCGGCCACGGCCTCGCGCTCGCGCTCGATGGCCGCCGCCGCGACGAGTTCGCGCTGACCGCCGCGCCCGGTGATCTCGGCGATCTCGCTGCCCCGGCCGCGCCGCCGATCGCCTCCAACGGCCACACCCTCGAGATCGTCGATCACAGCTCGCGCAGCGATCGGCTGCGGCGATGCACCAGGTGCATCCTGCCCGAGACCTACCCGTTCATGGCCTTCGACGCCCACGGCGTGTGCCGCTACTGCCGGACCTGGAAGACGATCCGGCCCAAGGGCGAGCCGGCGCTGTTCGACGCCGTGGCGCCGTACCGCAGCAAGGACGGCAGCCCCGACGTGATCGTCGCGTTCTCCGGCGGCCGCGACTCGTCGTACGGCCTGCACTACGTCAAGAAGGTCCTCGGGATGAACCCGGTCGCGTTCACCTACGACTGGGGCATGGTCACCGACCTCGCCCGCCGCAACCAGGCCCGGCTGTGCGGCGCGCTCGGCGTCGAGCACATCATCCGGTCGGCGGACATCACGGCCAAGCGGCGCTACGTGCGCAAGAACATCGAGGCGTGGCTCAAGAAGCCCGAGCTCGGCATGGTCACCCTGCTGATGGCCGGCGACAAGGAGTTCTACGCCCACGCCCGCCAGCTGCGCGCCGAGACCGGCATCAAGCTCGTGATCTTCTGCACCGGCAACATGATCGAGGAGGCGCCGTACAAGACCGGCCTCATGGGGTTCGCGCAGGACGACGACAACATGGTGCTGACCAAGATGTCGACGCGCAACAAGGCCTCGATGCTGTGGTACTTCGCGAAGAACTACCTGAAGAACCCGGCGTACATCAACGAGTCCTTGCTCGATACCGCCAATGCGTTCTGGCAGACCTTCGTGGTCAAAGACGACTTCCTGTATCTCTATCACTATCTGCCGTGGCACGAGGACACCATCGTCGGCACGATCCGCCGCGAGTACGACTGGGAGATCGCGACCGACACCCAGACCACCTGGCGGATCGGCGACGGCACCGCCGCGTTCTACAACTACATCTACGGCACCATGGCCGGGTTCACCGAGGACGAGGCGATGCTGTCGAACATGGTCCGCGAGGGCTACATCGACCGCGCCGAGGCCATGCGCCGCGGCCTCGAGTACGCCAAGCCGCGCTGGCCATCGATCCGCGAGTATGCTCAGCTCGTCGGGTTCTCGGCCGAAGAGGCGCTCCAGATCATCAATGCAGCCCCCAAGCTGTACTAGCGATCATCGCACCGATCATCGGCTGCGGCGCGACCTGGTGTGGAACCTCGTGCCGGTCGCGCTGCTCGGCATCGTCGGCCTCGGCATGTCGTTCGCGATCGCCCTGTGGTGGGGCGCCGCGGCGTTCGCCGTGTTCAACCTGGTCACCACGGCCTACTTCGTGTTCGCGGTGATCGGCGCGTGCGGCCTCCAGTACGCGGTGCTGCGCGCGATCGCCGAGCAGCCCGACGACCGCGACCGGGTCGCCGCGGTGGTCGCCGGCGCCCTGGTCCCCGGCCTCGCGCTCGCCGCCGCGGCGACCGCCGGGTTCATCGCGATCCACCCGCTCGTCGCCCGTTGGCTCGCCAGCCCCGCCGCCGGCGAAGGCATGCTGTGGGCCGCCCCCGGGCTGTTCTGCTTCGCGATCAACAAGCTGTTGTTCGGCGTCGTCAACGGCCTGCGCCGGATGCGCGCGTTCGCGGTCTACACCTCGCTGCGCTACCTCCTGCTCGCCGCCGCCCTCGCGATCGCGGTCCGGTGCGACCTCGCGCCCGCCCACCTGCCGGCGATCTGGACCTTCACCGAGGCGATCCTGCTCGCCGTCCTCACCGTCGAGCTGCTCGCCACCGTCCCGCTCCGCCGCGCCACCGGCTGGACCACCTGGACCCGGCGCCACCTCACCTACGGTGTCCGCGGCGTCGCCGCGACCCTCGCCTACGAGATCAACACCAAGCTCGACGTCTGGATGCTCGGCGTCCTCACCGCCGACAAGTACGCCGTCGGGGTCTACGCCCTCGCCGCCGCCCTCCACGAAGGCGTCACCCAGCTCGCGGTCGTCCTGCAAAACAACCTCGACCCCACGCTCGCCCACCTCGCCGCCCCGGCCGCCCCGGCTACCCCGGCCACGGCGATCGCGAGCGCCCCGGACCGCCGCCCCCGCACCCACGCACCGACCGGACATCCCGCCGAGCTCCTCGCCCTGATCGCGCGAACCCGGCGCTGGTTCGTCCCTGCCATGGTCGGCGCCTGCATCGCTTCCGCCGCCATGTTCCCGGCCGTGATCCCGCGCCTGGTCGGCGACCCCGGGTTCGCCACCGGCACCCTGCCGTTCGCGATCCTGATGACCGGCATCGCCCTCGCCTCGCCCTACCTGCCATTTGGCCACCTCCTGCTCATGGCCCAGCGCCCCGGCTGGCACACCGTCCTCATCGTCACCGCCGTCGCGATCAACGCGCTCGGCAACCTGATCCTCGTCCCCCGGCTCGGCCTCACCGGCGCCGCGACCGCCATGGCCGCCACCGTCGTCGCAACGGCGCTCCTGTTGCGCGGCCTGTCCCGCCACCAGCTCGGCATCCGCCTGTAGCCGCCACACTGACCTGGCTCAGGCGAGCAGGACCAGCAGCTGCGCGAACGGGATGCGCTGGACCGCGACCGTACCGAGCGCGGTCAGCCGGGCGCACATCTCGACCGCGGCGACCTGGTTGTAGCTGTGAACGATCACGGCCTCCGGCGGTCTGGCCATCGTGAGGATGTGATCGACCACGGTCATCCCGGTCGGGACCTTGCTCGGCGCGCCGACCTCGATCAGGATGTCGTCCTCGCTGAGGTCGTGGTCGAGGAAGGCCTGGACGATCTCGCCTGCGTGGTCGTTCAGCGCCGCGATCGCCTCGGCGGCGCGGAACACGTAGAGCATGCGGTAGCGCTTGCCGTAGCCGAGCTCCTCGACGCGCGTCCGGAATTGCCAGTGCCGCGTGTGATCGTCATCGAGGAACAGCACACACGGCATCTACGCGATTGTACTGCGTCGCGGACCCCCCGCGAGGCCTTTGCGCGGCCGCGTCAGTTCGCCGCGTCGAGCCCGCCGCCGCCGATGTTGGCGCCGTTGTCGACCGGCGTCACGCCGATGCACTGCCCCTGCAGGAACGTGGTCAACACCGTCGAGCGATGCGGCAGGAACGACGTGGTCAGCGCCGGCGACAGGTTGCTCTGCTCGTCGATCTGGACGAAGCCCAGGCTGCTCGGCCACACGACCCCGGCGCCGAGCTGCGCGTGCGACCCCGAGCTCAGCTCGTGACAGCCGGCGCAGGTCTGCGTGGTCGCACGGTCGAGGATGTTCTGCGCGGTGAGGGTGGAGCCGGCGCTGGTGAGCGCGGCCGTGATCTGGTTCTTGAAGCTCTGCTCGGTGAACGTCGCGTACAGCACGTCGGTCTTCCCGGATGACACGCTTTCGAATTCGTTGAAGTTGTTCCCGGTCGACATCCCGATCGTCGCCGCGGTCGTCTGCGACAGCGCCGGGATCTGCCCCAGGAACTGGGCCTGGAACGCCGGCGCGTTCGGGTGCGTGCCCTCGAACAGCTCGTTCGCCGGGTTGACCTTCACCGTGACGTCATCGACCGACAGCGCGCACGACGCCGTCGCCGCGCACGGCTTGGACAGCTGGAACTCGCGGAGCTGCCACTGCACGAAACTCGCGAAGAAGTTGGTGCGGATCTGGCCCTTGGGGTGGGCGGTGGTGGTGGTGCTGTTGACCTCGAGCCCGTAGTGCGACGCGGCGACCACCGGCTCGAACCCGGGGATCCCGGTGAAGTAGAACTGCTCGAGCTTCGACGCGCGGCTGGTGGCGCTCGGGTCGGTCGACAGCTGGGCCCAGAAGTCGGCGACCGGCGCGCAGCCCGCGAGGCCCGCCGCCGGGTTCGGGTTCGGCATCCGCGACTCGAAGATGATGAAGCCGCGGCCCTGGCCGCCCTGCAGCGCGAACTCGATCCGGTTCTCGCCGCAATCGGCGCCGCTCGTGGGCGCGAGATCGAACCGGTTGGTCAGCGCGACCGGCACGAAGTGCGGACCGCTCTGGTCGAACGGGTTGAACGCGCCGAACTGGCTCTCGACCCGCGGGCACACGATGCCGTAGCCGTTGGGATCGATCTTCGGGTCGTTGCAGTCGGCGAACGTCGCCATCCACGCCTGGTAGATCGCCAGCGGCGTGTTGGTGGCGTTGGCGCTCGACGCGATCTGCGTCAGCACCCGGCGAAACGAGAACTTCGCGAGCGCCGTCGGATCGGTGACCGCGAGTGATCGCGTGGGGTCGATCGTCGGCACCGGACAGGTGACGTCGGCGATCGCCTGGCCCTCGACTTGCCCGGCAACGTCTCCGGCCTGGTCCGCCTGATCCGCCGTGGCGGTGCTCGCCGCACAGCCCGTGATCGCCAGACCCATTGTGGAAGCTAACGCTAAATAGATATTCTGCATGACACCCGCATGAGCAAGCGAAGTGCCGAGTGCGGCGCATCGCCCCACCGCATGAATCTCGCCGCTTGCCGCGTACCGGAGATCTCGTTGTCATCTTGTTGTCGGGGACCGCCTACGGGTGGCCCGGACAACCGGCCACAGCACACGCGATCGATCACGCTGAGCCACGCTCTGCGCCCGCCGGCCCATTCTCGGCACGCGGAGCGATGCGGCCATCGTCGTGAACTGACTACGTGCAAATCTTGGCCACCTCGCGCCCCGCGATCGATCACGCTGAGCCACGCTCTGCGCACGCCGCCCATTCTCGGCACGCGGAGCTATCCCCGCGGCCATCGATCCCGGCTCCCACATTGGACCTACGGCACGTCGCGGGGCGTGTTGCCCCAGCCTAAGAACCCAAAATAACTTGGTAAAATTCTCTCACCGACCGCTTGATTTGAAATTGAAAATGCTTTTCAATATCCCCTGTGATGTCCCGCTGTCTTCGCCTTGCGCTGCTGCTCTGGCCGGTGGTGAGCGCGTGTGGCGATGGCGCGAGCGCCACGACCCCCGATGCGACACCGGACGCGCCCAGCAGCCTGATCCACGCCTCCGACGTCCCGATCGACGGCCTGTCGGCCGCGGACGTCGCGAAGTTCAATGACGGCGACGACCTGTTCGATCTGCCGTTCCTGCCTGGCGATGGCATCGGCCCGCTGTTCGTCCGCACCGCGTGTGGCGCCTGCCACGACGAGGGCGGCCGCGGCCCCGGCCTGGTCCAGAAGATGGCGATCGTGGAGCCCGACGGCGTCACCGCGGCCGCCGATCAATCCGCGTTGGTGTACGGCCACACGATCCGCGAGGGCCTGTCGGCCGGCGCGACGATCCCGCTCGATCCGCCCGACAACCCGAACGTCAAGGTCACGATCCGCGTCGGCCCACCGGTGTTCGGCCGCGGCTACATCGAGGCCGTCGACGACGCCGCGATCGCGGCCCAGGAGACCCTGCAGGCCGGCCGCACCGACGGGATCCACGGCGTGCGCAACCTGACGACGTTCGCCTCGGTGCCCAACCCCGATCAGACGTTCGAGACCTACAAGCTGGGCGACCCGGTGGTCGGCCGGTTCGGCCTCAAGGCGCGGATCGCCACGCTCGACGACTTCGCCGCCGATGCGTTCCAGGGCGACATGGGCATGACCACCCCGATGCGGCCGACCGAGCTACCCAACCCCGACAACCTCACCGACGACCTGCGCCCCGGCGTCGATCTCGACATCGACCACGTCAACCGCGTCGCGTTCTACATGCGGCGGATCGCGATCCCCAAGCGCGTCGGGCAGAGCGATCGCGGCACCGCGCTGTTCGCACAGGTCAACTGCGCGGCCTGCCACGTGCCGGCGATGCACACCCGCGCCGACTACCCGATCCCGCAGCTCGCGGGGATCGACGCGCCGATCTACACCGATCTGCTGCTGCACGACATGGGGCCGGCGCTCGCCGACGGCCAGACCGACGGCAGCGCGACCTCCACCGGCTGGCGCACCGCGCCGCTGATCGGCCTGCGGTTCGCACGCACCTATCTGCATGACTCCCGCGCGCAGAGCGTCACCGAGGCCGTGATGGCCCACGCCGGCGAGGCGAGCGGGGCATTGCAAGCATTCCAGGCCCTGTCGGCCGACGACCAGAGCCTCCTCATCCAATACGTCGAAGCCTTGTGAGCCAAAGATCATGAAACACATCCATCTGTCCGCCGTGCTGTTCGCCTCGCTGTCCACGTGGGTCGCCTGCGACAGCGGCAAGAGTGACTCCGACTACCAGTCCGACATCGTGGTCTCGATCCACAGCTCGATCGACGACGACCTCGCGAACCTGGTCCAGGGTGCCAAGGATCTGCAGACCGCCGCGCCGACCCACGCGTGGGACGCGACCACCGACGCCGCGGCGATCACGGCGATGATCACCGCGTGGAAGACGACCCGCGTCGCGTACGAGCACGTCGAGGGCGCGACCGCGCCGCTGTTCGGCGGGCTCGACACCACGATGGACGCCCGCTACGACGACTTCCTGACCCCGCTCGCGCCCACGGGCGATCAGGATCTGTTCGACGACACCGGCGTGACCGGCATGCACGGCATCGAGCGCATCCTGTTCGCGCCGACGATCCGCCAGGAGGTCATCGACTTCGAGAAGACCCTGCCCGGCTACAAGGCGGCGGCGTTCCCGGCGACCGACGCCGAGGCGATGGAGTTCAAGACCAAGCTCGCGCAGAAGCTGATCGACGATGCCAACACGCTCCACGACTCGTGGGCGCCCAACGTCGGCGACCTCGCGCAGGCCTACCAGGGCCTGGTCAGCCTGATGAACGAGCAGAAGGAGAAGGTCAACCTCGCGGCGACCGGCGAGGAGGAGTCGCGCTACGCCAACATCACGCTGTTCGATCTGCGCAACAACCTCGAGGGCACCCAGAAGGTCTACGACCTGTTCCAGCCGTGGATCCAGTCCAAGTCGGCCGGCAAGCCCGCCGATACGACGATCCAGGCCAAGTTCACCACGCTCGGCGCGCTGTACAATCAGACCCCGGGCGACGCGTTGCCGGCGGTGCCCGGCGACTGGAGCAACGACATGCCGACCCCGGCCAACCTCATGACGCCATTCGGTATGCTATGGGACGCCGTGCACCAGGACGTCGACCCCAGCGCCGACGGCTCGGTCGTGTTCGAGATGAACAAGATCGCCGTGGCGCTCGGCTACCCGCAATTCGTCGAGGAGTAGATGATGCCGAGGATCATACTCATCGCCAGCGCCCTGGTTGCGGCCGCGCTGGCCGCCTGCGGTGGTGGCAGCGGCGACGGCGGCGGTGAGGCCGATGCGCCCAGCATGTTCCTCGCGTTCACCTCGACGTTCGCGCCGTTCCGGACCTGGACGTCGTTCCACAGCGACGGCCCGCCCGACGACGGCACGTTCACGCCCGACGTGCTCGGGCCGCGCACCCAGTACATCAACAAGCTGCCGCCGCACGGCGCGACCGAGTTCCCGACCGGCACCGTGATCGTCGAGGTCCGCGAGAACGGCACCGGCAAGATCTTCGGCGCGGTCAAGCGCGGCGGCAACTACAACGCCACCGGCGCGCTCAACTGGGAGTGGTTCGAGCTGACCGAGAAGCCGGTCGTCATCCAGTGGCGCGGCCTCGGCCCGCCCAGCGGTGAGATGTACGGCGGCGATCCCAACGGCGGCTGCAATGCCTGCCACATCAAGTGCGGCGCGGGCAACGACTACGTTTGCTCCTCGAAGCTGTCGCTCGCGTCGTTCTAGTCTGGATTCCGGTCATGAAATTCCTTGTCACCGCCCTGCTCGTGGCGCCGGTCCTCGCGGCCACCACCGCGACGAGCCACGCCAATCCACGTCCCCTGCCGTTCACGTACACGACCGACACCCTGCCCGCGGGCGGCGTCGAGGTCGAGCAGTACGTCGATCTCGAGCCGCTGCGCGCGCAGAACCCGATCTCGGGCGACAAGCAGTGGTACCTGCCGAGCGCGTTCCTCACCGAGATCGAGATCGGGATCGCCGATCGCCTCGAGCTCGGGCTCTACATGACGATCGTCCCCGACCCGGGCGAGCAGCTGGTGAACAAGGCGCTGTTCCCCGGCGAGGGCAGCGGCCTCAAGCAGCGGCTGCGCTACATCTTCGCCGACCCCGACGAGTTGCCGGTCGATGTCGGCGTGTACGGCGAGCTGACCGAGACCGAGCGCGAGGTCGAGTTCGAGGGCAAGCTGCTGCTCCAGAAGCGGTTCGATCGGGTGCGGGTCGCCGCCAACATCTCGAGCGAGTACGAGCTGTACTTCTCCGAGCAGCGCGAGTTCGTGCTGAACCCGTCGCTCGGCGTGACCTACGAGGTGTCGCCCAAGCTGCACCTCGGCCTCGACAGCTGGCTGCGCGGCGAGTATCCGATGAACCCCAAGCCGGCGTCGCGCACGTTCGGGCTCGGCCCCGAGACCTACGTCGGCCCGGCGGTGATGACCAACTTCGGCAAGATCTGGTGGGCGGTCGGCGCCTACGTCCGGGTCTCGGACTTCTCGCACGAGCTGCAACCCGGTGAGCCTTACGGTCCGATCTACTTCCGTTCGATGATCGGCTACGACCTGTAGCGTGATCGCCGGCGTGCGATCCCGAAAATGTGATCGAAGCACGCCAGAAGTCAGCGCTGTCAGCGCTGGTCGTACATCGTTCGACGGATCGGCGCGTGAGGCGTGTACACTCGCGCCATGCGCGCATGGGCTTTGGTCCTGTTGCTCGGCGGTTGCAGCTTTCAGGCAACGCCGGCGGGTACGGGTCCGGCGGGTGGCTCCAGTAACGGAGCGCCGGCCGACGCGGAGGTCGATGCGCCGCTGCTCGATGGCAAGGACCCGCCGATCTGCAAGGGCAACTTTGTCAACATCTGCGTGGACCCGCCGCAGAATGCGGTGACGCTGAACCAGAGCCTCGACACCGGGACCTCGCCGCTGTGCGCCGGCTCCAAGACCACACCCGCGACCGATGCCTGCGTGATCGCCGGGACTTCGATCTCGCTCCCGAGCGGCACCACGGTCACCGTGACCGGCAGCCGCAAGCTCATCCTGTTCTCGACCAGCACGATCACGATCTCCGGCACGCTCGATGTCGCGAGCCACCGCGGCAAGGCCGGCGGTCCGGCCGCCGACATGGGGCCGTGCCCGACGACCGGGTTCACCAATCCGTCGCCGCCACAGGGGGGCGGGTTCGGCGGCAGTTTCGGCACCGCCGGGGGTAACGGTGGCAACGGCGCGGCCGGCGGGGTCGGCGGCATGGCCGCGCCGAGCTTCACCCCCACGGTGCTGCAGGCAGGTTGCCCCGGCGCGGATGGCCAGGGCCAGAACGGCGACCGCGGACGCGGCGGCGGCGCCGTGCTGCTGTACGCGGAGACCACGATCACGATCGACGGCACGCTCAACGCATCGGGCGCCAGCGGCGATGGCGGTTCGCTGGGTGGTGCGGGTGGCGGCGGCGGCGCCGGTGGCATGATCGTGCTCGACGCAGCCAGCGTGAAGACGCCCGGCAAGTGCTTCGCGAACGGCGGCGGCGGCGGCGGCGGCGGCGTCGACATCATCAGCGGCCGCAGCGGCAACGAGTCGACGGCGCCTGGCAGCAAGGCCGGCGGTGGAAGCGGCGGCGTCGTCGTCGGCAAGCAACCCGGCAACGGCGGCAACGGCGGCGATGGCGCGTACAGCACCACGCAAGCCACGTCTGCCACGAGCGGTGGCGGCACCGGGTTCAGCTCCGGCGGCGGTGGCGGTGGGGCCGGTGGCGCCGGGGTGATCAAGGTGATCGCCAGCGAGACCGACAGCGTGGACGACTCGTCGCACGTCTCGCCGCCGGCCGCCGTCAGCCAGCCGCCGAGCTGAGCGCACCACACGCGCCGGGCGACGTCGGTTAGCCGCCGAGCGCAAGCGG
>DATBBB010000233.1:0-28230 GCA_036271215.1 Kofleriaceae bacterium | reverse complement strand
GGGTCATCGGCCCGTCCCACCAGAACCCGGTGATCGGGAACTGGACCGCGCTGTCGCCGGCCGCGCCGGCCGCGACGATCACCGGCACGAAGTGCTCGTGAGTTGGCAGCGACTCGCGCACGCCCGGGGCCCGCGCGCGGTAGTCGAGCAGCGCGTCGACGTCGTGGCGCGACAGGACGTCGGCCGACCACGCGTCGAACTCGCTCGCCCAGGCCGGCGTCGCGCGCAGCGACATCGCCCGCAGGTTGTGGGTCAGAAAGCCGCTGCCGATCACCAGCACGCCCTCGTGGCGCAGCGGCGCCAGCGCGCGGCCCATCGCGAACAGCTCGGCCGGCTGCTCGCTCGGCAGCGAGATCTGCAGCACCGGGATGCTGGCCTCGGGGTACATGCACATCAGCGGGATATAGGTCCCGTGATCGAGGCCGCGCGCCGGCTCGTCGACGCACGGGATCTGGGCCGCCGCGAGCAGGCCGCGGATCCGCTGCGCGACGTCGGGCGCGCCGGGCGCCGGATACTGCAAGCGATAGAACTTCTCGGGAAATCCGTAGAAGTCGTAGATCAGCGGCACCGGCTCGACCGCGCCGATCGAGATCGGCGCAGCTTCCCAGTGCGCCGAGATCACGACGATCGCCCGCGGCCGCGGCAACGCCTTGGCCCACGCGGCGAGCTCGGCGATCCAGCCCGGATCATCGAGCAGCGGCGGCGCCCCATGGGCCTGGAACAGCACGGGCATGGCAGTCGTAGACATCGGACGCTCCTCGCTGGAACAGATTGTTAACAAATGTTCAGGACGCGGCCTCGCCGCGGACCTGGCGGACGATCCCGCGCAGCACCGCGGTCAACGCGCTCGAGTCCTGGCCCTTGCGGACCATCGGCCGGCCCGGCGCGACCACCGCCGCGTCGTCGCCCTCGCCGTCGGACAGGAACACCACCCGATCGGCCAGCCACGGCTTGATCTGCAGGATCCAGCGGTAGACATCGGCGCCGGTGCCGTCGTCCATGTTCCAGTCGATCACGACCGCGTCGGGCTCGGCGTGCGCGAGCCGCTGGATCGCGCTGTGGCCGCTGTCGACCGGCGCGACGTGGTAGCCGGCCTCGGCCAGGAGCTCGGCGATCGCCATCAGCAGCACCGGCTCGTCGTCGGCGACGAGCAGCGTGGGTTGGCCGGCGCCGGCGTCGAACCGGGCCGCGCGCGCGGCCTCGAGCCGGTGGCGGCGCTGGACCGCGGCGGACGCGACCCGCAGCACCTCGGCCGGCCGGTTCAGCGCGACCCACAGGCAGCGCCCGGCGACCAGGCGGTCGAAGTCCGGCGGCGGCTCGACGGCGAGGAACACGAAGCCGTCCCGCAGGTCGTAGCGCTGGTGGAGCGCCCAGCGATAGACCTCGCCACCGACGGGGTGCGCCACGTCCCACGGCACCACGACGAGGTCGGTCGACCGCTCGGCTGACCGCTCGGCTGACCGCTCGGCTGACCGCTCGGCCTCGAGCTGGGCCTGCGCCCCAGGTCCGGTCGGCGCGGCGACGACCTCGTAGCCGCCGGCCTCGAACAGCCGGGTCAGCACGTCGAGCGCGGCGCCATCATCGTGGATGACGAGCACGGTAGGACGGGCCAACGACAAGGTGGCGCGCATTATAGCCGTGCTAGTGTTTCGGCATATGCGATGGATGCTCCCGCTCGGCGTTGCCGCCGGGCTCGCGGCCTGTTCGGCGGGTCCCGCCGGCAAGACGCCGCAGCCACCTGTTCCCCCCGGGCCGCTCGAGATCAAGGTCGATCTGCCAGCGATCCCCGCCAAGATCAACGTCACGATCAGCGCCCCGACCGAGAACAACGCGCCCGACAAGCGGTCGCCGATCCTCGACGTGCTCAAGGCCGAGAACGAACGCGAGATCGCCGCGCTGCGCGACCAGAAGGAGCCGGCGCACTACCTGGCGTACCAGCTCGTCGAGCAGCGGATCGTCAACCTCGAGTCCGAGGGCGGCGCGCTGGTCACCGACAGCGACGATACCGTGCGCAACCTCGACGTCGAGGTCCGGGTCGGCAAGCCCGAGCTCGACAACTCGCGGGCGATCACCGACGACACCAACGGGCTCAACGCGCCGCTGACCCGGCGCGGCGTGGTGCCGTTCGGCGATGACAAGCAGGCGCTCGCCAACGCGCTGTGGGTCGAGACCGACCGGCGCTACCGCGAGGCGGTCAGCGCGCTGGGCTACGTCCGCCAGGACCAGTCCACGCTCAAGAACCACGCCACCGCGCCCGACTTCTCGCAGGAGCCGGCCGAGGTCCACGTCGAGCCTGCGACCAAGCTCGCGTTCGACAAGACGGTGTGGACCGATCGGCTCAAGCGCTGCTCGGCCAAGGCGCTGCGCGGCCAGGCGACCCGCGGGTCGTGCAACGTGGTGTTCCAGCAGAGCACCGCGTACCTGGTCAACAGCGAGGGCAGCCAGATCCAGACCTCGTGGACCAACGCGCAGCTCTCGGTCTCGGTCGGGGTCAAGGCCGACGACGGCATGAACCTGTCGCGGCTCGAGCAGCGGTTCGGCCGCACGCCGGCCGACCTGCCGGGCGACGCCGAGGTCGACAAGATGATCGCCACCGTGACCGGCGATCTCGACGCGCTGCACGACGCGCCGCTCGCCGATCCGTACGTCGGCCCCGCGATCCTCGAGGGCCGCGCCGCCGGCGTGTTCTTCCACGAGGTGTTCGGCCACCGCATCGAGGGCCACCGCCAGAAGGATCTGACCTCGGGCCAGACCTTCGCGTCGTACGTCGGCAAGGACATCGCGCCCGACTGGCTCTCGGTCTACGACGATCCGGAGATCGTCACGCTCAACGGCGTGCAGCTCAACGGGTTCTACCGCTACGACGACGAGGCGGTCCGCGCCCACCGGGTCAGCCTGATCGATCACGGCAAGCTCGTCGGATTCCTGATGGGCCGCAACCCGATCCCCGGGTTCGGCCACTCCAACGGCCACGGCCGGCGCTCGCCGGGCCTGCCGCCGGTGGCGCGCCAGGGCAACCTGGTCGTCGAGGTCGCCAAGAGCGTCGAGAGCGCCGATCTCGAGAAGCTGCTGATCGAGGAGATCAAGAAGCAGCACCGGCCGTACGGCATGATCTTCACCGACATCAGCGGCGGGTTCACCAACACCTCGGCGTTCGCGCCCCAGGCGTTCAAGGTCAACCCGGTGATGGCGTACCGGCTGTACCCCGACGGCCGGCGCGAGCTGGTGCGCGGCATCGACATCAGCGGCACGCCGCTGGTCGCGCTGCAGTCGATCCGCGCCGCGAGCCGCGAGATCGAGACGTTCAACGGCGTGTGCGGCGCGGAGAGCGGCTGGGTGCCGGTCTCGGCCTCGGCGCCGTCGCTGCTGATCGAGAAGCTCGAGGTCGAGAAGGGCTTCGTCCCGCCCGATCGGCCGCCCCTGTTGCAACCCCCGGCGATTCGCCAGTCGGAGCGGCCATGAAGCGCACCCTCTCTCGCCTCACCCTGACGCTCGGCGCCTTCGCCTGCGGCGCGCTGATCGCACCACAAGTCGCGCCCGCCGGCCCCGAGCCCACCAGGTCGCCCGCGCCCAAGGCGCCGCCCAAGCTTCCGGACAAGGACGTCTCGAAGACCGGCAAGGCCCCCAAGTCCGAGACGCTGGGGCCGCCGTCCAAGGCGGTGACCAACGAGATCATCGACGCGGTCGCCGAGGAGATGAACCGCGCGATGACGCAGCTCGAGATCCCGGGCGCGCCCAAGCCGTATCACATCGCCTACAAGATCACCGAGGTCGAGGTCAACGACAGCGCCGCGAGCCTGGGGTTCACCACCAGCAAGCGCAACCGGCACTTCGTCAACCTCGAGGCCCGGGTCCGGGTCGGCACGCCGGCGTTCGACAACGGCAACTTCGTGGTGCCCGGCGCCGACGAGCTCGACGCGGTCAGCGCGATCAACCTGCCGCTCGAGGCCACGCCGCGGATCGCCCGGCGCGCGGCCTGGCTGGTCACCGACGCCGCCTACAAAGAAGCGCTGATCCAGCTGCGCGCCAAGATCGAGGCCCGCAAGGCCGGCGGCGCGCGGATCGACATCCCGGGCTGGACCACCGAGAAGCCGGTGGTCAGCGAGGACGCGGTGCTGGTCGCGCCGCTCGAGACCGTCGAGGAGCTCGAGGCCCGCGCCAAGAACCTGTCGGCCTTGTTCCGCGACCAGGCGGCGCTGCGCGAGTCGCGGGTCGCGATCACCAGCTACCTGGAGCGCCGGTGGTACCTCACGACCGAGGGCACCAGCGTCACCGATACCCGGCGCGCGAGCGGCATCGTGATCTCCGCCGCCGGCCAGGCCGACGACGGCCAGCTGCTCCACCAGTACTTCCTGCGCTACGGCCACACCGCGAAGGACCTGCCGAGCGACGACGAGCTCAAGGCCGAGGCCAAGAAGCTGGTCGATAACATCGCCGCGCTGCAGAAGGCGCCGGTGATGGATCGCTACTCGGGGCCGGTGCTGTTCGAAGGCGAGGGCGCGGTGGGCCTGCTGCGCGCGGCGCTGGCGCCGAACCTCGGCGGCACCCCGGTGCCCGAGGGCCTGAACCCGCAGGAGGCCAAGTCGTTCGGCGGCGCGCTGACCGACAAGGTCGGGCTGCGCGTGCTCGCACCGAGCCTGTCGATCGTCGACGATCCGACCGCCAGGGACGGCGCCGGCAAGGCGCTGATCGGCGGCTACAAGATCGACGACGAAGGCGTCGCCGCCCAGCGCGTCGAGGTGATCAAGGACGGCGTGCTGAAGACCCTGTTGACCTCGCGCACGCCGTCGGCCAAGGGCCAGACCTCGAACGGCCACGCGCGCCGGCTCGCCGATGGCGGCGCGTTCCACGGCAGCGCGACCAACCTGTTCGTCACCGGCAAGGGCGCGCTGCCGCGCAAGGCGCTCGAGCAGCGGCTGGTGTCGGCCGCGCAGGGCGAGGGCCTCAAGTACGGCGTGGTGGTCCGCCGGTTCGACGACGCGGCGATCACCTCGGCGCCGGAGTTCTCGCGCCGCGAGCTGGTCGCGATGATCAAGAGCACCGACCAGCAGCTGCCGCCACCGACGATCCTGGCCTACAAGATCTTCCCCAACGGCAAGGAGCAGCTGGTGCGCGGCGTCCAGCTCGCCGAGGTCCCGATCCGCGCGTGGAAGGACGTGCTCGGGGTCTCCAAGGAGATGACGGTCTACAACTTCCTCGCGGCGACCGAGACCCAGCTGCAGCTGCGGCTGACCGGCGGCACCGACGACGGCTTCGTGCCGTCGGGCGGCATCGAGAGCGGCATCATCACCCCGGACCTGCTGCTGAAGGAGATCGACCTCGGCGGCTCGTCGGCGGGTGAGCGGCCGGCGCCGGTGCTACCCAAGCCGAGCAAGTAGCCGGGTGAGCTGCCGGTGACCGAGCACGCCCACCCGGCCGAGCCTGTCAGCCCGGCCGAGCCTGCCGACGGGCCGGCGATCCGGGTCCATGGCGTCGAGCCGCGCAGCCGCGCCAATGGCCCCGGCGTGCGGTTCGTCGTGTGGTTCCAGGGCTGCACGCTCGGCTGTCCCGGTTGCTTCAACCCGGCGACCCACGCGACGGCGGTCGGGGGGAGGCAGTCGATCGCCGAGCTCACCGCGGCGATGGCCGTGGCCGCCGCGGCCGGCGCCACCGGGCTGTCGCTGTCGGGTGGCGAGCCGCTGCAGCAACCCGTGGCCGCGCGCGCCTTGCTCGACGCCGCCCGCACGCTGGGGCTCTCGACCCTGGCGTTCTCCGGCTACACGATCGACGAGGTTCGCGCCCTGCCCGGCGGCCCCGACGTGCTGGCGCGGCTCGACGTGCTGATCGACGGTCGCTATGTCGCCGGCGACCGGCTCGCCAGCGGCCTGCGCGGTTCGGCGAACCAGCGGATCCACCTGCTGACCGATCGCCACACGCTCGCCGAGGTCGAGGCCACACCGGTCGCCGAGATCCGGATCGGTCGCGGCGGCGAGCTGGTGCTGACCGGCGTCGATCCGCTCAAGCTCGCGACGCTCGCGAAGCCCCGGCCGCGGCCGTGAGCCCCGCCGCGCGGGTCAGCTGACCACGCCGTAGACGTTCTTGGCGTGGCGCTGGATCTCGATCGAATCGCGCAGCTGCTCGAACAGCTGGCGCGAGGCCGGCATGCCGGTGATCTCGAGGTGCGGCGTGGTCTGGTCCTGCGCGAACACCTCGACGTGGGCGATCCCGAAGATCCGATCGAGCAGGTTCTGGCGGTAGCGCACGTCGCGGCAACGCCACAGCTGCAGCACGTCGATCGACTTGGACAGCAGGCCCTTCTCGACCTCGATCACCGTGTTGGTGACCCGGAACTTGGTCGACCGGCGCGCGAGGTTGATGCCGACGTAGAACACGAACACCGCGGCGATCGGGATCACGACCCCGAGCACCTGGGTCGTCATCGGCGTCGTCGGGTGGAACAGCATGCGCATGATCGCGATCGCCGCCGCACCGGCGATCAGCGCCGCGAGGTAGTAGCCCAGATAGCCTTTCCACGACGGCGAACCCTCGTAGATCATCTTGCGCGCCTCGGGATCGGCCGGCTTGCCGGCCTCGCGCGAGAACGGCGCCGGTGCAGCCTCGGCGACGCCCGCGATCACCCCGGCGGGCGGCGGCTTCGACGCGTGGCCGGGCGCCCCGGGCGCCCCGGGCGCCTCGCCCGCTGCGGACGCCGCATCACCCCCGCCGGCCTGGGCGCCCGCCGGCTGCGCGCCGTTCAGGAACTCACCGCAGAACCGGCACTTGATCGCCTCGTCCTGGATCTCCTCGGCGCAGAACGGACATTTTTTCATGACGATATCCGGTGCTACATGCGGTAGCTGATGCCGAGCAGGAAGTCGAACGAGGTGAGCGACTTGATGTCGTCCGCCAGGCCGGTCTTGGGCGGGCTGTACGAGAATGCCAGTGACGGCACCGTGACGATGAAGTTCGGCGTGACCGCATACTCGGCCGACAGCGCCGCGCGCACGTGGAACATCGTCAGCGCCCCGCTCGTCGGCTGCATCGCCGTGAAGAAGCTGTCGCTGACATTGCTGAGCAGCAGCGCGCCGAGCCCGACGTCGGCGCGGATTCCGATCTTCGGCGCCACTTCATAGGTGACCGCGCCATTGGCCATCACCGAGGTGAACAGCGCGGTGTTGTCCTGCTCCGGCGTCGCGCCCATGGCGGGATTGGTATACGGCACGCCACCGACCGTGAGCGCCGCGCCGGCCTCGGCGATCAGCTTGCTGTTGATCGGGATCGGATAACCCGCGGTCAGCGCGAACGTGGCCTGGACCGGGATCGCCTGCGTACCGGCGGAGATCTTGGTGCCACCGCCGGTGAGCCGGACGTTGAGGACATGCGGCTGGCCCGCGTGCACCGGCGCCGGCGCGCCATCGCCTTCGTCGGTCTCGTCGCCGTGCTCGCCGGCGACCGCGACGTCCTTGCCCGGATCCTTGTGCGCCGGATCTTTATGCGCCGGATCCTTGCTCGGCGGATCGCTGGCCGGCGGCTTGGTCTTGTCGCCCGGGTCGTCGGGCCGCAGGCTGTTCGGTGGCTTCTTGCTGATCGACTGCGCCTGCTGCGCGCAGGCCTCCAGGTCGGCGATCCGATCCTCGACGTCCTTGCGGACCTTGGGCGACAGCGGCTTGACGGTGTCGTTCTCTTCGAGCGCGAGGAACCGCTTGTAGAAGAAGTGTGCGTTCTTGCAGTCGTTGGCCTGGCGATACGACTGCGCCACGTTGAACAGGTACGCCGGCTTCTTGGCCTCGTTGGTCTCGAGCGCGAAGCCCTGCTTGAACGCCTCCGCGGCCTTATCGAAGTTGCCCAGGTTGTACTGATTCTCGCCCTCGTTGTACCACTCGGCGGCGGTCCTCGGCTCCGCCCACGCGAGTGTGGGTGCCAAGAGGATCGTCGCAATCCAGATCTTCCTCATCGGTTCTCCAAGCTAGTCACGAGCACTTCAAGGCCTCATCTTCAAGGCTTCATCTTCAGGACTCATCTTCAAGGCTTCATCAGGCCGTCGGGATCCTGGTTCGGCTTGGGGCCACCGGAGCCGGTGTGGCTGGCGCTGCCCGAGCCGACGTGGCTGGCGCTGCCCGAGCCGCCGGAGCCCGCCACCGGCGTGGGCCCCTTGGTGATCCTCACCAGCTCGTAGCGCTGCTCGGAGCTCTCGCCGGCATCGACCTTGAACGTGGTGGTGGTGTAGTTCTTGAGCCGAAGCGAGACGTTGAGCTTCTTGCCTTTGAGCTGCGGGATCCGGAGGTGCGCCGGCGTGATCTTGCTGGTATCGGCGCCGTCGACGAAGATGTGCGCGCCCGGCGGGGTCGAGATGACGCCGATCTCGACGATCGTGTCGATCGGGACCGTGGCCTCGCCACCGCCATGGCCGCTGCCCGGCCCGGGCTCGGTGGCTGATCCGGCGCCGCTGCCGGCGCCCGAACCCGCCGAGCCGGCCGAGCCCGCGAGCGCACCGTCCGAGCCGGCCGCGCTGCCGGTCTCCGGGATCGTCGGTGGAATCGTCGGCGGAAGGCTGCTGCCGGCGCCGGGGCCACCCGCCGCTGCGCTGCCCGCCGCTGCGCTGCCGGTCGCCGCGCTGCCGGTCCCGGTCGTGCCGCCCGCGCTGCCGAGATCGTTGGCGGCGAGCTTGCCGCTGCCGTCGCTGCTGCCGCTCGCCACGTTGCTGCCGACGTCGGGGATCTTGTCCTTGCCGGTCGCGACGATCACGATCGCGATCACCGCAGCGACCACGACGGCCGCCGCCGCGCCGATGAAGATGCCGGCCTTGCTGGCCGGACGCTGGGTCGCCGTGCCCTGCAGCCCCATCCGCGACCCGGCAGCCGAGTTCAGCGTGGTCGGCGCCGGCGTGGCGAAGTTCGGTGCCATCAGCGAGCCGGGCGGCGGCGTCATCGGCGTCAGCGGCGCCGGGGTCAGCCGCACCGACGGCAGCGGCGCGCTCGACGGCATCAGCTGGCGCTGCAGGAACCCGCCGACCCCGCCGTGCGCCTCGACGTAGCCGACCGGATCGGCCATCGCGCGCATGAACTCTTCCATCGTCGGGTACCGCAGGTCGGGGCGCTTCTCGAGCGCCTTCATGACGACGACCTCGACGTGCGGCGGCAACATGCGGAACTGCGAGACCGGGATCGGCCGCTGGGTCAGGTGCTGGACCAGGATCTCGCCGTAGCCCTCGCCGACGAACGGCACCCGGCCGGTCAGCATCTCGTACATCACGATGCCGAGCGCATAGATGTCGGTGCGCAGGTCGACCGAGTCGCGGCCCTCGCACTGCTCGGGCGACATATAGGCCGGCGTGCCCATCACGATGCCGGTCCGCGTGCGGTGCGAGCCCATCGCGCTGCCGCCGGTCAGCTTCGCGATCCCGAAGTCGAGCAGCTTCACGAAGTCGCGCTCGCGGCCGCGCTGCAACAGGATGATGTTGTCGGGCTTGAGGTCGCGGTGGACGATGCCGCACTTGTGCGACGCGCTCAGCGCATCGGCGACCTGCAGCGCGATCGTCAGCGCCCGCTCGGGCGGCAGTGGCGACTCGGTCCGGATCAGGTGGGACAAGGTCATCCCCGCCAGGTACTCCATGATGAAGTACACCAGCTGGTCATGGCCGCCCCCGGCCTGGATGATCCCGAAGTCGACGATGTCGACGATGTTCGGGTGGCCGATGTCGTTGACCGCCTTGGCCTCGTTGAAGAACCGGGTCGCGACGTCCTGGTTGTTGGAGAACTCCGAGTGCAGGACCTTGAGCGCGACCTTCTTGCCGATCGTCGGGTGCAACGCCAGATACACGGACCCCATACCGCCCTCGCCCAACTTCTCGGTCACCCGATAGTTGCCGATGGTTTGCCCGATGAGAAAGTCTGGCTGCGCGGGCCCTTGCTGGGGGTCCATGGAGTCTCCGCCAAGCATCATCTTATCCTTGTCGGGCGGGAAAGTCGCGGCATGACGCAGCCCGTGTCACGATGGATCCCCATGCGGACCCTGGTGTTGTGCGCTGCCCTCGGGGCACTGGCAAGCCGTTCTGTTCGGGCGGACGGCCTGCCCGAGATCCGTTCGAAGTCGGCGGTGGTGCTCGATGCGGCATCCGGCGACGAGATCTTTGGCAAGGATGCCGACGAGATCCGCCCGATCGCGTCGACCACCAAGATCTTCGTCGCGCTCGCGGTCCGCAAGAAGCTCGAGCTCGACGGCTGGACCGCGATCACCAAGATCGACGCCAAGTTCGCCGTGGGCGGCGCCCGAACCCGGCTCGATGTGGGACAAAAGTTCCATAATAAGGACCTGTTGCGCGCGATGCTGATCGCCTCGGACAACCGCGCCCCGACCGCCCTGGGCCGCGCCGCCGGGATGACTCCGGATGAGCTGGTCGCGGCGATGGCTCAAGTGGCCAAGGATCTGCATCTCAAGCGGACCAAGCTCACAGATCCCAACGGCCTGCGCGGCAACACGTCCACCGCCCGCGACATGGCGATCGCCCTGCGCGCCGCGCTCGCGGACGACGTGCTCGCCGAGATCCTGCGGGAGGACACCGCCGAGATCGTCTCCAAGGACCACTACGCGAGAATCCACTACACCTCGACCAACCAGCCGCTGGTCGCCGGCAAGTGGGACGTGATCGGCGGCAAGACCGGCTACACCAAGCCCGCCGGCTACTGCTTCATCACCGGCGCCCGGTTCGATCACCGCGCCGTGGTCATGGCGTTCCTCGGCGCCGACGGCAAGCTGACCCGGTTCGACGACTTCAACCGGGTGGCGGCGTGGATGGACCGCGGCGCGCCCGGCGGCAAGCTCGCGGCGCGGCGGCCGCACAAGGCGGCCGACCACGCGGCCGAGGGCGCCCGGGTCGCAACGCCGGATGAGTCACGCGACAGCCCCGAGCCGGCCGAGCCGGCCGGCGAGCCCGCACCGGCCGACGAATAGCCGCCGACCGGAAGCGCAGCGATCACGACGCCATCGGGGCCCGCAGCGCGGGAACCGCCACCGGAGTGGACTCACGTCTACGAGGACCAGAAGGTGCGTTGAGAACCTCCATGTTGGCAACGCACTGCAACCCTTCCAAGTACTTGCGATCGATGCAAATCCCGTTGGAAGTAGCAAGCCCCTGGAGTACCGCCGCTCTGCCAAATTGGCAGGCGTTCGACACACATGGTTTGGATAGGTCACGTTTTGATTTCGCCAGGGGCTCAGACGCGGGGCAAGGAGCGCGCGGCCATCGCGCACGCGCTATCTCCGGCTCCGCCTGCAGCGCGCCGGCCCATCTCGCCCCTGCCGGAGCTACGGCCACCTGGTGCTGGCCATCGCGATCACGGATCCATCGAGTCGGCGGCTCGATGGCCATCGTCTGTCTGCCGGGCTCGCGGCCAAGCCGATGACCATCACCCAGACTGACTGGCATCGCCCCGAAGCTGATGGACATCATCAGGCCCGCTCGATAACACCAAGACCTACGTGCGTGTCGTGCGCCCGACCCTGGATCGTCTGGAGCCGCAGCTTCCCGACGACGCCTCCGATCAGCTTCGCCGCGCCTGGAAGACCCGCGAGAACCTGTTCGAACAAATGACGCAGGAGGCCCGGATCGCCGCGTAGATCAAACTTGCTTCATCCGTGAAGATCCTGAGCGAGCAAGACTTCTAGCTTCCCGTGTCCTGGACCGGCGTGGCGGAACCGTTGCGCGCGTTGATGGCCGAGGTCGAGCGCGAGGCGCGCGCGGACGGCTCGGCGCCACTGGATCTCGCGGCGGTGTCGGCGCGGTGGGCGCAAGTGAAGGAAGCGATCCGCGCAACGGTGCGGGCGCGGATCGCCGCCCCCGCCCGTGGGCGGCGGTGACCGGCGAGTTCGACCACCGCGGACCGTGGCGAACTCGACCACTCCGGACCACGTCCGCCGTTCGCCCGCAAGCTGCGACCCTCGCGACGTATGATGCGGGTCATGTTCGAGCCGAACAGGCGCTACGAACGCTACTACGTCATGCAGCACATTCCGAGTGTGCAGTTGCAGTGCTCCGTGAGCTGCGCCCACGACGACGTCCGTGGTCTGGTCTTGATGCTCGTGCAGCACAACGCACACGACTACGCGAACGTCTTCGACGCGAACGCGTCCGAGATGTGGATGGAGATCGATGATGCCGATGGAACGAACAACACTCAGCTGCGCACTGTCTCGCCGATCCGGGCCTTCTACGCGTACCGATCTCCCGTGTCAGACGTGTATGCGTATCGTTATCTCGGTCACGTCCACTTCGCTCGTCGAGAGGAGCGCTGCGCTCGCCCGTACTACGTCTTCTCGCTGGACCCGGATGCTCGATGCTCCGATCTTCCCAAGCTCGCGGACGTCGTGCGCGAGGCGCAGGTGTCGACACCGGAAGCCACGCTTGCGTTCGTACCTCCTCGTCGCGCCGGGTGGGCTCTCGAGGAGTCCCGGCAATGCGACTGGTGCCTGAAACGCGTGCATGTCAGCGAGTACGACGCCCATCGCGCCGTGTGCGTACATCGACGGTGACCACGTGGGCGGCGATGACCGCGGCGAGTTCGACCACCGCAGACCGCCGCGCTACGCGCTGCGGAAATCGGAGGTCTGACACCGCAGCTTGAATCCGCCGGTGCCGTCATCGGCGGTGTGATGCGCAGCGCCAGCCGATGCGCCTCACCGACGGTCGCCGCGCCAGCGAGGGGGCCTGGCCAGCGCCAGCAGATCGCGGGCGACGGTGCTCGCCACCCGGCGCGCCGGTGTCATGTAGGGGCGCCCAACGAGTAGAGCTCCTGAGATTGCCCATGCATGACGTTGTCGAGCTCACGACCAAGCGAATCGTTCGGCTTGTTGTAGTCCTCGTCTCCGAACAGCTCATCAATGACTGCCTCTAGTCGCTCTTGCAGCCGTTCAATGGGAACGACGCTTTCATTCTCAAAGCTGGACTCATGTCGTTTCGTCGTCTTCACGTATACAGTCGGGTAGCGCAGTCGCGGCGGTTGCTGGCTCTCGAGAGCACCGAAGTCGGCAACAAGCGAAACAAGGTCATCGGGAAGCTTGCGGTAGTGGGCGCCGGCGCCAGCTTCGCGCTGGTGGGCGGCGCAAAGGTCCCACAGCAGCGCGCCGAGATCGTGGGACGAGGTAAGTCGGTCGACCTCAGCTGGCGGTGGCGCCGTGCTCATCGTGGGGCTGCCCTGGATGCGTGCGATCTCATCGGCGTCGTCGGCCACGACATGAAACATCTCGATGAGCGACTTGAGTGCCAGCTCGAGCGTGTGGCGTTGTTGGTAGGCGCATGCGACGGCGAGCTTGTTGAATGAGTGCGTGGAGCGCGCTTCCCGGACTAGGATCCGCGACGCGGCAAGGTACGACCGCAGATAGTCCGGTCGCGCCCAGAGGCCCCCGATGCGTGCACGTCCAGCGGCGAGATCCTCGGCGTGTTTCTGTGCCCCGCGGGCTATTGCGGCGTGCAGTTCTTCGATAGGGTCCATGCTGCAGTCTACTGAGATCGCGGCGTCGGGTGCTCAGGTGGTTTCGGCGCCGGCTGGCGCCGCCGCGGCTCCGACCGCCGGCATCGAGCCGCTGTCCGAGTACCTGGCGAGTGGACCTGGTATGAAGTGCGCCGCTGCCCGCCACGAGGGCCTGCCGATCGGCAGCGGCAACGTCGAGGCCACGTGCAAGAGCCTGGTCTCGGTCCGCATGAAGCGGCCGGGCGCTCGGTGGAAGCACACCACGAGTGGACGAGGTCATGCAGTTGCGTGCGCTGCAGCTGAGCGACCGGTGGACGCCGGGCGGTTCGGCGCGCCCACCAGGTGGGCGTCCTGAGCGTCCGCGCTGTCGCGAACGTGAACCGCAACGCCGCGCCGGTCGCGGGCAGCCACGGAGCGCGCGGCGCTGCCAATTATTTACGCAACCATTTGTTATTATTAATTAATAATTAGACGACCGTACGTCGACCCAGGCCGGATCGCAAGTGGTTCGTACGACCCAGACCGAGCGCGGGCCGGCCGAGAATCGTCCAGCGCACGGCCCGGCGACGCCGAGGAACCGCCAAACTCCCGCGCGAAGCGTGACAATATACAAAAATCGTGCCATGTTAGCACGAGATTCGCTTTCCTAGGGACCCAAAAAACGGGCCATGCACCGAGTGTTCTAATTTCATGTAATTAGCTTCTAAATGTACACTCATCGACCATACTTCACATCGGATGTGGAGTAAGTATATTGGTTGGACATTGCAGCCAGCCGGCGGCCTCTCGAAGATCTCCGAGCGCATCCTGAATGCGCTACGTGCCGTCTTCCCTCCATGGAGCGAGCTCAAGCTGATCTCAGCCGAGGGCGACGTTGCGGATGTCCGAGTCGCTGGCCGCCGTTTCCGGGTGCAATGGCTACCAGCTGGCATTCCGAGCGAGGTCCGTGCGCTCGCAGCCCAGAAGGTACAGCCAGATGTGGTGGTGGCTCGCCGCATGTCACCTGGAGCACAGGAAGCGTTGGCGCAACTACGGGTCGGCTGGGTCGACGAACTCGGAGCCGCCGAGATCGCGGTCGGCACGATCGTTGTCTCGCGTACCGGCCAGCGGCCTTCCTCGCGTACCGGCCAGCGGCCTTCCCCGTCAAACAAAGAGGAGCGATGGACCCCGGCAGTTCTCAGCGTAGCGGAGGCACTCCTGTGCGGTGTGCAGCCTACCGTCTCCGCAACCCACCGTGCGACCGGGCTCTCCGGGGGATCGTGCGGAAATGCTCTGCGCCTCTTGGCTGATCGTGGTCTTCTGGTAGCTCACGCTAGCCGGGGACGCGCGTCAGGACGGCGTGTGGAGGACAAACGAAATCTGTTGGAGGCCTACGCATCCGAAGCATCGGCGAGCCCGACAACACTGGCGCTCCTCGTCGGAGTTACCTGGCGCGATCCAGTTCGTGGGTTGGTGGAACTGGGCCGCCGGTGGACAGATCAGGGCATCGATTGGGCAGCGACGGGCCCCACCGCCGCAGCAGTCATGGCGCCGCTACTCACCACCGTCAGCTCGGCAAGTGTCTACGTAGAAGCCGAATCGTTCGCCACACTCGAAGCGCTCGCGCTGAGATCGGATCTACGACCCATTGAAGGCGGCAGGCTAACCCTTGCCCCGTTTCCGACCACCAGCACGCGGTTGCTAGCGCGCACGGTCAAAGATATGCGCGTCGCGCCTTGGCCGAGGGTGTACGTAGACCTTCGTGGAACTGGCGTCCGTGGAGAGGAAGCAGCAGAGCACCTGCTGGAGGTCTTCGATGGAAGATGAACCTGAACGGTCGCGACTCGCACGCGCCGCCGCTGAAGCCGGCCTCGTTCGTGTGGTCCACCATTATGGCGCTCGACCAGAATTCGTGGTGCTCGGCGGCCTCGTGCCAGAACTTCTTTGCAGCCATAGCAACTACGAGCACGCCGGCACGACTGACGTCGATGTTCAGGTGGACCTTGAAATCGCGTGCGGCTCCGTCAACGTCGTTCGTCTTGAGCAAGCACTGAGGGATGCCGAGTTTCAACCCACAGGCAAGGTGTGGAGATGGACATCCCCAGGCATCGACCGAGCGGTGGTGAAGTTCGAGCTGCTCGCTGACCAGACAGAGTTCGCCGCGAACGTCGAACTGACGTTCGATGGGTGCACCGCACTAGGAGCCGCCAACCTACGCGGCACCGGTTTCGCGGCGCGCGATGTGGTCGTCCAGACCTTGCGCAGCAAGATAGGCGACGACCTCCGAACTGTTGAAGTGAACGTCACCGGCCTCGCCGGGTTTCTTGCTCGCCAAGTCGGCGGCCGCTCGTTCGCGACGTAAGCCCAAAGATTGGTACGATATCGCGTTCGTGCTCCAGCACAACGATGCCGGCGGCCCGCAAGATGCTGCAGATGCGGTACTGGCGCGCTTTCGCGCCGACTTGGTTGGTGCAGTTCGTACATCGTTCGACGAGCTCGCAGCGAACTTTCACGAGCCTCGCAACCAGGGTCCCGAAGCTTATGCGACGCAGATGCAGATCGATCACCCCGAGATCGACGAGGCGACGCTACGTGCAGACGCTGTGCTCGCCGTTCGGGAATTCTACTCGCGGCTCTTTCCGCAATAAGGGCGTCGCAGAGTAACCACCCGATAGTCGACGTCTCGTAACGTCGCTCGCAACGCTGTCGGGTAGGAAGTTGGCCCCGGCCCGGCTGGGCGAGGCGGGTTCCGCAGCGCGTTTTTCAGTCGCCCGGCGTGTGCTCGCCCCACCTCTCGAGCATCCGGTACAGCGTCTTGCGCTCGATCCCGAGCACGCGCGCCGCGGCCGCCTTGTTGCCGTTCATCCCGTCGAGCACGCGCGCGACGTAGCGCCGCTCGAGCTCGTCGAGCGTGACGAAGCTGCTCGGATCGTCGCTGCTCAGCACGATCTGGGTCGAGCGGAACGCGCGGATCTTCTCGGGCAGGTCGCCGACCGCGATCTGATCGAACGACGCCAGCGCGACCGCGCGCTCGATGCAGTTCTCGAGCTCGCGCACGTTGCCCGGCCACACGTACGCCATCAGCTTCTGCGCCGCCTCGGGCGAGAACCCGACGATCCGCTTGCGCGCGCGCGCCGCGATCCGGTCGAGGAAGTGGCTCGCGAGCACCAGGACGTCGCCGCCGCGGTTGCGCAGCGGCGGCAGCTCGACCGACAGGACGTTGATCCGGAAGTACAGGTCCTCGCGGAACGTGTGGTCCTCGACCATGGTCTCGAGGTTGCGGTTGGTCGCCGCGATCAGCCGGGCATCGAACGCGACCTCGCTGGTCGCCCCGACCGGGCGGACCGCGTGCTCCTGCAGCGCGCGCAGCAGCTTGGGCTGGACCTCGAGCGGCAGCTCGCCGATCTCGTCGAGGAAGATCGTGCCGCCGCGCGCGGCGACGAACAGCCCGGGCTTGGCGGTCTTGGCGTCGGTGAACGCGCCCTTGTCGTGGCCGAACAGCTCGCTCTCGAGCAGCTGGGCCGGCATCGCCGCGCAGTTGACCGCGATGAACGGCCCGCCGGCGCGCTCGCCGGACGCGTGGATCGCGCGCGACACCAGCTCCTTGCCGGTGCCGCTCTCGCCGGTGATCAGCACCGGCGCCGACGACGCGGCGATCTTGCCCAGCAGCGTGTAGAGCTCGGCCATCCGCGGGCTCTCGCCGATCAGCTCGCCGAACCCGACCGGCGCGACCGCGCGGCGCAGCCGCTGGACCTCGTCGGTCAGCCGCGCCAGGGTCGCCCCGCGCTCGATCGCCATCACCAGCTGATCGATCTCGAACGGCTTGGGCACGAAGTCATAGGCCCCGGCGCGGATCGCCTGGATCGCGAGCTCCATCGAGCCGAACGCGGTGATCAGCACGACCGGCAGCTGCGGCCGGTGCTCGAGCAGGCGCTGGCACAGCTCGACCCCGTTCATGCCCTTCATGTTGACGTCGCTGACCACGACCTCGATGTCGTCGTGCTGGACGATCTCGATCGCGTCGGTGCCGGTCGACGCGGTCACCACGCGGAACCCGCGGTTGGTCAGCCGCGAGCTCAGCATCGCGCACATTCCGGCGTCGTCATCGACCACGAGTACGCTCGCCTTGGTCACGTGGGTGCCTCCTGCAGGTAGATCGAGAACGTCGTACCACGCTCGCTGGTGTCGACGGTGATCCAACCGCGGTGGTCGGACACGATCCCGTAGATCACCGCGAGCCCCAGGCCGGTGCCGTCGCCCGGCTGCTTGGTCGTGAAGAACGGCTCGAAGATGTGGGCGAGCGCCTCGGCCGCGATGCCGCTGCCGGTATCGGCGACGTCGATCCGCACGCACGGCGCCATCGGCCGGCGCGGCTCGTCGGGCGGGGCGCCGCGCTCGAGCGCCGCCGAGACCCGCAGCGCGCCGCCGCTCGGCATCGCCTGCAGCGCGTTGACCAAGAGATTGGTCAGCACCTGCTGCAGGTTGTTCTCGTCGATCAGCACGTGGATCGGCGCGCCGATCCGCAGCTCGGTCTCGACCCCGGCCTTGACCGCCATCGGCGCGAGCAACGCGAGGCAGCGCTCGGCGATCGTCTTGACGTCGCTGGTCGAGCCCTCGGGGCCGCGGCGGCGCGCGAAGTCGAGCAGCTGGCGGACGATCCGGCTCATCCGGGTGGCCTCGCGGTCGATCGCGTGCGCGCTGTCGAGCGCGGCGTCGCCGGCGACCTCGCGGCTCGCGATCATCTGCGCGTGGCCGGCGACGATGCTGAGCGGCGTGCCGAGCTCGTGGGCGATGCCGGCGGCGAGCTTGCCCACGGTCGACAGCCGGTCGGCGTGGCGCATCTGCTCGACCGCGCGGACCCGGGCGTCGGTCTCGATCGTGATCTGCGACAGCGCCTGCGCCAGCTCACCGCTCATCGCGTTCATCGCCGAGGCCAGCTCGCCGAGCTCGTCGGTCCGCCGCAGCTCGACCGCGCCGCCGAACTCGCGGCGCCCGACCCGGCGCGCCTTGTCGACCAGCCGGCTGATCGGCTTGCCGACCAGCCAGCGCCCGAGCACGAGCGACGCCACCAGCGACAGCCCGACGACCAGCCCGACGCTGATCACGCTGATCACGATGCCGTGGTGGACCAGGCGCTCGGTGTCGTACAACGACTCGCGGACGATGATCGCCCCGACCACGACGCCGGACACCCGGACCGGGAACCGCGAGACGTACTCGTCGCCCTCGACGCCGCGGACCTCGTCGTGCGGCCCGGCGCCGAGCTTCCACTCGAACCGGGTCGGGCCGCCGGTGTCGTTCGCGCGATCGATCAGGTGCTGGATCAGCTGCGGGCCACGCGACGAGCCGAGCACGCCCTGCTCGCGCCACTGATCGACCGCGATCGCCTGCAGCACGCGGCCGACCACCCGGTGATCGATCCCCATGTCGTTCTCGAAGCTCTCGCGATCGGAGTTCATCCGATAGACCGTGATCAGCGACAGCGCGATCGCGATCGCGGCAACCAGGACCAGCGTGTACTTCGCGACCAGCTTCATGAGATCCGGGAGTCCGGCCGCGCCGGTCGACCCACGACCATAGCAACGATCGCACCTGGGGCTGTATCCCACCCCGATGCCCATCGATGCCCATCGATGCCCATCGATGCCCATCAGGGCCCATCGATGCCCATTCAGAGCCCATCGATGCCCATCCCGGAGGGGCAATTCACCCGAGGTGATTTGAGTGGATCAGCGAGGCAGACAGCCCCGAACCCGCGGTCAGAATCGCTCGTTCCGCCCGGTTTGACTCCCGGCATTTCCGTCGAGACCAGCCGACCAGGTGGGTCGATTCGACACGCTCGCCGGGATTGACGTCGAAGACTTGGACTGTGGGGCAGCTTGGTACCCGCGAACGTGTCGATTTGACTCGGATATGATGCCGCACAACGCAGGTTGGAATGGCCCCTGCCATGCACGTGGACCTCGCCGTGCATCGTCTGTGGTCTCGCGTGTGGTCTCGCGGCGCGCTTGCCGCCGTTTGCCTGTTGGTGGAGGGACTTGCGCCGATGCGCGCACACGCCGACGAACAGGTTGCCGTTCGTCCGCTGTTCTCGGATCCCGCCCAGCTCGCGGCCTGGCTCGCCGAGCACGACCTGCAGATCGAGTCGGCGCGGGCCAAGCGCGAGGCGGCGCTCGCCACCAGCGAGCAGGCCGGCGTGCTGCCCAATCCGCAGATCTCCGCGACCGTCGGCGGCTTCGTGTTCGGCAGGACCAACCCCGATGTGCCGCGACTCGGCCTCAACCAGACCACGAACATCTCGGTCGGGGTCAGCGAGCTGATCGAGCTCGGCAAGCGCGGCCCGCGCAAGCACTCGGCGAGCCTGCGGGTCGACGAGGCCGGCGAGCTCGCGACCGCGGCGCTCGGCAGCCGCCTCGGTGAGGCGATCACGATCCTCGGCAAGCTCGCGTACGTGACGTCGCGGCGCGCGGCGATGGCCGCCAACCTCGAGTCCGCGCGCAAGCAGCAGGCGCTCGAGCAGGTCCGCCGCGATCACGCCGACCTGTCGGGCGCCGAGTACTCGCGGATCGAGCTCGACACCCAGCAGCTCGAGCTCCAGCTCGGCCGCGCCGACGCCGACGTCGCCACCGCGATCGCCAGCTGCGCCGCGCTGATGCACGCACCGTGCTCCACCGAGGGCATCAGCGAGCCGGCCTCGCTCGACGCCGGCGCGCCGCTGCCGCCGCAGCTGCCGGACACCGCGCCCGCGATCGGCGCCGCGATCGAGGCCCGCGCCACCCGGCTCGCCGCCAAGCTCGAGGTCCAGGCGCTCGACTCCGACGCCACGCTCGCCGAGCACCGCGCGATCCCCGACCTCACGCTCGGCGTGGGCTACACCTACGACAACCTCACCGTCGCCGGCAACCAGCAGCAGACCGGGCTGGTCTCGCTGAGCTTCCCGCTGCCGGTGTTCGACCGCGGCAACCACGACGCCGCCGCGCTGCGCGCGACCGCGCGGTCGCAGATCGCCGACGACGAGGCCTCGGCCAACGTCGCGCACGGCGAGATCGAGGCGCTGCGCGCCCAGCGCCGCACGCTCGAGGCCACGGTCGCCACGCTCGAGACCTCCGCGGTGCCCAAGTCGGCGCAGATCGTCGAGCAGACCCGGCGCGCGTTCGACCTCGGCCAGGCCGGCCTCGCCGAGCTGTTGCTCGCCGAGCGCGCCCACCGCGAGCTGCTGCTCGAGCTCCTCGATACCCGGTTCGACCTGTTCAATGTCCGCGCGCAGCTGCGTCAGGCCCTGGGGCTCGACGATCAGGCGGCGCGCGCTGTCCGGAGACCGTCATGACCGATCAAGCGTCCACCGCCGAGCCCAGCCCCGGCACCTCCAAACCCAACCGCAACCCGATGCGGATCCCGGTCCTGATCGGCGCGCTGCTCCTCGGAGCGGGCACGATCGGCCTCGCGTGCCGCTACCACCGGCCGGATCCGCCGGTCGAGGCCCCGGCGCCCGGCATGACCGTGGGCTCCAACAGCGTCAAGCTGACCCAGGACGCGCCGCAGTGGGCGGTGATCAAGGTCGCGCCGGCCGAGGCCGCCGAGCCGCACTGGACCGATCCGGTGCCCGGCCGGATCGTGTTCGACGAAGGCCGCGCCTCGCGGCTCGGCACGCCGCTCGCCGGCCGGGTCACCAACATCGCGGTCGATCGCGGCCAGCGCGTCAAGTCCGGCGCGCCGCTGTACACGATCGCCAGCCCGAGCCTGGCCGACATGCGCACCGATCGCGAGAAGGCGATCGTCGAGCGCAACACCGCCAAGCTCAACCTCGACCGCACCCAGGCGCTGGTCGACGCGCAATCGCTGCCCGGCAAGGAGCTGGTCGCCTCCAAGCAGCAGCTCGCCGAAGCCGAGCTCGCGGTCCAGCTGTCCGAGCAGAAGCTCGCCTCGCTCCGGGTGTCGGGCGCCGGCGAGGCCGCGTTCACCGTGACCGCGCCGCGCGACGGCGTCGTGGTCGAGAAGAACCTGTCGGTCGGCCAGGAGGTCGACACCACGAGCGGCACCGTGATGGCGATCGCCGACCTGTCGTTCGTGTGGGTCGTCGCCGACCTGTTCGAGGGCGACGTCGGCTCGCTGACCGCGGGCGCCAAGGCCAAGGTCTCGGTCGGCGACACCGAGCTCGAGGGCGTGATCGACCAGGTGTCGGCGGTCGTCGACCCCGAGCGCCACACCGTCCCGGTCCGGGTCAAGCTCGCCAACCCCGAGGGCGTGCTGCGGCCCAACGCCTACGCCCAGATCCGGTTCTTCGATCCGACCAAGGCCATGGTCGCGCTGCCGGCGGAGGCCGTGATGTCCGACGGCGCCAAGAGCTACGTCTACATCCAGGACAAGGACAAGGCGTTCATCCACCGCGACGTCACCGTCGGCTCGCCGAGCGGCGGCAAGGTCCCGGTGCTCGCCGGCCTCAAGCCGCAAGATCCCGTCGTGGTCCAGGGTGCGATCCTGCTCGACAACCAGATCCAGCTCGATAATTAAAGGTCGCCCCCCATGATCGATCGGCTGATCCGAGGCGCGCTGACGGCGCGCTTGTTCACGTTCATCCTGGCGATCGCGGTGCTCGCGGGCGGCTATTACGCCTACCAGCACCTGACGATCGAGGCGTTCCCCGACCCCACGGATACCCAGGTCCAGGTCATCACCTTGTATCCAGGGCAGCCGTCCGAGGAGGTCGAGCGCCGGGTGTCGATCCCGCTCGAGCGCGCGCTCAACGGCGTGCCCGGGCTGTTCCGGCTGCGCTCGGTGTCGCTGTTCGGGCTGTCGGCGGTGACCCTGACGTTCGATGACGGCGTCGAGCCGCTGATCGCGCGCCAGCAGATCATGGAGCGGATCCCGGACGCCAACCTGCCGCCCGGGATCTCGCCGGACCTGGGGCCGCTGGCGACCCCGATCGGCGAGGTCTATCGCTACACGCTCGAGGGCCCGGGCGCGGACCCGATGACCCTGCGCACGCTGCAGGACTGGACGGTGCGCCCGGCGATGATGCGGGTGCCCGGGGTCGCCGACGTCGTGTCGTACGGCGGGCTGATCCAGGAGGTCCACGTCGAGCCCAACCCGACGAAGATGGCGGCGCTCGGCGTCGTGCTCGACGACCTGTTCCAGGCGCTGTCCAACGCGTCGGCCAACGCGTCGGGTGGCACGATCGAGCGCGGCGAGCAGGTGTTCGTGATCCGATCGATCGGCACGTTCAAGTCGGTCGACGACATCGGCAAGGTCCGGGTCGGGTTCCACACCGGCGTGGCGGTCAAGCTGTCCGACGTCGCGGCGGTCTCGGTCGGCTATGCGCCGCGCCAGGGCGTGGTGACCCGCGGCACCAACCTCGACGCGATCGAGGGCATCGTGCTGATGCGGCGCGGCGAGAACCCGTCGGTCGTGCTCGCGGCGCTGCGCGACCGGATCGTCGAGATCCACGCCCACTCGCTGCCGCCCAACATCCGGATCAAGCCGTTCTACGACCGCACCGATCTCGTCGACACCACGCTCGACACCGTGTTTCACAACCTCGCCGAGGGCGCGATCCTGGTCAGTCTGGTGCTGTTCGCATTCCTGCTGTCGGTGCGCGCGTCGCTGGTCGTGACCCTGGTGATCCCGCTGTCGCTCGCGGCGTCGTTCATCTATCTTCACATGCGCGGGATGTCGGCAAACCTCTTGTCGATGGGCGCGGTCGACTTCGGGATCATCGTCGACGGCGCGGTGATCCTCGTCGAGCACGTGTTCGAGCACACCGCCGGCGAGGCCTATCAACGCAAGTCTGCCGCGCAGCGCGTCGACTCGATCTTCGACGCCGCGCGCGAGGTCGCCCGGCCGACCCTGTTCTCGCTGCTGATCATCGTGGCGGCGTATCTGCCGATCTTCGCGCTGCAGCGCGTCGAGGGCCGGATCTTTGCGCCGATGGCGCACACCGTGGTCAGCGCGCTGATGGGCGCGATGATCGTCAGCTTCACCCTGGTGCCGGTGCTGTGCTTCTTCGCGCTGCGCCGCCACCGCAAGCTGCGCGAATCGCCGCTGCTGAAGATCGCGCGCGGCGCCTACCTGCCGGCCCTGACCACCGCGATGCGCAACCCGTTCGCCGTGCTCGTGTTCGCGGGCTCGCTGGTGGCCGCCGGGATCACGCTCGCGCCGCGGCTCGGCACCGAGTTCCTGCCCGAGCTCAACGAGGGCGCGCTGTACGTGACCTACACGTTACCGGCGACGATCTCGCTGACCGAGGGCCGCAAGCTGACCCCCAAGGTCACCGCGCTGATGCGCAAGGATCTGCCGGAGGTCACCGAGCTGATGAGCCAGCTCGGCCGGCCCGAGGACGGCACCGACCCGACGTTGCTCAACAACCTCGAAGTCTTCGTCAAGCTCAAGCCGATGGACCAGTGGCGGCCCGAGATCAAGTCGATGGATGACATCGTCGAGGTCATGAATCGCAACCTCAAGGCGATTCCGGGCCTGGAATACAATTTCAGTCAGCCCATCCGCGACAACGTCGCCGAGAACATCAGCGGTCAATTCGGGCAAGTTGCAGTCAAGCTGTACGGCGACGACCTCGACCAGCTCCAGACGATCGCCGAGAAGATCGAGGCCGAGATCGCCAAGGTCCCCGGCGTCGCCGACCTCGGCATCGTCAAGGCGTCGCTGCAGCCGGCGATCTCGATCAAGCCGCGCCGCGAGGCGCTGACCCGGTGGAATCTCGATCTCGGCAGCCTGCAGTCGTTCCTCGAGATTGCGCTGTCCGGACACAATGCGTCCGAGCTGTGGGACGCCGAGAAGCGGTTCGACGTCACCGTCCGCCTGCCGGTCGCCGCGCGCCAGAACGTCGAGACGATCTCGAACCTCCGGGTGCCGCTCAAGGACGGTGGGCTGGTCCCGCTCAGGGCGCTGGCCGACGTCTCGCTCGATACCAGCCGCGCCGCGATCACCCGCGAGAGCGGCAAGCGCTACGTCGGGATCCGGATGAACGTGCGCAACCGCGACCTCGGCTCGTTCATCGCCGAGGCCCAGCAGCGGGTCGGCGGGGTGGTCAAGCTGCCGACCGGCTATGACCTCGAGTGGGGTGGCGAGTTCGAGAACCAGCAGCGCGCGATGAAGCGCCTGACCCTGGTCCTACCACTCTCGATCCTGCTGACATTCCTCTTGCTGTTCTCGGCGTTTGGCTCGGTGTGGGACGCCACGATCATCCTGCTCAACATGCCGGTCGCGCTGGTCGGTGGCCTGCTCGGGCTGTCGTTCGTCGGGATGACGCTCTCGGTGTCGGCCGCGGTTGGCTTCATCGCGCTGCTCGGCCAGGCCGTGCTCAACGGCGTGCTGGTGGTCAGCGCGATCCGGGCCCGGCTCGACCGCGGCGAACCGGCGTGGAGCGCGACCATGGACGGCGCCCGCGAGCGCCTGCGCGCGGTGCTGGTGACGGCCCTGCTCGCGTCGCTGGGCCTGTTGCCGGCGGCGATGTCGCACGCGATCGGCAGCGAGACCCAGCGGCCGATCGCCGTGGTGGTCGTGGGTGGGACGATCTCGTCTGCCTTGCTGACCCTGATCGTCCTGCCGGTCACCTATTACTGGGCCGGGGCGCTGCGGGAAGCGGTCCGGCGACGTCTATTTGGCGCCGGCGGCCCTCCGGCGGACGTTGCAGACAGCAACGACTCCCACGACGCCCAGATGCTGCCCTGACGCGCCCTGGCGCAGCCTGAGCCGGTTTTGGCGTGCTCCGGCCGGGTGTCGCGATAGCTACCCCCAGAGCGCACCTGATAGCCCTCGATGTCCTTCAGGGCCAGGGCGGCGCCTCGACCTCGCAACATTTGCTTTGCGATCCGGGTCATCTCAGGGGCGTCGAACAAACGTTCGCTGCCTCCTGTCCATCGGCTTGCCGGCGCAGGCGCCGGCTGCGCCTTATCCGGAGGCAGATCGCCGCTCGCGGACTCGCGTCTCAGGCGAGCGCTGGGGTTAGCTGCCCGTGAGACCGCGGCGCGTGAGCCACGGCGCGTGAGCGAGCCCGCGGTGTGGCCACATGGAGAGCCCCTGTCCCGCTCGTCGCACCCGCCCCAGAACAGGCCTCAGCAATTCGACCTACTGATCACTAGATCAGTTACCGGTGCTCTCCTCACGACTGGCCGAAACATAGTCCGATGATAGCAATGATCGTGATTACCGGCTGATAGATCTCCTGTCGCTCGTTACCCGATACCCTCCAGGTACAGCGTCGATCTGGACTGGGATATCGCGGCAGATCGAGTCCTACCCTGGCACCCGCGCGTCGCCTCGTGCAATTCTTCGCTTGCTGGGAGCTGCTGCGCCTGCGCGACCGTGGTCACACCACCTGCCTCAGGTTGCATCATCGACGAAATCGGTTCGCACTCTGGATTACCTATCGGGTCCCGTTGGTTACGCCGTGAGGTGACGCTCTCTGGATCGAGATTCACAGAACGCGCGGAAAGCCTCGTCGAAGAACCCCGCCTCAGGCTACATACCCCGCCGCGTCCCGGACGAAAATACTCGGTGCAGCGGTCAACCGGCTGTCAGATTGTGGTAGCAGCGTCTTGGATGATCCGCAGTGCCGGCTCGTTCCTGCGACTGCGCATGGCTCCGACCCACGCTTGCAGCTGCCGAATTGCCCGTAAGTATACTATTCCACGAGATTTACAGCCCCGGCCATTGTCCTGCAAGGTGCGACTCCTGCCTCCCCAGTCTCGAGCACGGCTGTTCCGACAAGCAATGTGTCGGAAGTACGACATGCCGAGTGGGAAGACCTCGCAGCTGGCAATTCGCAGCTACGAACACCGGTCAGTCGTAGACAGGCTTTCGAGAAAACATACTTACCCACCATATCCAAGTTGTATGGCGATCGTTTCTATGCTGAAATCAGATCATCAACTGATCTCTATCTGTACTTCGAATGAGGATCCGATATGAGCGACTTCCAAAATGAGATGAATCGTACGGTGCAAGGTTTCGTGGCGCAGATCACCGAGCTCGCTCGGCGCGCTGCCCTCGACACGCTGGAGTCGGCGTTCAACGGCCGCGCTCCGCGCGGCGGCGGCGGCGGCAGCGGCAGCGGCGGCGGCACCAATGGCGTCGCCGTGGCAGCGCCGGCGAGCCTCGGCCGGATCGGCCGCCCGCGCGGCGGACGCGGCGGCAAGCGCACCCCGGCGGACCTCGAGGCGCTCTCCGAGCGGTTCGGCAGCTTCGTCAAGGCGAACCCGGGACTGCGCATCGAGCAGATCAACAAGCAACTCGGCACGACCACCAAGGATCTCGCGCTGCCGATTCGCAAGCTGATCTCGGAGGGCACGGTCACCACCAAGGGCCAGAAGCGCTCCACCACGTACTTCGCCGGCAAGAAGGCGAAGAACTGACCTTCGGGGTTTTCGGGTGTTAGGCCCGGCGGCTCGCCACCCTGCGCAGCAATGCGGGCTCGTCGCCAGTGCGGAGCCAGTACGGAGATTTTAGTTTCATTCTGATCGCTTGGCAGGGATTGTGAACCTCGAGTGAGGCTCTCTCTGGTGCCGGCTGCTGCGACCACACCCACGCTCGTCGTTGTGGTGTAGGTACGATCTTGCCTCGGCTGCCGCTGCCCGGCAGATCTGGTGATCTTCGAACGCACGACGCGCGGTGACCGGCGAACCGGGATTGCGCCGGCGGCCCGTGGCATGCTGCGCGGGTGAGCTTCGATCGGCGCGAGATGCTCGGCGCATTCGGCGTCGCCTCGGCGTCGACCTTGCTGTGGGCCCTCGGCTGCGGCGGGCGCCCGCCGATGGTCCGCCGCGCCCCCCAGGTCAGCGGCGAGGTCCGGACCTGGCTGCACGACGCCGTCGCGCGGCTCGCTGCGGTCTACCCGGCGGTGCACGCGCTCGCGGTCTCGCGCCACCGCACCACGGCCGCGCTCGACGTCGTCGGGGCCGGCCTCGCCCGCGAGCGCCACGACGGCGTCGTGCTCACCGTGCGCGACCGCGGCGGCGCGCGCCGCGAGCACATGACGTCCGAGCTCACGGCGGCCGGGATCGATGACGCGGTCACCGCACTCGGCGCGTCACACCGGCGCGCCTCGATCGATTTCGGCCGCGCGCCCGACGTGCCGGCCGAGCCGCCGCTGCTCGACGAGCACGACCTCCGCCACCGCGTCGAGCTGCTGCAGCGCGATGCCACGCCGTCGAGCCGGATCGTCTACGCCGCGGCGTTCATCGATGTCGACGACGCGGTCGTGTGGTCGGTCGCGCCGGGCCACGACCGCGAGCAGCACCTGCTCCGGATCCGCCAGTCGGCGACGCGCGCGGCGTGGAATGGTGCGCGCCCCGTGATCGGCGAGGTCGAGCGCGCCTGGTCGGGCTGGCTCGACGATCAACCGCTGTCTGCCGACGAGCTCGCCGCCGCGAGCGCCACGGCCCTCGAGCTGATGACCCCGGGCGGGTTCGACGACGGCGAGCGCACGGTCGTGCTCGATCCCAGCGTGGTCGCGGTCATCCTCGACGCTGCGGTCCGCGGCCGGTTGACCGCCGCCGCGCCGACCGGGCTCGCATCTGCACGCGAGCCGAGCGTCCCCGGTCCTGCCATCCCCGCCACCGTTGCCGGGCTCGGGCCACCCGTCCTCGCGTCGGCGTCCGCGCTTGGCTCCCCAAGCCCTGCGCCGACCAGTGCCCCACGCAATTCCCCGAGCCCCGCGCCCACCGGCGGCCCGCGCGACCCGTCTATCCTCGGCCTCGGCCTCGGCCTCGGCTCTGCGCTCATCACCTTGGTCGACGATCCCACGGCGACTGGCGCCTACGGCGGCTTTGCGTTCGACGACGAAGGCGAGCCT